>JANODO010000077.1:0-32944 GCA_031412735.1 Rariglobus sp. | reverse complement strand
CCGCCGCTTTGTATAAAAAGAACCCCCAAAAACCGCGGCGGGACGCCGCGTCTACTTTCACTGCGCAGCCGGATAACTACCAAGCCACTTCACCAGCGGACAGAATTGTTTCAGCTCCGCGATGGCTTCCTTCATCGCCGGGTCTTCGTAGTGTCCGGTCACGTCGATGAAGAACAAGTAATCCCACGGACGCCGTTTACTCGGACGCGACTCGACCTTCGACAGGTTGATTCCGCGCTGACCGAACGGCATCAACATTTTCAACAGCGAGCCCGAGTGCGCCGCCGCCTCGTCGCCGAGCGAAATCACCAAGCTGGTGAGATCGCGACCGCCGCCGACCGGGCCCGAGGGGCGTTTGCCCACGACAAAGAAGCGCGTCGTGTTGTCGTTTTGGTCCTGAATGTTTTTCGCAAGCACCGGCACGCCCTGAACCTGCGCGGCGAGTTCTGCGGCGATGGCGGCCGCGCCGGGCGTATCCTTGGCGATCTGCACGGCTTTGGCCGTGCTCGCCGTATCGACCAACTGGGCGTGCGGCAGGTGGCGTTGGAGCCAGGCCCGACACTGCGCGAGCGCCTGATCCTTCGAGTAAACTTTTTCGATTTTATCCATCGGCGTGGAAGAAATCAGCGCATGATTGATCTCCAGAAAAACCTGCGCGACGACCTTCAAGTCGCTCTCGACAAAACCGTCCAGCGCCTCGCGCACGGAACCCTCGGTGGAGTTCTCGATCGGGATGATGCCATAGTCGGCCTCCCCTTTTTCGACCGCCGTGAAAATATCCGAGATGGTGGCAATTGCCGAGTAGTCCACGCTCGCGCCAAACTTCTTGATCGCCGCCGCATGTGTGTAAGTCGCCTCGGGCCCGAGGTAGGCGATGAGCAACGGTTTTTCGAGCGCGATGGCCGCCGACATGATCTCGCGGTAGATCGCCTGCAGCGCCTCCTTCTTGATCGGACCTTGGTTCAACGCGGCGACTTTGCGGAACACCGCGTCCTCGCGCTCGGCCACGTAGATTTGTCCGCCGGAGTTGCGCTTGAGTTTGCCGATCTCGGCGGCGAGCGCGAGACGGCTATTGAGCAACTCGACCAGCTGGCGGTCGTGCGCGTCGATTTGTTCCCGGATGGGTTGAAGCGGATCGGACATGATCAGGCGGAGGCGGGTTTGTCTTCGTTATCCTTGGCTGCGGGCACCTCGGATTCAGAAATGGGCAACGCTTCGGCAGGCGGGGCAACTTCAAACGCCGGTTCGGTGTCCTCGACATGCTGGACGTTGACGGGTTCGAGGTTCGGCGAATCGCCCTCCCCTTCCTCCAGCGGCAAGCCCATCTCGGCGTCGGCCGGCGGCGTGGCGTTGATGGCGTTCTTGAGCCACTCGTCGATCTGGCGTGGTGAAAGCACATCCGACGCGGGCAACTCGACGAGTGATTTCACCCCTATGAACTCCAGGAATTTATCCGTGGTTCCGTATTGCAACGGCCGCCCCGGCAGGTCGGCGCGACCAACGATGTAAACGAGTTCGCGCTCCAGGAGTTTGTTGAGACCCGCCTCGGCCGACACGCCGCGGATCGTCTCGATTTCAGTGCGAGTGACCGGCTGGCGGTAGGCGCAAATCGCGAGGGTTTCGAGCGCCGACTGCGTGAGCTTGGCCGGCGCCGGTTCGTCGCGCTGAATACGAATCCACCGGGCAAAACGCGGATGCGTGACGAGCCGATAACCGCTCGCCCCGTCGATCAGTAGATAAATGTCGTTCGCCGCTCGGAGCTCGGCGGCGAGTTCGTCCATCGCCCCCCGGATCTGCGCGGCGGTGATGAGTGACGGCACGTCTTGGTAGAGCTCGGCATCCGTTTCGGATGGCGGAGAAATCAATGCCTCGACCGCTTCACCTTCGACGGCCACGCGCGCAACGGGTTCCTCGGCCGGAACCTCGGCGGGTTCACCCTCGGAGCCGGCACCCTCGGCGGTCGGATCGACCACGGCCGTGGGCAGCGTGGCCTGGTCATGGAAGCGCGCAAACGCCGTCTGGATGTCCTTGATCGAGAGAGGCTGGCTCGACGAAAAGAGCAGCGCCTTGAGCACTTTTTTGAGGTTGAACGCCATGCGGAAGAAAGCCGGAGAGTGATGCGGTCGCCGCAACCCGACGCAACCCTTGAAATTACAGCCGGAGGAACGTTCGGCGGCCCGCAACTCTCACCTTGCCCCGCCCTCCTCCGCTTGGTTTCGTCGGCCTTTTAAATCCCATGTGCTTCACGCCTTCCAACGCCACGCCCCGCCCCCATTCCTCCGTCGTCGTTGACGGCAACGACCGCGCACCCGCCCGCTCCATGTTACGCGCCGTTGGTTTCACCGACGAAGACTTCCAAAAGCCCCAGATTGCCGTCGTGTCCAATGCCAGCGACATGACGCCCTGCAACGTCCACCTCGGCGAACTCTCCGACCACGCGCGCAAAGGCGTCAACGCTGCCGGCGGCAAGGCCGTCTATTTTAACACGATCACCGTCACCGACGGCATCAGCATGGGCACGCTCGGCATGCGCTACAGCCTCGTGTCCCGCGACGTCATCGCCGACTCCATCGAGACCACCGTCGCCGCCGAGGGCTTCGACGGCCTCATCGCCATCGGCGGCTGCGACAAAAACATGCCCGGCGCGATGATCGCCATCGCCCGCCTCAACCGCCCCGCCGTCTTTATCTACGGCGGCACCATTCTCCCCGGCTTCCTCCCGCAGGACACCGAAAAGAAGAAGCCCCTCGACATCGTCTCCGTCTTCGAGGCCGTCGGCAAACACGCCAAGGGCGAGCTCGACGACGCCGGTTTAAAGCAGGTCGAAGAATGCGCCATCCCCGGCCCCGGTTCCTGCGGCGGCATGTATACCGCCAACACCATGGCCTCCGCCATCGAGGTGCTCGGCCTCAGCCTACCCAACAGCTCCGCCCAACTCGCCATCGGCAGGGAAAAGCGCGACGACTGCGAACGCGCCGGCGCCGCCGTCATGGCCATGCTCAAGAAGGGCATCAAGCCTCGCGATATCCTCACTCGAAAAGCCTTCGAGAACTGCATCACCGTCTGCACTGCTCTCGGCGGCTCCACCAACCTCGTCCTGCACCTCCTCGCCATCGCCCACTCCGCCGGCGTCCACGTGGAGCTCGACGACTTCAAGACCATCGGCGCCCGCGTCCCGCTCCTCGCCGACGTCAAACCCTTCGGCAAATACGGCATGAGCCACCTCATCCGCATCGGCGGCATCCGCCCCCTGATGAAGATGCTCCTCGACCGCGGTCTTCTCCACGGCGACTGCCTCACCTGCACCGGCGAGACGGTCGCCGAATCCCTCCGCGATGTTCAGCCCTACCCCGCGTATCCACATGAGCAGGACATCATCCACCCCTTCGACCAGCCGATCAAAGCCGAGACCCACCTCCGCGTCCTCCGCGGCAACCTCGCCCCCGGCGGCGCAGTCGGCAAAATCACCGGCAAGGAAGGCCTCTACTTCAAGGGCATCGCCAAGGTCTATGAGAGCGAAGAAGACGCACTCCAAGGCATCCTGCGCGGCGACGTGGTCAAAGGCGACGTGGTCGTGATCCGCAACGAAGGCCCGGTCGGCGGGCCGGGCATGCGCGAGATGTTGTCCCCCACGTCGGCCGTCGCCGGGCGTGGTCTCATCAAAGACGTCGCCCTCATCACCGACGGACGTTTCTCCGGCGGTTCGCATGGTTTCGACGTCGGCCACATCACCCCCGAGGCGGCCAAGGGCGGCCCCATTGGCATCGTTCGTAACGGCGACCTCATCGAAATCGATGCGGTCAAGAACACCATCAGCCTGCTGATCCCGGACGCCGACTACGCATCGCGCCTCGCCGCCTACAAGCCGCTCCCGCCGAAGGAAACTCGCGGCGTATTGGCCAAATACGCGAAGCTCGTCAGCACCGCCTCGGAAGGCGCGGTGACCGACAAATACCTCTAATCCGAAGGTAGGAGCCTGCTCGCAGGCGATGGTTCGGTTGTCAGGCGCTGCTTCACCGCAGCGCCTTTTTTTTCCTCAAAAAAGGGTGCCGCACACGGTGCCCTTTGCCCAACCTAAACGGCTTTGGCCGCCCCGTAGTTGCGCTCGGCGGCTTCCCAATCAACGACGTTCCAGAAGGCCGTGACGTAGTCAGCCCGGCGGTTTTGATATTTCAGGTAGTAAGCGTGCTCCCACACATCCAGACCGATCACGGGAATCGCGCCGTCCATCAACGGTGAGTCCTGATTGGCCGTGGACCGAATCGTGAGTTTTCCGCCTTCGACCAGCAACCAGGCCCAACCGCTGCCGAAGCGTTTCATGGCCGTATCCGCGAACTGCACCTTGAAGTTATCGAACGACTGGAAACCCGCATCGATGGCCTTTGCCAACTCCCCGCCGGGATTGCCGCCGCCCGCAGGGCTGAGCGTTTGCCAGAAAAACGCGTGGTTCATGTGCCCGCCGACATTGTTGCGCAACAGGGTGCGGAGCGGCTCCGGCGTGTCGGCCAAACGCGCAAGAAGGCCTTCGCCCCCGAGGGCCAGCAATTCCGGTTTTTCGGCCAGGGCCTTGTTCAGATTGGTGATAAAGGCCTGGTGATGTTTCGTGTGGTGAATCTCCATCGTGCGCGCATCGATGTGGGGTTCGAGCGCATCGTAGGAATACGCGAGCGAGGGGAGCTGGAAGCCGCGCTCCGAACTGGCCGGCACGTTCGTGGCTTGAGCGAAGGAACGGGTTCCGCCCGCGAGACCAAATCCGACCAGCAGGCCGGAGGTTCCAAGAAGCTTAAGGGCATCGCGACGGGACAGGGACGGAGCGGATGTGTAAGGATTCATGTCGATGTTACTGAGACCAAGGCGGAGTTGAACTGTTTCCCTGAAGAATAGATTTAACCAAGACGACCCGACCCCACCTCGAAACGGTCAGCCGTGCCCAATGGATGCATCAAACGCCGGTCCAGCCTGACCTCGCTCTCAAAACCCCATCGCTATTTGGTGCTCCCTCAAACATCGTCGCCTGGGAATGATCCTTTCCCGGAACGAACAGTTCAGTGTTCTTAGCGGCTATCTGGCAGCGCGCCGCGACGCCATCTTGCTCGCTTGGCGCGAAGCCGCCGGCGCTGATCCCGGCCAAACCACCGGTCATTCCCTTTCGGTGGGCCAGTTCCTCGATCACATCCCCGAGATGCTCGATGCGTTCGAGCTCAAGTTACAGTTCCGAGCCGGCGGCGCCGATGAAAAGACCGCAGAGATCAACAAAAAGCTGGAAGAGGTAAAGCACGGCCTGCATCGCTGGCAGCAAGGCTACCGGTTGAAGGAACTCATCAACGAATGCGGCCACCTCCAGTCGTGCCTGTTCGACGAGCTGGCGCGCATTGCCGCAGACCACCCGGAGTTGGACCACGCGGTCGTGGTCGAGGCCAACCGGCAGATTTTATCCCTCGTCAACGACACGATCAGCGAAAGCGCCGCTCAATACGAACGCATGCAAAAAGCGGAAGCCGCCGGCCGCGTCGGTGACCTCCGCAGCGCCCTCACCAGCATCCACGAAATCGAACGCCGCCGCGCCACCCTCTTTCGCCAAGCCGTCCACGATCTGCGCAACGACGTCGCCGGCGTCCACCTTTCCGCGCAACTCATCGACCACCCCAACATCGCCGAAACCGAACGCGCCGAATTCGCAACCCTCCTTCGCAAAGGCGTATTTGGCCTAACCGGAATGCTGGGAAGCTTGATGGACCTCGCCCGCTTGGAGGCCGGCCAGGAACACCGCAAAGTTTCCCGGTTCGACGTCGCCGAATTCGTTACGGCCAAATGCGACGGCAACCAGCCGTTCGCCCGCGAATGCGGGCTGTTCTTGGAAGCGCGCGGCCCCGCCGGCCTCTCCGTCGAAGGCGACTCTGAAAAAGTAGGTCGCCTCCTGCAGAACCTTCTGACGAACGCGCTCAAATACACGGAAAGCGGCGGCGTCAACGTGAGCTGGGGCGAAGAGCGCACCAACTGGTGGTTGATGGTGAAAGACACCGGCCCCGGCCTGTTGTCGCACGCCGGAGCACCGCTGGTCGCCGGCCTGCAAGAAGCGACTGCGAGCGCCAAGGAATCAGACGAAAAAACCACCGCACTCCGCGGTGAAACATCCAACGTCCTTCCGCCCCCCGAGGGCGCCGACGACCCGGCCGGTCTCTCGCGCCATCAACCTGGCGAAGGCATCGGGTTATCCATCGTTAAGCGCCTCTGCGAGCTGCTCGATGCCAGCTTGGAGATCGCCAGCTCGGCGGAATCCGGCACCACCTTCCGCGTCGTGTTTCCCATGTCCTACCCGGCGGATACAAAGCGCGCTTGCGCATAAGCCGGTGGGGGAACACCCCATGGTATTTGCCAGCGACTAGGCGCATGATTCGGTTCCTCGAATTTATTCGCGGTCCGTCTTCATGTTCCTTTCTTCGCTTCTTCGCGGTCCTTCCGCTCTCGGCTTCACACTTTTCCTTTCACTGATTGGCCCCGCAGCCGCCGCGAGCGCGATACCCGGCCTTTTGCCAACCGCATCGCCCGCGCCCACCGCGCAGGCCGCGTCCGCTGCGGAACCCGAATTCACCCCGGAAACCATCAACGCCCGTCGCGCCGCGTTGCAAAAAGAGATCGCCCGCACACGTGCCGAATTCGAACAACTCTCCGCCGACCAACCCGGTGAGACCGCTCTCTGGTTGACTCAGGAGATCGTCATCCTCGCACGCCTCGACGGCGTCTACGCAGAGCAGCTCCTCACCCTTCAACACGCCGCCGGTCTGAACAAAGAGGCTGCCGAAGTCGCCGAGCTCACCAAGAATCCGCGCCCGCCCGAGGTCCGCCTTAAACCGCCTCACGGCCTGCGCCTCCTCGACCAGCTCTACGCCGAACGCGATTACCTCGTTGACGCCAAAACCCGTCTCAAGACGGACGTCGAAAATGCCACGACCGCCCTTGCCGACGCCCGCGACGAACTCGACGATCGCGACCGTCTCCGCCGCACCGCGCGGCAAGCCGTCGAAGCCGTAGCCAACCACACCAACGCCCAGGGAGCACTCCGACTCGCCGAACTGGAAAGTCGGCAGGCTCACGAAACCGTTCTGCTCTCCGAGAAAGCCCTCGAGACCCTCAAACTCCAGAAGTCGCTCGTCGAGCCGAAGCTCGTCTTGCTGAGACCCGACTTCAAGTGGTTGCACACTCACCTGGTCATCTCCGAGTCCGATCTCACTGAAGCGAAGGCCAAGCAAGATAAACGGCGTGAAGAGCTCGACGAAGCCCTCGATGCGGCGCGCGACCAAGTCGAACAGGTTGCCCGCCTTGTCATCAGCACGGAGCGCCGCAACACGGCAGCAGTGGCCACGACCATCGACGATGAGCTCGAATCACGCCGCGCCGACCGCCAGACCGTGCATCTCATACTCAGCGCGCTCGCGGCGCAACGCGACCGACTCGCCACCTTTGGCGAGATTCTCGACTTGCGTCGCCGCACACTCACCCGCGAGGGCACGCCCGCCGAAATGAAAGCGTGGGCGGTGACCAATAATGCCGCGCTGGAGCGGTTGCAAAAATCCCGCCGCCCCCGCTTCACCGAACTGCGCATTAGCCGCAAAGAATTGCAGGACCTGCGAGTGCGCCTCGCCGACACCGCCGCCCCGGCCCATTCCCGGCAATCTTGGGTATCGGATCGAGTGAAGCACCTCACCGCTTGGGTCGCCGTCAACGAACGCGAGCTGGCGGACCTCGCCGACCTTACGACCGCACGCAACCGTCTCAAAGAGGAGCTCGGCGACCACGTGAACGCCGTCACATGGCGGGAAGCGCTGGCATCAACCCGGGGCCACTTCACCGAGGCCTGGAACTACGAGGTGTTTTCCATCACCGACCAGCCCGTTCGCGTGAAGACCATCCTCGCCGTGATCGCGCTCCTCTTCGCCGGCCACTGGGTCGCGCGCCGTGCGAGTGATCTCATCGGCCGCACCGTGTTTCACCGCCTCGGCATGAACACCGGCCGGCGCGCCGCCTGGCAGACCCTCTCGTTCTACGGGCTTTTCCTCATCGTCATTCTGACGTCGATCAACCTCTTCCATCTCTCGCTCACGCAGTTTTCCGTGGTGAGCGGCGCCCTCGCAGTGGGCATCGGCTTCGGCAGCCAGAACCTCATCGGCAATTTCATCAGCGGCATCATCCTTCTCGTCGAGCGTCCGGTGAACCAAGGCGATGTCATCGAAATCAACGGCCAGCAGATGACCGTCGAGCGCGTCGGCCCGCGCAGCACGCTGGTGCGCTCGCGCGACAACACGCACGTCATCGTCCCCAACAGCCGCCTGCTGGAAGAGAATGTCGTCAACCTCACGCTCTCCGATGATGTCATCAGAACACGAATACACGTGGGCGTTTCCTACGGTTCACCGACCCGCGAGGTCGCACGTTTGCTGGAGGAAGTGCTGGGAGGCATCGACGGCGTCATGAAGGATCCGGCCCCGCTCGTCGTATTCACCGACTTCGGCGAGAGTGCGCTTAACTTCGAGGCGTCTTTCTGGAGTGCGCTTGAAGGACGCAAAGACCTGGAAAGCGAACTGCGCCACCGCATCGCCGAAGCCTTCACGAAGGCCGGCATCCTGATGGCGTTCCCCCAACGCGACGTGCACCTCGAAACGAGCAAACCCCTGCAAATCGAGGTGGTCTTCGCCCAAGCATCCTTAGCCACCACCTGATTCCTCATTTTCCGCATCCCTCCAAACTCAAAAAAATCAAAACCACATGGCACACATCGCACTCGCACTTTACCTGGTCCTCGTCGGCCTTAATATTCTTATCGATATCGATCTTCCCTCGTGGGTTTTCGGGACTTTGGCGCTAGTAGCTGGCGGCCTGATGCTAGCCGAACGCTTCGGCTTCGGTGGTGGCAAAAAATAAGGTCTTCAAGCCGACCGCCGCTCTCGTGCATTCAACCGCGTTGTTGAGCGGAGTTAGAGGCCTCGATGATTTCGACCAGTCGTGCGGATGAGGTCCGCAACTCCACCGACTGCGCATTCAGTTCCTCGGCGGCGGCCGCGCTCTCTTCGGCGCTGGCCGCATTTGTTTGGGTAACGTTATCCAGCTGAGAAATGGCCGCGTTGATTTGCACCAGCCCTTCGCTCTGCTCGCGAGAAGCCACGGCAACTTCGCCCACCCGTTTATCGACTTCGATCACCTTGGACAAGATCTCGCCAAGGCCCGTATTCACCAAGACGGAAAGCTGAACCCCTTGCGTGCTCTTCTGCACGGCGTCGGCAATCTTGTCGGCAGTCTCCCGGGCCGCCGCCGAGGAGCGTTGCGCCAGCGAACGCACTTCCTCGGCGACCACGGCAAACCCGGCGCCGGATTCGCCGGCGCGAGCGGCTTCCACCGCTGCGTTGAGCGCGAGGATATTGGTCTGAAACGCGATCTCATCGATCGTCTTGATGATCTTCGAAATATCACTGGATGACTTCTGGATCGCATCCATCGCCGCCTGCATGCGCTGCATTTCCTGGGCGCCGGATTCGGCCGCCATGCGGGCTTGATTGGCCGACTGTTTGCCCGCCGCGGCATTCTCCGCGTTGCGCTTGGTCATGCTGGAGAGTTCCTCCAACGACGAACTCACCTCCTCCAACGAGGCCGCTTGCTCACTCGCACCTTCCGCTAATGCCTGACTGGAACTGGATACCTGTCCCGCCGCCGACGCGATCTGCTCCGAACCACTTAGCAACGAATCGCTGACGCCCCGGAGCGGACGCACAATGCTGCGAATCATCATCGTGCCCAACACAATCAACACTACAGCCCCCACCCCCAACCCAACGATCGTCACCAGACACACCAGGCGAAATCGCCTTGCTGCCTCGTCGTAGGTCGCTCGCGCCACATCGAGCTGCAGCTGCACCAACTCGGTTATTTTACCCCCGATCGGGTCGATCTCATCATAGAGCGGCCCATCGAACTTATCGAGTTGGTTCGGGACCTTGCCCGACATCTTCACCAGCGCAGCGGATAAAGCCGCCACGCGTTCATTGGCGGGTAGAAAAAGTGTCTCCGCCTCCGCCGCCAACTCCGCCTCCCTGGGAGTCAAGGAGGTCCCCATGTAGTCCGCCCATTTCTGCTGAATGCGATCCGTGGCCTGCTTTACGCTGGCAAGCGCCTCTTCGGCGGTGATACGCCCCGATTGCGCTTTGTTTACGGTGTCAATGATCAACACAGCATAGTCATCGGCGATCGTCTTGAGCTGCTCCAAGGGCACCACGCGATCCACATAAACGGACCGCAATGCGTGATTACTCGTAAACATACCCCATAGGCCAAGAGCCGACAACAGCGCCGCAAACAGGAGCGCACCTCCAAGAGAGATATAAAGTTTGCGAGAAATGCTCCACCGCACGGATTTAGAAGCCATTAAATGCATTCATCGTCGCCTCATCGGTAAACTTGAGCGCCCACCGGCACGTGTTAATTGACGGCTTTTACGCATGCCCGATATGCCGCGTTTTGAGCGTAGCAACAATCGGCGACTCGCTCGCATTCCTAACCGCGCCTGCAAATAGGCGGCCTACCGCTGAAAATGCATCCGACCCGTGGTTTACCACAGATGAACTAAACACTGGAGCCGATGGTCAGGATTGAACTGACGACCTGCGGTTTACGATACCGCTGCTCTACCACTGAGCTACATCGGCCTGTGCGAGAAGCACGGAAGAAACTCGCCCTCCCTGCAATCGCAAGCCTCATTTTCCCTCCCGTGCCGCTCTCGACCGATCTCTTCGACTACTCGCTCCCCCCGCATCTCGTCGCGCAAACGCCCGCCACCCGCCGCGACGCCTCCCGCCTCATGGTCATCAATCGCGCCACCCGCAGCGTTGCGCACCACACTTTCGCCGATCTCCCCCAATTCCTCGACTCCGGCGATACGCTCTTCCGTAACAACGCCGCCGTCCTCCCCGCTCGCCTCCACGCCCACCGCCCCACCGGAGGCGTCATCGAGTGCCTCCTGCTCCGTCCCGACACCACGCACGGCGACAATATCTGGTGGTGCCTCGTCCGCCCCGGCAAAAAACTGCCGATTGGGGCCTCCTTCGCCCACGCCGATGACTTCAGTGGCGCTGTTATGGCCAAAGATCCCGAAGGCGCCGCGCTGATTCGATTCACCACGCCCGCCGGCCAGTCCATCGTCGATGTCGCCAACCGCCTCGGTGATGTGCCGCTGCCGCCCTACATCGAGCGCGCCAATCCCGCCGCCGAGCGTCCCCGTGATATCGAGCGTTACCAGACCGTTTACGCTGACCGCGCCCGTCAGGTCGCCGTCGCCGCACCCACCGCCGGCCTGCATTTCACCACCGAGTTATTCGACACCCTTACAGCCCGTGGCGTTTCCACGGCCGAAAACACTCTTCACGTGGGTCTCGGCACGTTCAAACCCATCGACGCGGCCACCGTCGAGGAGCACGCCATCCATCGCGAACTCTACGAGCTGCCCGTCGCCACGCAGCGCGCGCTGTTCCCCTCCACCCGCACGGCCACCGGACGCCGTATCGCCGTGGGCACTACCAGCGTGCGTTCCATCGAGGATTTTTTATCCCGCCATGATTCGCCGCTCGAACACCCGCACTTCGCCGAGGCCGGCATTTACATCTACCCCCCGCGCACGTTTCTCGGCGTCGATGCACTCATCACCAATTTTCACCAGCCGCGCTCGACGTTACTGTGTCTCGTCTCGGCCTTTCTCACGCCCGGCTCGACCGACGGCATCGCCTGGCTCAAAGAGCTCTACTCCGAAGCCATCGCCCGCGAATACCGTTTCTTCAGCTACGGCGATGCGATGTTAATCCTGTGACGATAATAACCGGCGAACTCCTTGCGCTTTA
Source organism: Rariglobus sp. (assembly GCA_031412735.1). GTDB lineage: Bacteria > Verrucomicrobiota > Verrucomicrobiia > Opitutales > Opitutaceae > Rariglobus. Next base: position 21,065 of record JANODO010000077.1, on the reverse strand, counting down.
GTGTTCAAGGCATTGCTTACAATCCAGTCGCATGATCGAAGCTTCCCCGCAACCGCCGTCACCTGCATCCCCCGGCACACCCGCATGGCGGATTCTCTTCCGCATGCTCGCCGGGTTTTTCGTCCTCTTCTCCTTCTCCTTCTGGGCGGCCGCCGGGTGGAACCGCGGCTGGACCAAGACCCAGATCCCCGTGAAACAGGTCGATGAGGTCACCGGCATCGAGTTTGTGACCTATCAAAACCATTTCATGCCCGGCGTGGAACTTTTGGCCCTCAGCCTTTTCCTCTGTATCGTGCTCTTTTCGATCACTTTCGTCGGTCGCAAAGCTCGCTAACTCATCCTCCTCCTTCTTCTCACCTATGAACGCCACTCGCCTCCTCCTCGCCTCCCTCGCCCTCGCCACCTCGCTCACCGCCGCCCCCACCTCCTTTGATTTCAAAGACCCGAAGGGCGTCAACGCCGTCCAGTTTAACCTCGACTCCCTCCTTGAGCCGATAACCGGCACCGCCGGCGGCGTCTCGGGCACCGTCAGCTTCGATCCCGCCGCCCCTGCGGCGACGTCCGGCAAAATCGTAGTTGCCGCCGCTTCCCTCAAGGTGCCCAACAGCTCGATGACGGACCATCTTATTGGCGACGGCTGGATCGACGCCGCCGGTCATCCCGAGATTGTTTTCGAACTCGTCAAACTCAACAACGTGAAGACCGCCGGCACCACCACGACCGCCGACGCCGCCGGGAAATTCACGCTCAAGGGCGTGACCAAGGACGTCACCGTGCCCGTCAAGCTCACCTACCTCGCCGACGCTCTTGAAAAACGCACCAAGCCCGGCAACAAGGGCGACCTCCTCGTCGTGCGCGGCGAGTTCACCGTCCTGCGCTCGGATTACGGCATCAAGCCCGGCCAAAACGAGGACAAGGTCGCCAACGAGATTAAGCTCAGCCTCGCCATCGTCGGCACCGCGCCGAAGGCCTGAGCTTTTTCACCGCCCTCATTTCGCCGGCCCTATCCACGGGGCCGGCTTTTTTGTGGCCCTCGATGCCCGCCACCTCCTCTGTGTTAACCATGACCGACGCCGAACTCCAGACGCTGATCGAAGACGCCACGTTTGACTACACGATGGGCGACACCGATGCGGCCCTCGCCAAACTCGCCCGCGCCACCGAAACCGCTCCGGAGTCCTTCGAGGCCTGGCACGCGCTCGCCGAGATTCATTTCAGCCTGCGTCGCTTCGAGGACGCCCTGCACGCCGCCGACAAAGCCCACGCGATCCGCAGCGACGATCTCTTCATCAACACCACCCTGTCACGCATCTGGATGGAAAAAGGCGATAAGGCCACGGCCGAAAAATACGGTGCCCAGGCGAAGATTCTCAGCTGGAAAGACCAACTCAAAAACCCCGACGCGCACCAAGGCGGCGTGCAGTAACCCGTGGTCCGAAAAGGTAGGAGGCCGTTTACGGGCGATGAGCGGCATGCGAAAACGTTAAGATGTGCGCACGCCTGAGAATCGCCTGCAAGCAGGCTCCTACACGCCGGACTCTGAGCTACATTCTGGCTCACGGCTTGGTCCGGCTGGAGGAATGCGGCCAATTGACAGCGGCGGAGCCTCCCGCCTAGCCTCCCCTGCTTCACATGGAAAAACCTGTCTACACCCTTGAGTTCGAGAAGCCCCTGCGCGACCTCAGCGCCCAGCTCGAACAGCTCAGTCAGCAGTCCCTGGAGAACAACCTGGATGTGGCCAGCGAGATCACCGCCATCGAGCGCAAGATCGCCGCCACCCAACGCGAAATCTATTCCAGCCTCACCCCGTGGCAGAAGGTGCAGATCGCCCGCCACCCCAAGCGCCCTTACGCGCTCGATTACGTTAATCTCATCTGCGAAGGCTTCGTCGAACTTCACGGCGACCGCCAATTCAACGACGACCGCGCCCTCATCGGCGGCACCGCCTTCTTCAACGGCGACGCCGTCATGATCATCGCGCAACAAAAAGGCCGCGAAACCAAGGAAAAGATTGCCCGCAATTTCGGCATGCCCCAGCCCGAAGGCTACCGCACGGCCCTGCGCCTCATGAAGACAGCCGAGAAATTTGGTCTCCCCGTCATCACTTTCATCGACACCCCCGGTGCCTACCCGGGACTCGGCTCCGAAGAACGGCACGTCTCCGAAGCCATCGCCGTCAACCTCCGTGAGATGGCCATGCTCCGCGTCCCTTCGATCTCCGTCGTGGTCGGCGAAGGCGGCTCCGGCGGCGCCCTCGGCATCGGCGTGACCGACCGCGTGCTCATTTTCGAGAACAGCTACTACTCGGTCATCTCGCCCGAAGGCTGCGCCGCGATTCTCTGGAAAGACCCCGCCGCCGCCCCCAAGGCCGCCGAGGCCCTCAAGCTCAACGCCGACCAACTCGAAAAGCTTGGCGTGGTCGATGAGGTCATCACCGAACCGTTCGGCGGCGCTCACAACGATTACGCCAAAGCCGCCGCCACCCTGCGCTACGCCCTGCAGAAACACCTGAACGACCTGCGCGGCCTAAATGCCGAGGCCCTCTTGGATAATCGTTACGAGCGCTACCGCCGCCTCGGCATCTACGAGGAAGCCGGCGTGGTGCACAACTGATCCGAGGGAGCTAAGAAAGGACGACACGGAGGTCGTCCCTCCATTGTTTCACCGTGCGCCGCCGCGGCGCACCGTGATCAGTCTCACCTCGGTGGTGCGCTTCGCAGACTCGTCGTAGTCCACCAGCGCCCCCGAGATGCGCACATCGCCCTCGGCGACTTCAAACCGGCGCGGCATCCCGTCGATAAACCGCCCTAACACTGGCGCGACCTCTCGTCCAAGCACCGAGGCATACGGCCCCGTCATGCCCACGTCGCACATGAAGCCCGTGCCGTTGGGCAGCACGCACGCGTCGGCGGTCGGCACATGCGTGTGCGTGCCGAGCACCGCGACCGCGCGACCATCAAGATGCCAGCCCAAAGCGATCTTTTCGCTCGTCGCCTCGGCATGGATCTCCACCAAAAAACCATCGGCCTTGCCGTCAAGTTTTTTGAGCACGGCGTCGACCCCTAAAAACGGACAATCCGCCTTCATCCCCATAAACGTGCGGCCGAGGACCGTAAACACCGCCAAACGAAAGCCTTTTACGTCCAGGATAACGTGATCTGCACCCGGGCAAGATGCAGGCAGATTGGCCGGGCGGCAGACTGTGGGAAAATCATCGATCTCGTCGTCCCACCCGCGTTGATCCCAGACGTGGTCGCCCAGGGTGAGCGCATCAATGCCCATCCCGAGCAAGCTCTTGGCGAGCGTGCCGGTGATACCCGAACCGGCCGCCACATTTTCGCCATTTGCGATCACCACATCGACTTTCAAATCAGCCCGTAAGCGCAGCAAACGCTCCGCCAGAATCTCCCGGCCGGGCTTACCGACAATATCACCAATAAACAAAATTCGAGGCATCCGGCCCAAAGTGCACACGCCCGCCGGCAAACCAACCTCAAATCTCCCCCGCTTTCCGCTCTTGCCAGCAACCAGGCCCGGCGGTTTTCTCTCGCCCTTACGTTATCACGCTAAACGCCTATGAAATCGTCCACCGCCCCCTCATCGTTCCCCCAATCTGAAATTGGCCGCGCCATGAACGGAGCTGACGTCGTGGTCGAGTCGCTGGCCCGCGAAGGCGTGGAAGTCATTTTTGCCTACCCCGGCGGGGCCTCTCAAGAGCTGCACCAGGCCTTCGCCCGTTCCGACAAAGTGCGCGTCATTCTCCCCCGCCACGAACAAGGTGGTTCGTTCGCCGCCGAGGGCTACGCCCGCGCGACCGGCAAAGTCGGCGTATGCATGGCCACCAGCGGCCCCGGTGCGACCAACCTCGTGTCAGCCATCGCCGACGCCTTCATGGACTCGACCCCGATGGTTGCCATCACCGGTCAGGTGTTCACCAAGTTCATCGGCAAGAGCGCCTTCCAAGAAACCGACTTCTTCGGCATGACGCTGCCGATCGTTAAGCACAGCTACCTGGTGCTCAATGCCGCCGACCTGCCGCGCATCATCAAAGAAGCGTTCTACCTCGCGAAGTCCGGCCGCCCAGGTCCCGTGGTCATCGACATTCCGAAGGACGTCCAGCAGGCCAAGCTCACCCCGGTATTCCCCGCCACGATCTCCTTTGCCAACCCTACGCTCGGCTCGCTCCCGCAGGCCAGCGATGAGGTTCTCAAACGCATTCTCGATCTGATCTCCGCCGCCAAAAAGCCTGCCATCTACGCCGGCGGCGGCCTGATCTCGGCCGAGGCCCACGGTGACCTGAAGGCCTTCGCGGAAAAGACCGGCATCCCGGTCGCAACCACGTTGATGGGCATCGGCGCGTTCCCCGAGTCGCACCCGCTCTCGATGCGCTGGTTCGGCATGCATGGCGCCGCCTACGGCAACTGGGCCATCGACCAGAGCGATCTGGTGCTGTGCCTCGGTGCCCGTTTCGATGATCGCATCACCGGCGACGTTTCCAAATTCGCCTCCAACGCCACGATTGTCCACATCGACATCGACCCCTCTGAGCACAACAAGAACAAGCGTGTCCAATTACCGGTCGTCAGCGACATCAAGCACGCGCTCGCCCGTCTCAACGAACTGATGGCCGCCGCCAAGTTCACCCCGCCCGATATCAAGCCTTGGATCACGCAAATCAACGCTTGGAAGCGCGACTACCCGTTCAGCTTCGAAGACAACAAACACATCCTCCCTCAGGAGGCCATTCAGACGCTCTACGAGCTCACCAAGGGCGAAGCGATCATCGCCACTGGCGTAGGGCAGCACCAGATGTGGGCCGCCCAATTCTACCGCTTTGACGAGCCCCGCCGCTACGTCAGCTCGCTCGGTCTCGGCGCGATGGGCTACGGTTACCCGGCCGCCCTCGGCGCGAAAGTCGCCTGCCCTGATCGCCAGGTCATCGACATCGACGGCGACGGTTCCTTCCTGATGAACATCCAGGAGCTCGCCACTGCCGCCGTGGAGAAGATCGCCGCCAAGGCGATGATTCTGAACAACCAGCACCTCGGCATGGTGGTGCAATGGGAAGACCGCTTCTACGGTTCGGTTCGCGGCAACACGGTCCTCGGTCACCACGACAATATTGGCAGCCCCGATAATCCCGCCGGCCTGTATCCCGACTTCGTGAAGATCGCCGACGGCTTCGGCGTGAAGGGTCGGCGTGTCATCAAGAAGGAAGAGCTGCGCGAGGCCATCCAGGAGATGCTCGATCACGACGGCCCCTTCCTCCTCGACGTCATCGTGCCCTACACCGAGCACGTGCTCCCGATGATCCCCGCCGGTAAGACGGTGAAGGAAATGATCCTCAAGTAAGGTTCGGCCGGTCACGGTCCGCCTTTCGAGCCACCGCCAGCCCAACGAACGACATGTCCGGGTGGAGACGGGGTCTCCCGACCCCGTCTCGGAAAGACCAAGCATTCGGGACCGGGAGGTCCCGACTCCAGTCGCCCGATTTCCTCGTGAAAGGTCGCGTCCCGCTCAGAGCCCCAACCGCAGCCCGTCGTGCGCGAACTTCACTCCCGCCGGCAATTTTTGCTCCCATTCGGCGTGACCCATAAAGTGGGTGATGTGAGTCAGGAAAGTCTGCGGAGCCCCGATCTCGGCGGCAACCGCGAGAGCCTCGCCCACGCTCATGTGGGACGGGTGAACATCGGGACGGAGGCCATCCAAGACGACCACGTCGGAGCCCTTGGCCAACGCGACGCCTTCCCTCGGCACACGCTTGCAATCGGTGTAGTAGGTGAACTTTTTCCCGCTGCTTTTTTCGGTGAACACCAATCCAAGCGTGTTGACGCCGCCGTGCGGGAGCAGGGTTGATTCGATCGATCCCTGAGGCAGCTCCAGCCGGTCAGGCATGCTTTGGAGCTTGAACGCGACATAGCCCTTGGCGATGGGCCGCTCGGCGATAGCGTAAGGGAACATCGCCAGCACGCGGCTCATGCCTTCTTCGGTCGAATACACCGGCATGGCGACCCCGCCAAGCAGGTCGCAATAGCGGCGCAGATCATCCATGCCGGCGATGTGGTCGGCATGACCGTGAGTAAGGATGAAGAGGTCGATCCAATTGATCTTCTCGCGCAGGCACTGGAGACGCAGTTCGGGGGCCGCATCCACCTGAACGCAAAGCCCGTCCATGATGACGTGAATCGAGGTGCGGGTGCGCGCATCACGGGGGTCAGGGGAGGTGCACACGGCGCAGTCACAGGCGATCATGGGAACGCCTTGCGAAGTGCCGGTGCCGAGAAAAATCACGTCCATAATAGCCTACGGAATAGGCCGTCGACGCCCCCGGCAAGCGGAGATCCGTTCAACAGCTCTATCCGCATCTAGAACGATTGCGAATCGCACGAAGGCATCACCCCGCGCCCCGCCCACCCCGTGCTCGCGATCCGATCACTGCTAAACGATTTACAAAACCCCCTCTCTTTCCCATTCGCCTTGGCATCGCGTATGCAACCGCCCCTCTCATGTTTTCTCTTATGAAACCGTCCTCCCCCTATCTGGGTTTCCGCTCGGCCGCCTGGTCGCTGCGTTGTATCGCCAGTCTCGCCGTTTCCCTCATCGCGCTCGCCGCCCCCGCCGCCGCCGCCGAAAAGCCCGTCCTCACCGTTCTCAACTGGTCCGAATACATCGACACCGAGGTTTACCGCCAATTCGAGAAGGAGTTTAATTGCATCGTCAAAGAGACCAACTTCGAAAACCCCGAGGAGGCCCTCAACAAGATGGTCGCCGGCGGCTCCCGCACCTTCGACGTGTGCGCGGTCGGCGGCGGTTTCAAGATGCAGGCCGCCATCGCCCAGAGCGTGCTAAAAAAGCTCGATCACTCCAAAATCCCAAACATCAAAAACCTCGCCCCTCGTTTCCAGAATCCGTCCTACGATCCGGGCAACGCCTACTCGATTCCCTACCAATGGGGCACCACCGGCGTGATCATCCGCGCGAACCTGCTCCCCAAGGACGGCTTTTCCACGAGCGCCTTCTTTGACCCCAAGAAAGCCTTGGGTCGCTTTGTGCTCATCGACTCAACGCTTGAGGCTCTCGGCTACGCCAACCTTTACCAAGGCAAACCCGTCAACAGCGTCGAACTCGCCGACTTGAAGAAATCCATCTCCCTGCTCACCGGCGCCAAGGGCTCGAAGAGGTTCATGGGCTTCGACGGCGGGGTCGCCGGTCGCGACAAGGTCGTCGGCGGCACCGCCGACTACGCCATCGTTTATAACGGCGACGCCGGCCGCGCCATCGCCGAGAACCCCGGCAAGTTCGTTTACGTCATCCCCAAGGAAGGCGCGCCGATGTGGGTGGACCAGCTCTGCATCGCCAAGGACGCCCCCAACCCCGACCTCGCGTATGCATTTATCAACTACGTGCTCGACGCCAAGATCGGCGCGCAGATTTCCAACTGGACCAAATACGCCACGCCCAACCTCGCCGCCAAGGAGTTCATCCTGCCCGAGGACCTCGCCAACACGTCCATCTACCCGGACGCCGAGACCGAAAAACGCCTCCACATGCTCGAAGGCGTCGGCGAAAAAGAACAGCTCCGCATCGAGGCCTGGACCGCCATCAAAGCTCAATAACCGCGCCGCGTTCGCTCCGCCAAACGCCTCTCCTTCCGCACGGGCGGCGGCCGTTCCCCGGTCGTCGCCCCCGCGCCTCACGCCCCACCGCCCCAACCCCGCCCCATGTCGGTCAAGGTCATCGCCGTTCACAAAACCTACGGCTCCACCCAGGCGCTCTGCAACGTGGACCTCACGGTGAAGCCCGGCGAGTTCATCACCCTTCTCGGCCCTTCCGGCTGCGGCAAGACCACGCTCCTCCGCCTCATCGCCGGACTCGAAAAACCCGACAGCGGCTACATCCATCTCGACGGCGCCGACATCACCCACGCCCGCGCCAACGAGCGGCCCATCAACACGGTTTTCCAGAGCTACGCGCTCTTCCCGCACCTCGACGTGCGCGACAACATCGCCTTCGGTCTCCGCTCCCGTCGCGTGCCCGAAACCGAGATCGGCCCGCGGGTCGATAAGGCCATCGCGCTCGTCCGCCTCGACGGCCTGGGCGACCGCCGCACGCACCAGCTATCCGGCGGACAACAACAACGCGTCGCCCTCGCCCGCGCCCTCGTCAACGAGCCGCGCGTCCTCCTCCTCGATGAGCCGATGTCCGCCCTCGACGCCAACCTGCGCGTCGCGCTTCAGCTCGAATTGCGCGCCCTCCACCGGCGCATCGGCGGCACATTTATTCTCGTCACGCACGACCAAGACGAAGCCCTCACCGTCTCCGACCGCATCGTGGTGCTCAACAAGGGCCAGATCGTGCAGCAAGGCGCGCCCGAGGACGTTTACAAAAACCCCACCACCCGCTTCGTCGCCTCGTTTCTCGGCCAGGCCAACTTCATCACCGCCCAGCGCCTACCCGACTCCGCGAGCACCAGTTTGGTCTCCACGCCGCTCGGCCGGTTGCGTGCCGCCGTCCCGCTCACGGAGCCCGAGGCCACGCTCTGCATCCGCCCCGGTGAAATCGTTTTCCCCGCGCCCGCCGATTGCGCCAACCGGGTCGATGGCATCGTGCGCGAGGTCATCTACCGCGGCGATCACCAAGAGGTCTGGCTCGACCCGCAGGGCCTGCGCCTGACGCTCTCCGGCGACACCCGCCTGCGCCCCGGCGACTCGATCACCGTCAGCTTGCCCGCCGAAAACCTAAGGGTGCTTTATGCCTGAGACGCCGCCGCTCGTCGTCTGGCGCGGCAACTTGTCCACGGCCGCGCGCCTCCGCCGGATCGGGGTGTTCTGCGTGAGCCCCGCGATGCTGTGGCTCGGCTTCTTTTTTATCCTTCCGCTGCTGATGCTGCTCGCCATCGCCTTCGCGACGCGCAGCCCGTCGGGCGGCGTCGAGTGGGCGTTTTCCATCGATGCCTTCAAACGCCTCGCCGGCTTCGGCTCCTTCGGGTGGTCGCCCGCCAATGGCTACATCCTGCTGCGCAGCCTGTGGATCGCCTCCGCGACCACCGCGATCTGCATGCTGCTGGCCTACCCGTTGGCGTTCTTCATCGCCACCCGCCCGGCCCGCACCCGCATGTTTTGGTTGATCGCGCTGACCGTCCCGTCGTGGACCAACTTGATCGTGCGCACCTACGCGTGGTTGATCCTTCTCGGGCCCGAGTCGGTGATCGCCCGCGTCGCCGCCGCGCTCGGTTTCTCCGATCCGGGCGACGCGCTTTTCCCGAGCACCTTCGCCACGTTGCTCGGCATGATCACGGCGTTCCTTCCGTTCATGGCCATGCCGCTCTACAGCGCCGCGGAAAAACTCAACTGGAACCTCGTCGAAGCCGCGCAAGATCTCTACGGCGGACGCTGGCGCACGTTCCGCCACGGCATCCTTCCGCAGACTTCATCCGCGCTTTTCGTGGGCGTGATCCTCACGTTTATCCCCGCGATGGGCATGTTCATCGTCAGCGACATTTTGGGCGGAGCGCGTTTCATGCTGATCGGAAATCTCATCCAAACCCAGTTCGCCTTTGGCAGCGGCAACCCGCCCTACGCCGCCGCGATCTCGCTCGTGTTGATCCTGTTCACGTTGCTCATCATCGCGCTCTTCTCCCGTTTCGGCGGAAAACGGGAGGAGCTCGTATGAGAAAACTCCCTACATGGGTGAACGCGCTGGGCCTGTTCGCGCTCACGTTGCTCTACCTGCCGCTCATCGGCGTCGTCATCCAGTCGTTCAACGACTCCCGCGTGGGACTCGCATGGAAGGGTTTCACTTTTAAGTGGTATGAGCGCCTCTGGCTCAACGCCGACATCCACCAAGCCGCCTGGAACACCGTGGTCGTTGCCACCGTATCAACCGTCATCGCCACCGTGCTCGGCACCGCGCTCGCTTTCGGGCTCGCCCGCCTGCCATGGACGCGTCGCAACCTCACCGCCTTTGATAACGTGCTCTACCTGCCCGTCGTCACCCCCGAGATCATCATGGCCGCCGCGCTCGTCGTGATGATCAGCGTGATGCGCCACGTTCACACGATCTTCGATTTTGGTCTGCCGATCATCATCATCGGCCACGTCACGTTTCAGATTTCCTTCGTCGCCCTCACCGTGCGCAGCCGGCTCGCCAGCCTGCCCGCCAACCTCGATGAAGCCGCCTGCGACCTTTATTCGGGCGGCTGGAATCTCTTTCGCCGCGTCACGTTGCCTCTCGCCATGCCGGGCATAACCGCCGGTGCGCTGCTGGCGTTTATTCTCTCCTTGGATGACTTTGTGATCACCTACTTCACCGCCGGTCCACGCATCACCACCTTGCCGATTTTTATCTACGCCAGTCAGCGCAAAGGCATCACCCCCGAGATCCACGCGCTCTCGACCGTCATGCTGCTGTGCACCGTCGTCCTCGTCTTTATCGCCGTGCGTTTCGTGAACGGCAAACGCGGCCACACGCCCGCCAACGGCTGAGCCCTCCACCCTGTCATGCCTTCTCCCCTCATCATCAACGGCGAATCCATCGTCACCGCCGCCACGTTCCCCGTCCACGCGCCCTACGACGGCGCACTCCTCGGCGAGTTTTCCCTCGGCGACCGCACCCACCTCACCGCCGCCATCGACGCCGCCCACGCCTGCTTCACCGCGACCACCGCACGCCAAGCCCCCTACGAGCGCTCCGCACTCCTCTGCAAGGTCGCCGCCGCCCTCAACGCCCGCCGCCTCGAATTCGTTGACCTGCTCATCCGCGAGGCCGGCAAACCCCGCACGCTCGCCGAGGCCGAGGTCACGCGCGCGACCAACACCTTTCAACTCGCCGCCGAACTCGCCCGCGAGACGCCCGGCCACTTGCTCGATCTCGATGCGTTCGCCTCCGGCCAGCATCACTTCGGTTTCGTGAGGCACTTCCCGCTCGGCGTCATCTACGCGGTCACGCCGTTTAACTTTCCGCTCAACCTCGTCGCCCACAAACTCGGTCCCGCCCTCGCCACCGGCAACACCGTCGTCCTCAAACCGTCGCCGCGCACGCCCCTCATCGCCGCGCTGTTGGTCAACGTCCTCCACACTGCCGGTATGCCCGCCGGTCAGGTCAACCTCGTCACCTGCTCCAACGACGAAGCCGCCGCCCCGCTCGCCGACGACCGCGTAAAACTATTCTCCTTCACCGGCAGCGCCCCCGTCGGCTGGCACCTGCGCTCGCTTTGTCGTAAACAAAAGGTCGTCCTTGAACTCGGTGGCAACGCCGGCGCCATCGTCCACGCCGACGCCGATCTCGACTTCGCCATCCCCGCGCTCGCCACCGCGTCCTTCGCCTACGCCGGGCAGACGTGCATCAGCACCCAGCGTATCTACGTTCACGATTCGATCTACGAAACCTTTCGCACGCGCTTCCTCGACCGCATCGCCGAGGCCATCCACACCGGCGACCCCACCGACGCCCGCGTGACCGTCGGTCCGATGATTTCCGCCGACGCCGTGCAACGCATCGCCGCCTTGCTCGCCACGGCGCAAGCCTCCGGCGCCACCTTGCTCACCGGCGGCACCGTGACCGGCCAATGCCTCGCGCCCACCGTTTTGGAAGTTAAAAACGACGACTTGCCGCTCTGCACCGAGGAGTTGTTCGCGCCCGTGGTCACGTTGCACCGCTACACCGATTTCCCCTCCGCCATCCGCGCCGTCAACACCTCCCGCTACGGTTTACAAGCCGGCGTGTTCACGCAGGACATCGGCCGCATTTTCACCGCCTACCGCGACCTCGATGTCGGCGCCGTGCTCATCAACCAGACGCCCACCTTCCGCGCCGAGGGCCAGCCCTACGGTGGACTCAAAGACAGCGGCACCGGCCGCGAGGGCGTGCGCTACGCCATGGAAGAAATGACAGAACTGAAATCCCTGATTTTTCGCCAAACCTGAAAAGCCCCATGCTCCTCACCGACACCCTTCGCCACACCGACCAGGCCCACCACCTGCACCCGTTCACCGACCACGCGGCCATGCACGCGCTGGGCACGCACATCATCACGCGCGCCGAGGGCCGCCATGTCTTCGACCGCGAGGGCCGCCGCCTGCTCGACGGCCTCGCCGGACTCTGGTGCGTCAACGTCGGCTACAACCGGCCCGAGATCGCCGCCGCCGTGTCGGCGCAGATGAGCAAGCTCTGCTACTACCCGTCGTTCTTTAATTCCACCACCGAGCCCGCCATCGAGTTGGCCGACAAGCTCGCCCGCCTCGCCCCGCCCCGGTTGACGCACTCCGTCTTCGCCAACTCCGGCTCCGAGGCCAACGAGACCGCTCTCAAGCTCATCCGTAACTATTGGAATCTTCGCGGACGCAAAACCAAGTCGAAGATCATCACACGCACCTATGCCTATCACGGCGTCACGCTCGCCACCACCAGCATGACCGGCCTCGTTGGCTGCCAGACGCCCTTCGATCTGCCGCTCCCGGGCTTCATCCACGTGCCCGGCCCCTACCACTACAGCGCCAACACCACCCTCTCGCCCGAAGCCTACGGCCAGTGGTGCCTCGAGCAGACTGAGGCGACCATCCTGCGCGAAGGCGCGGACACCATTGCCGCCCTTTTCGCCGAACCGATTCAAGGCGCCGGCGGCGTCATCGTCCCGCCACCCGGCTACCTCAAAGGCCTCCGAGCGCTCGCCCGCAAACACGACATCCTCTTCGTCGCCGACGAAGTCATCTCGGGCTTTGGCCGCCTCGGCGATTGGTTTGCCAGCACGCTCTGGGACCTCGACCCGGACCTGCTCTGCGTGGCCAAGGGAATCACCAGCGGCTACATCCCGCTCGGCGCCACGCTCGTCTCCGCCGAGATCGCCGAGGTCATCATCAAAGGCGGCTATTTCGCCCACGGGTTCACTTACAGCGGACACCCGCTCGCCTGCGCCGCCGCGCTCGCCAACATCGGCATTCTCGAAAAGGACAACCTCATCCCGCGCACCCGCGACGAGACCGGCCCTTACCTTCAGAAAAAACTCGCCGAGTTTGCCTCCCACCCGGCCGTCGGCGAAGTGCGCGGCTACCAGCTCATCGGCGCGCTCGAACTCCTCCCCGCCGGCGGCAAAGCCGACCTCGCCCAACACACCACGCTCGGGGCCAAAGCCGCCGCGCTCATCCGCGACCACGGCGTGATCGTGCGCGGCATCCGCAACCTCATCGCCGTGTCGCCACCACTCACCATCACGCACGCCGAGATCGACGAGCTGTGCGCTGGCATCCGCGCCGGCCTCGATAAGCTGTGGGCCTAAATACACACCACGCGTCATGATCATCGGCCTGCCCAAAGAAATCAAAACCCAGGAGCACCGCGTCGCGTTGCTCCCCTCCGCCGCGTATCAGCTCATCCAGCGCGGCCACACCGTGCTCGTTGAGAAAAACGCCGGTATCGGCTCTGGCTACGCGGACAGCGAATACGAACGCGCCGGCGCCATCCTGCTCGCCGATCACGCCGAGGTGTTCGCCCGCGCCGACCTGATCATCAAAGTCAAAGAGCCGCTCCCCGCCGAGTATCCGCTCCTGCGCGCCGGCCAGATCCTGTTCACCTTCCTTCACCTCGCTGCCAACCGCGCGCTCACCGACGCGTTGCTCGCGTCGGGCTGCACGGCCATCGCCTACGAGAGCGTTGAGCACAACCGTCGCCTGCCGCTGCTTGAACCGATGAGCGAAATCGCCGGCCGCATGTCGGTCCTCGTCGGCGGTTACTTCCTCTCGAAACACCATGGCGGCACCGGCACCTTGCTCGGCGGCGTGCCCGGCGTGCTCCCCGGCCGAGTCGTCGTGCTCGGCGGAGGTGCCGCTGGCATCAACGCCGCCCGCATGGCCACCGGTCTCGGCGCCGAGGTCACCATCCTCGAAGTCGATCTGGAGCGCATGCGCTTCCTCGATATCACGCTGCACACCGCCCACACGCTCTACTCCAGCGAAGCCCACCTCGAAAGCCTCTTGCCCGCCACCGACCTGCTCATCGGCGCCGTGCTCGTCCCGGGTGCGCGCGCCCCGAAGCTCATCAAGCGCTCGATGCTCAAGCTCATGAAGCCCGGCAGCGTGCTCGTGGATATCGCCATCGACCAGGGCGGTTGCGCCGAGACCTCGCGCCCCACCACCCACGACGACCCCACCTACGTGGAGGAAGGCGTCATCCATTACTGCGTGGCCAACATGCCCGGCGCCTACGCGCGCACCGCCACGCAAGCGCTCACCAACGTCACGTATCCCTACCTGCAAACGCTCGCCGACCACGGCCTGGCCACCGCGCTCCAACGCCAGCCCGGCCTCCTCCCCGGCATCAACCTCAGCCACGGCCGACTCCACTGCCCCCCCGTCGCCGAAGCGCACAACCTCCCCCACGAACCCTTCAACTAATCCCCCCGCGGCATCAGCCGCGCCTCCGCCCAACCGCGAAGGCCATTGGCCGAAGCCACTCCCAGAAAATCCGCCATTGGCGGATTTCATTAGTGGTTAATAAAAACTCCGAATCCGTCTCCGTCTTCCCCCTGCCTTTCCTCTGTGCCACTCTGTGGGCCGCGCTCCGGCTCGCCTCTGTGTAACAAATTCCGTCTCCGTTCTCCGTCCACCGCCCTCCTCCCACCGTCCGCCTTACATGCCCCCCTGGCCGTCATTCCTCCCCTTCGCCGACCTCGCCCCCGGCGACACGCGCACACGCGAAACCGATTGGACCGGCCTGCGCCTCCACGTCGTCGAACACGCCGCCGACCCGCTCTTCGACCACGCCTACGACCAACTCCACGCCGAATTCATCTGGCGCGGCGAACTCGAAACCCGCGAAACCCTCGTCGAACGCCTCACCTGGGACCCCGCCCAACCCGTGAACGGCTGCTCGCTGCTCTATCGCCTGCAACTCCTTTTTCGCGGAGACGACTGCCTAGGCGTGCGCGACCACACCGCCATCATTCCGGAAGGCAGCAATGAAGTCTTCGTGCACCTCTCCCACGTCCTCGTCCCGCCCGCCCACCGCCGCTCCGGTGTCGCCGGACTTCTCCGCGCGCTCCCCATCGAAACCGCTCGCACCTGTGCCGCCGCAATCGCACGCCCCGACCTACCCATCACGTTGCTCGCCGAGATGGATCCCTTCGACCCCACTAAACCGGACAGCGTCGCCCGCACCACCGCCTACGCCCAAGCCGGCTACCGCGCCCTCCCCGCCGACTTCGGCTACCTCCAGCCCGATTTCCGCGCCTTCGCCGCCATCGATGCGGCTGGCGGACCGCGCCCGCTGCCCTTGCAATTCAACCTCCGCCGACTCGGCCGCGAAGAACAGACCACGCTGCCCGCCGCCGAGGCCCTCGCCGCCGTGCACGCCCTCTATGCCATGTATGGCGCCACCTTCCGACCCGCCGACATGCACCCGTGCCTCGACTGGCTCGCCCGCCGCGCCGCCACGTTGCCGCCCACACTGCCCCTGCTCGCGCCCAACGCCGTCGCATGATCCCTGTTTTTTATCACCCCGGTTTCGCCGCCCCCATCGGCGAAAAACACGTGATGCCCATGCGGAAATTCGCGCTCGTCGCCGATCGCCTCCGCGCCGATCCCCGCGCCGAGTTCCACGAATCCGCGCCCATCTCCGAAGCCAACCTCGCCCGCGTCCACACGGCCGCCTACATCAACGCCATTGCCACCGGTGAACCCCGCGCCCTCGCCGAGTCGCAGAAATTCCCCTGGTCCCCCGCGCTCTACCCCGCCGTGCGCCTGACCAACGGCGGACTCCTCGCCGCCGCCCGCGCCGCGCTCGACACCGGCCGTGTCGCCGCCTGCCTTGCGAGCGGTTTCCACCACGCCGGCGCCGACCACGGCGAAGGCTTCTGCACCTTCAACGGCCTCATCATCACCCTCGACACGTTGCTCGCCGAAGGCCGCATCCGCCACGGCGCAGTCCTCGACCTCGATCTCCACTACGGCAACGGCACCGCCCAACTCGCCGCCACCCGCCCCGCGATCACCGCCGTGTCGATCTACGGCAGCGACTACTGGGACAACAAACCCTCCAACGACCTGTCCATCGTCCGCCATCAAGACGGACCCAACCACTTCGCCGTTCCCATCCCGAACCGCACGCGTGGCCCCGAGATGCTCGCCCTCCTCGAAAAGTCGCTCCCGCTCCTCCTCGCCCGCGGCAAGCCCGACCTCCTCCTCTACCAAGCCGGCGCCGACCCGTATCGAAAAGATCCCTACTCGCCCCTCGACCTCGGCCACGACGACCTGCGCGCCCGCGATCGCCGCGTCTTCGAGTTCTGCCGCGACCACGCCATCCCCGTCGCCTGGGTCCTCGCCGGCGGCTACACCCCCGACGTCACCCAAGTCGTCCAAGTCCACGTCAACACGTTCCAAGCCTGCGCCGAGATTTACCATTGAAAAGTAATGCTAACCGGTTAGCGTTTATATCATGAACCAAACCACCTTCAGTCGCAAAGGTGGCCGCGCCCGTTCCGAGGCCAAAACTCTCGCCAACCGCGCAAAAGCCGCCGCGTTCTGGAATGCCGTCCGCACTGGGGAAAAACTCGCGCCACGCCGGCCTCGCGTGCCTCCGTCGCCGGAAACCATCGCCACCCTGCTCGCCGACTACTGCCAAAAGTCCGGCATCACCTGCTTGGAAGTCTTTGGCTCGCTCGCCCGCGGTGAAGCCCGGCGCGGCAGTGACGTTGATCTCCTCGTATCCTTTGCCGGCAACCCCGGCTCCCGCTTTTTTGCGATAGAAACTGAAATCGCGGCGATCCTCGGCGTCCCTGTGCATGTGCTCACCCGCGACTCGGTCGAGCAGATGACCAACCCTTACCGCCGCGAATCTATTCTCGCCGATGCGCGGGAGATTTATCGTGCCTAAGTCCACGCCCAAAACATCCGACGCCTACCTCTACGATATGTTGGAGGCCGCAACCCTGATTCAGGGTTATGTGAAAGACGTTTCCTTCGACGATTTTTGGGCCAACAACGAAAAACGCGACGCAGTTGCTCTGCGCCTTTCGGTGCTGGGCGAATCAGCCCACAAAATCGACAAGGCGACGGAAGCCGCGCTCCCCAACATTCCTTTCAAAAGTATTCGCGGCCTCAGAAATCGTATCGCCCACGACTATGGCGCGGTTGATTTCAAAATCGTCTGGACCGTCACCCAGACTGAAATCGCCCCGTTGATCAGCGCCCTCGACGCCTACTTTCGAAGCAAGTGACCGGACCGATTCGCTTCCTCTATGACTGCCACCCCCTGGACCAACCTGCACCCCGGTGACCTGCGCATCGCCTTGCCACCCGTCGCCCCCACGCCGGTTCAACCCGCGCTCGCCGCCGCCCACGCCGCCGCCCGCGACTGGGCGCGCACGCCCCTCTCCACCCGCGCCGCCTGCTTGCGCTCGGCCCAGGCCGCCCTTCGCGCCGAGTCCGAACCGCTCGCCCACCTGCTCGCCCTCGAAATTGGCAAGCCCCTCGTCGAAGCCCGCGGTGAGCTCGCCGCCGTCCTCGCGAAGTTCGACCTCACCCTCGCCGACGCCGAGGCCCATCTCACCACCCGGTGCGTGACCGATGGCCCGCATCCGGCGTTCGTTCGCCAACTCGCCCGCGGACCCGCCGCGATCATCGGTCCGTTCAACTTCCCGCTCCACCTGCCCAACGGCGCACTCCTGCCGCACCTCGCCGCCGGTAATCCCATTCTGTTCAAACCATCGCCACTCGGTGCCAACATCGCCGCGCGTTACGCCGCATTGATGACGCCCCATTTCCCTCCTGGCGTGTTTCAACTCGTGCAAGGCGGCGCCGACGAAAGCCTCGCGCTCTGCGCCGACCCGCGCGTGCGCGCCATCGTCTTCACCGGCTCGGTGGCAGCCGGTCGCGCCATCGCCCGCGCCGTGGCCGACGACTACTCAAAACAACTCGCACTCGAACTCGGCGGCAAAAACGCCGCACTCGTCTGCGCCGACGCCGACCTCGACCTCGCCGCCCGCGCCTGCGCCGACGCCTTCTGTCTCTCCGCCGGCCAACGTTGCAACGCCACCGGCCGCGTCCTCGTCGCCGCGCCCGTCGCCGACGCGTTTGCCGAACGCCTGCTCACGGCACTCGCCGCCTATCAGCCCGGCGACCCGCTCGACCCCGCGACCAAACTCGGTCCGCTGACGACCGCCGCCGCTCACGAACGATTTGCCAACGCGCTCCGTTCACCGGGCGGGCGCTGGCTGCTCACCGGCGAAGCCCTGCCATTGTGCGGCGAAGCTCCCGGCCATTACGTGCGACCCGCCGTGCGCGTGTGGGATGACCCCGCCGCTGCCATTGCCTCGCCGCTCCATGCGCAGGAGGTCTTCGCCCCGCTTCTGGAAATCATCGTCGTCCGCGACGACGCCGAGATGGTCCGCCTGCACGAGGCCGTGCCCTTCGGCTTAACCGCGAGTGTCTTCACCCGTTCGCAAGCCCGCTTCGACGCCTTCGCGACCGAGCTGCGCGTGGGCAATCTTTACGCCAACCTACCGACCACCTTCTCGCCCTCGACGTTGCCCTTCGGAGGCCTCGGTGCATCGGGCAACGGTCGCCCCGCCGGACGCGGTTTTATCCGCTACGCCACCGACGAGCAGGCGGTGCAGGTCGGCGTCAACTCGTTGAGTTGATCGCCGCATTTTAAACAAAGCTGGAGTCACTGATTGAGCAGTGTCGAGGTGGACCGTGACCTCCGGGCGCGGTCTGCGGGCTGATGATTCAGACGGCGCTCGGTTACCGAGCGTAGCGACAGGGCTCTCCTTGCCGCCACCCAGGGCAGAGGCCGAACGAAAGCGCTCCGCGCTTCCCCTACCCAGCGGGAAAGCGTAGCGGAACGGCGCGGAGCCGCTCGGTTCGGCGTTCGCCGAAACCGGCCACGACTTTATTTGAAACGCTCTATCGGGTGGGGCCGGCTCTGTCCGGTCTGTCTCGGGGTGCACGGCCGACACGGAGGTCGGCCCTCCCTCAATCACCTTGCCTCGGGCCGTAGTGGCGTGCGCGAGCGGAAAGACCGCGCGGCCTCACGCGACGTGAGGCCCTACATCATTTTTTTCGGACATAAAAAAACCGGCGCGCTTTTGGGCGCACCGGTCTTGTAGGGAGCTCGCGGATACGCGAGCCGGTTGGGAGGCTTGGACTTAGTAGTCCATACCGCCGCCGCCACCCTGGGGCATGGAGGGAGCGGGGCTCTTGTCCGGGGCATCGGTGATGATGCACTCGGTGGTGAGGAGCAGGCCGGCGATGGACGCGGCGTTCTGCAGCGCGATGCGGGAGACCTTCGTCGGGTCAACCACGCCGGCTTTCACGAGATCTTCGTAAACGCCGGTGGCGACGTTGTAGCCGTTCGCACCCTTGCTGGAGAGAACCTGCTGCACGACGACCGCGCCTTCGACGCCGGCGTTGAAGCAGAGCTGCTTCAGCGGGGCCTCAACCGCACGACGGATGATCTGCGCACCGAGCTTCTCGTCGCCTTCGAGGGACGCGATGGCGGCATCAATGGCCTTGGCGGTGCGCAGGAGGGCGACACCACCGCCGGAGACGATACCCTCTTCAACGGCCGCGCGGGTCGCATGGAGAGCGTCTTCAACGCGCTGCTTCTTTTCCTTCATCTCAGACTCGGTGGCTGCACCGACGTTGATGACGGCGATGCCGCCGGCGAGCTTGGCGAGACGCTCCTGGAGCTTCTCCTTGTCGTAATCGCTGGTTGTTTCTTCGATCTGGCGGCGGATCTGCTTCACGCGAGCCTGGATGTCGGACGATTTGCCCGAACCCTTGATGATCGTGGTGTTTTCCTTGGCGACCACGATGCGGCCAGCCTTGCCGAGGTCGGCGATGGTGACGTTTTCGAGCTTGATGCCGAGGTCCTCGGTGAGGAGGCGGCCGCCGGTGAGGACAGCGATGTCTTCGAGGATGGCCTTGCGGCGATCACCGAAGCCAGGGGCCTTGACGGCGACGACGTTGAGCGTGCCACGGATCTTGTTAACCACGAGAGCGGCGAGGGCTTCACCTTCGACCTCTTCGGCGATGATGAGGAGGGGCTTGCCGGTCTTGGCGGTGGCCTGGAGAATCGGGAGGAACTCTTGGAGGTTGGAGATCTTCTTTTCGTGGATGAGGACGTAGGCGTCTTCGAGGAGGGCCTCTTGGGTCTCGGCGTTGGTCGCGAAGTAAGGCGAGAGGTAGCCCTTGTCGAACTGCATGCCTTCGACGACGTCGAGGGTGGTTTCGATGGACTTGGCCTCTTCGACGGTCACGGTGCCGTCTTTGCCGACCTTATCGAGGGCGTCGGCGATGATCTCGCCGATGGTGGTGTCCCAGTTGGCGGACACAGTGGCGACCTGGCGGATCTCTTCGCGGTCATTGACCTTCTTGGAGATGCGGGCGAGCTCGATGACGGCGGCCTCAACGGCCTTGTCGATACCGCGCTTGAGGTAGATCGGGTTCGCACCGGCGGTGACGTGCTTGAGGCCCTCTTTGTAGACGGCTTCGGCGAGCACAGTGGCGGTGGTGGTGCCGTCGCCGGCAGCGTCGTTGGTCTTGGAAGCGACTTCCTTCACCAGCTGGGCACCGATGTTCTCGTAAGGATCGGGAAGCTCGATTTCCTTGGCGACGGTGACGCCGTCCTTGGTGACGGCGGGGGAACCGAATTTCTTGTCGATGACGACATTGCGGCCCTTGGGACCGAGGGTGACATTGTAAGCGCGGGCGAGGAGCTCGACGCCGCGGAGGATTTTCTGACGAGCAGCCTCGTCGAACAGGAGTTGTTTAGCAGCCATGTTTTTTAAGTAAGTTTGAGTTTAAAGTTTAAGTTGAAGAGACAGCTCAGGCGATGACGCCGAGGATGTCGTCTTCGCGAACGATCGTGTATTTGACGTCGTCGATTTTGACTTCGGTGCCGCCGTATTTGCTGATGAGGACCTTGTCGCCGACCTTGACCTCGAAGGGAACGGACTTGCCGTTTTCGTCCTTCTTGCCGGTGCCGATGGCGATGACTTCAGCCTCCTGCGGCTTTTCCTTGGCGGAGTCCGGGATGATGATGCCACCGCGAACTTGTTCTTTGGAATCGTCGAG
>JANODO010000076.1:0-54571 GCA_031412735.1 Rariglobus sp. | reverse complement strand
CCGCGCGCCATCGGCCAGGCCCGCCCGGCCCCGCCCAATCTCTTTCCGCCCCTCACCGAATACCAGGTCACGGAGTTCGTCCCCGCGGGGAACCTGGAGCGCAAAGGCCACAAGAGCGATCGGACCGCTCAGGCCTTCCTGCTCGAAGGCCGCTTCAAAAAAGGCCCGGAAGGTGACATCATTTCCGCGCCGGACGGCGGCTGGGTCGCGATCCGCATCGCTTACGAAGCCGAAAAAATCGCGATGACGCTCTGCCATCCGCAGAGCCCCTATGCTGGCGATCCCAGGCTGGTCGCCCCGATGCTGCGCCGCTTCGCCAACGCCTACGGCTACATGCGGCCCGACAATCCGAAACGCCTCGCCGACTTCGGCCCCACCCCGCCGCTCTCGCAGATGTATCTTCTGCTGAAAACAGTCTATCCCGACCTCATTCCGCCCTCGCGGCAGAAGGCGTGGGAGGCCGCTATCCGCCTCAACTGCGAAACCATCCTGCAAAGCCGCGAGACGATCTTCGCCGCCGCCCAGCCCGGCACCGCCTACGTCAACTGTGATATCAAATACATCTCGGGCCTCACTTATGCCGGTGTTTTGTTCAGCGACGCCCGCTATCGCGAATCCGCCCTCGCCGGCCTGCGCCTGATTGCGACCGCTATCTACCCGGACGGTGCCTCGGCCTACATCGGCTGGCAAAATGAAGTCTTCACCTACCACGGCATCCTAGTGGGCGAGCTCGCCCGCATCGCCCAGGTCACGAAAGACTCGCTCCCGCTCGACCTCCTGAAACGCACCGCGAATTATTACCCGCTCAGCTTCACCCTGGTTAATAACACCCGCGGGGTGGCGGAATTTGCCACCGCCTCGTCATGGAAACAAAATTGGAATGGCGCCGTCCCGGGCGATGCCGCCGTCCTCGTCGAGCGTTTCACCGGCGTCAAACAAGCCGTTCCGGCAAGCGAGCGCTACATGGTTTCTGATCGCAATATCGACGGCCCGCGCGGCCGCTTCGGCAACTTTGCTTTCGTCGGAACCGGTCGCAATCTGCACAACGATCAGCGCGGCAAAAGCACCTACGTCGGCGGCATGGTTTTCACTGACGATGGATTATCCGCCGGACTCAACGCCGCCAACACCGAGGTTTCGCCCAAGCCCGGTGCCGGGGACCGCAGCCATTATAAGCTCACTCAGGATGAAAACAATGCCACCACCGTCACCCGCGACTTCGCCGCCTTGAGCACCTCCCACCGGCTGTCGCGCTACGGCGGCAAGCCGGAGGCTTGGCAGGGTCGCCAGATCTGGCTTTTCACGCCGACGCGCATGATCGGCTGGGTCTCGGTCGAGTCGCTGGCCGACCAGTCTGCCGCCGGCATCACCGGCACGCTCGAATTCGTGTCGGCACCGTCCGTCCGCCAGGCCATCGAAAGCCTCGAAACGAACCAGTTCAAGATCGGGCGTCTCGCGGTAACCCTTCACCGCCACGACTACGCCGCAGTTACTGCCGATACGACCCCGTCCAAGTTTACCCGCATCCGTCTTCTGGATACCGCCCCCGTCAAGGACGCGCCGGTCCTGCGCACTTTCCCGAAAGGCACGACCCATTTCTACCTCGCCGAACTACGCGCCGAAGATGCTCCGCCCGCCGAAGACGTGCGCCTGCTCTCGCTCGCCGACGGATTGACCGGCTTCATGGTAAAAGAGAAAGCCCGCACCTACTGCCTTGTGTTCAACCCCACCGGCCAGACGCAGGTCTTTCACCTGCCGGAATCCAAGACGACGGCGCGCCTCTACCGGGACGGCGAGCGCTATCGCCCCGCCTGGATCAGCCCGGAAGGTCGCGAGGAGCCCGACAGCGGTGGTGCTCCCCTGTCGCCCGCCGGGCTCTCCGGGGGCATATCAATTCCCGCGTTTGGCCACATCGTCCTAGTTGACTCCCAATGATCATCATCCGCACATCCGTGTTTACCGCGATTCTTATGTTCGCCTCCGCCATTCCGCCAATCGCGGCGCAGCCACTTGCCGATTTCATGGCTCCAGCCCGCCCCGCGCCCGAATCGTCCGTCTTCAAACGTATCGGCGAACAAGAGCTGAAAATACACGTTTACCGCCCGGCCAACGTTCCCCCGGGTGAACGCCGTCCCGCCTTGGTCGGCATCCACGGCGGCGCGTGGCGCGCCGGCGGCGCGGACGTGTTTTTCCCCCACGCCGCCTACTTCGCCGCACGAGGGTTCGTCGGCGTGAGCATCGACTACCGCCTGCTCACCCAGCCCCTCGGTGGCGTGTCCATGGGCGACTGCCTCGCCGATTGTAAGTCCGCAATCCGTTACCTGCGCGCCCACGCCGCCGAGCTCGGCATCGATCCGGCGCGCATCGCCGTCATCGGCGACTCGGCCGGCGGACACCTCGCCGGCGCCCTCGGCACCGTGCCCGGCTTCGACGACCCATCCGACGACCTCGCGATCAGCGCCACGCCGAACGCGATGATCCTCTGCAACCCCATCGTCGATGTGACCGAAGGCGGTTGGATCAACTTCATCATCCGCGGCCCCTCCCTCGACAAAAAGGCCGATCCCGCAACCCAGGTGCCCACGCCCGCGCACCGGGAACTGGGCCGCCAGCTCTCTCCGCTCCATCAAGTGCGCGCCGGTCAGCCGCCCACCTTGCTCATGCACGGCCTCCAAGACCGCATCGTCACGCCCGAGCAGGCCCGCCAGTTTGACGCGGCCTATCGCGCCGCCGGCAATCGGTGCGACCTCGTCCTTCTGCCCGACGCCTCGCATGCCTTCGTAATGACCAACTACCGCGCCACCGAGCCGGAAGTCGTGGCCGTGATCCGGCAGGTCGATGAATTTCTCATCTCACTCGGCTGGCTCACCGGCCCGCCGACCCTGACAACTTCCGCGCCACCGGCGTGGACTAAAAAACGATAATTCTCATGTCCAAAGTTCGTCCGATTCTACCCGGCTTCTATCCG
Source organism: Rariglobus sp. (assembly GCA_031412735.1). Classification (GTDB taxonomy): domain Bacteria; phylum Verrucomicrobiota; class Verrucomicrobiia; order Opitutales; family Opitutaceae; genus Rariglobus. The sequence goes on along the minus strand of JANODO010000076.1, from coordinate 51,603 downwards.
GACCCCTCCATCTGTCGTGTGGGGGCCGATTTCTACCTCGTTAACAGCAGCTTTGAGTATTTTCCGGGTGTCCCACTCTGGCATAGCCGCAATCTCCGCGACTGGCGGCAAATCGGGCACGTGCTGGACCGCCCGTCCCTGTTGCAGCTGCCGGCCGGCACCAAGCCGTCGGATGGCATCTACGCGCCGACCCTTCGTTACAATCAGGGCAGGTTCTTCATGGTCACCACGCAGATGCCCGAGCCGGGCAATTTTCTCGTGCACACGACCGATCCGGCGGGCCCCTGGTCGGAGCCGGTGAAGCTGGCTCAACGGGGGATCGACCCGTCGCTGTTTTTCGACACCGACGGGCGGTGCTACCTCACGTCCAACGGCACGTTCTGGGCACCCGTGCGCGGCGCTTACCAGTGTGAAATCAATCCGCTCACCGGCGAACAGCTCACGCCGTCGCGCTTCCTCTGGGCGGGAACCGGGGGCTCGTATCCCGAGGCACCGCATGTGTTCAAACGCGGCGAGTTTTATTATCTCCTGCTGGCCGAGGGCGGCACGGCGGAGTGCCACATGGTCACCATCGCGCGCAGCCGTGATCCCTATGGTCCGTTCGAATCTTGCCCGCATAACCCGATTCTCACCCACCGCAGCCTCATGTGCCCGGTCCAGGGCACAGCCCACGCCGATTTCGTCGAGGACGCCGATGGTCAATGGTGGGCGGTGTTTCTCGGCTACCGTTATTCGGAGCACGGCTTCCATCCGCTCGGGAGGGAAACGTTTATCGCGTCCGTAACCTGGACCCAGGACCACTGGCCCGTGGTCAACGACGGCCAACCGCTCGCCCCCCTGCCTCCCCCGGGTTGGGCCACCCCGCCGGCGCCCAAGCCCGCGATCCCGCCCCCAGCACCGCCGGTGCAACGCGATGATTTCGACGCGCCGCGCCTCGGGCTCGACTGGGTCTTCTGTCGCACGCCGGATGCGCAGGCCGTGTCGCTTTCTGAACGCACGGGCTGCCTGACCTTGCGCTGCCTCGCCCCTTCGCCCGACGACCTGGCGAGCTTCGCAGGTGTGTTGCGCCGGCAGCGCGATTTCGTTTTCCGCGCCTCGACCGCGCTGGATTTCAACCCGGCGCACAACAACGAAGAGGCGGGCCTGATCGTCATGATGGACAACCTGCATCACTACGAAATCGCGCTCACTTTCCGCGCAGGCGTGCGCAGCCTAGTGGTGCGCCGGCGCATCGGCTCGCTCGCGGCCGAGGTGGCCTGCGTGCCGGCGCCGGACGGAGTCGTTACTTTGCTGCTTGAAGCGGATCGCGCCCGCTATCGACTTGGCTTCATCGCTCACGGCGTCGATCGCTGGATCGCCGAGGGCGAAGTGCGCTACCTGTGCACCGAAGTCACGGGTGGCTACAACGGCATCATGCTCGGGATTTACGCCACCGCCCGAGGCGTCACCGATTCACCCAACCGCGCCCATGTGGACTGGTTTGATTACGCTCCGGCTGCCGACCCGTCTTGATAACGGTCCTATTTTTACCCCCAGGTCGATCACCCTGCCCGGCTATCGTATCGCGCTCGCCACGGCCACCGCGCTTCTCCTCCTCGCTCCGCTTCAAGCCGAAGCCCCCCCCGGGGGACATCGTCACGCGCACCGAGACGCTCGAATGCGCGATGCTCAAGGCCAACACCAACTTCGGCTATACCGACAAAGAGATCAGCGACTCCTTCTCCGCCCCGCAAATCTGCGAATACGACTACACCGGCTTCGCGCGCCAGCTCGTCAAAGCCCCGCCCGCGCCCGATTTCAAGATTTTGCTCTTCCCCCACCGTGAGGGCGCGGAGCAGCCCCGCACCGAATGGAACGCCGCCCGCACGCGCCTCACGGTTACGTGGAGCGAACAGGAAGACGTCATTGATTTCACCTCCCATGGCGACGGCCGAACCCGCCTGCGAATGACGCGCGACGGACGGGAATCGTTAGTCGTCAAGTGAGCGGGTGTGGGTTTTGCCCATGGCTTCGTGGAGCGCGCCCATTCCGCCGCTGCTAGGGTTGGACTATACTTTGGTGCTCAGGTTCGACACCTGCGCCAAACCCCGACCCCATGCAGATTTTTTTCTACGCGTTCCTCGCCTTTGCATTCTACACTTTTTCGTGCATGAGCGTGCACGCTCATGCGACCGTCACCACTTACGCCGGTCCATCCGGCATCACCGCCTCCGATCAATACGCCGTCTCTGTCAACGGCACGCCGTCGTTCACCTACAAGACCAACAACAAACGCGGCAGCGGCGGCGGCGGCTTGTCCATCTCCTACTCCAATTTCGCGTTCTCCGGCGGACCGGTCACCGTCACCGTCACCAAGCTTAGCGCGGGCACCATCGACTCGGCCGTGATCCGTCCGCTCAACAAAGGCATCACCCCCACGTTCAGCGGAAACACCCTCAGCTACACCATCTCGGAGCCGTGCAAGGTCTCCATCGAGATCAACGGCAACACCGACCACAAGCTGTTCATTTTCGCCGACGCCCCCGAAGTGAGTCCGCCCGCTCCCGGCGCGGCCAACGTCGTCTACTTCGCCCCAGGTGTGCACACCATCGGCAAGGATTATCCCATCCCGTCGGACACGACCATTTACATTGCCGGCGGCGCTTACGTGAGGGGCACCTTCAACACGAGCGGTAAGAGCAACGTCGCCATCAAGGGCCGCGGCATCCTCACCGGCGAAACGTTCGGCCATGTCGACGGCCCCGGTAACATCCTCTTCTGGGACTGCACCAACGTCACTGTCGAGGGCATCATCTCCGTCGATTCCCCGGGATATCATGTCAGCGCGTTCTACAACCGCAAACCCACGAGCGGTGCCAACACCTTCAACAACCTCAAGTTGATGGGCTGGCTCGACAACACCGACGGCATCCACCCCCACGGCAACAGCACGGTGGACGACATCTTCTACTTCGGCCACGACGACGCCATCGATATCGGCCAGAACATCGTCAAGCTCACCGTCACCAATTGCGTCATCTGGAACTTCTGGGGCTCGGCCATTCTCTTCAGCTGGAATTCCCAATACGCCTCCAATGTCCTCGTCGATGGCATCGACGTCATCCGCTGGGATCTGAATGGCACGTGGAACGGCACCGCCGTTTTCTACATGATTCACGGCGAACCCGGCGCCCTGCGCAATTTCACCATCCAAAATGTCCGCGTGGAAGCGATGAGTGGCACCAACACCCGCTTCCTCGGGTTCCACCTCATGAAGACGATCTACTCCAACGCGGGCTCCAACTACGGCTCCTTGGACAACGTCTATTTCAAAAACATCCGGATCGATGGACCTTCGGCGGGAAATTTCATCAACGGTTACGACTCCACCCACAAGATCACCAACATCACCTTCGATAACCTGAGCATCAACGGCCAAGTCTGCGAAACCACTGCGGCCGCCAACATGACGACCAACGATTTCGCCGAGAACATCACCCTCGTTAAGAAAAACCACGTCGCCAACTGGAGCTTCGAAGACGAGCCCGCCGGCACCCAGACCCCGTCCGCCTGGACCACCACGTCCGCCAGCAGCGCCGATGCGGACTCCACTATCATCACCGATTCGTATCTCGGAAACGTCTCCCTCCAGCACTCAAAAAACTCCGCCTACACCGTCTCCACGTCGCAGACGCTCACCAATCTGCCGAACGGCACCTACAATCTCTCCGCCATGATCAAATCCAGCGGCGGCCAAAACTCCTGCTACATGGAGGCGAAGGATTTTGGCGGCACAACCAAGACCGTCACCATCCCCACCGCTTCCACCTGGACCCGTGTCATCATCGGCAACGTCAACGTTACCAACGGCCAGTGCACCATCGGCTTTTTCTCTGATTCGCCCGGCAACAAATGGCTCAAGATTGACCAAGTCATGCTTTGGCAACCCTACGGCATCCCTGCCGGAGGCGCCGTCTTGAAATCCGACAACACCACCGCGCTCAGCTCCACCGCCAGTTGGACCTACGGCGTCGTTCCCGTCTCGACCGACACCGTGCTCTGGAACGGCTCCTACGCCCTCGCCAACGCCAGCGCCTCCGTCGGCACCGGTCTCACTGCCGACCGCCTGATGATTACCGCGCCCTCCCGCGCCATGACCATCGCCGCCGGCACCGGTCCGGTCACGCTCAACGCCCAGACCGGCACCGGCATCGACATGAGCACCGCCACGCAAAACTTCACCATCGCCGCGCCGGTCGTGCTCGGTGCCAACCAGACTTGGGACATCGCCACCAGCCGCACCCTCACCGTCAGCGGCGCCATCAGCGGCACCGCCAAAGCCCTCACCAAAGCCGGCACCGGCACGCTCAGCCTCGGCGGCCCCATCAACTTTACCGGTGGACTCACCGCGACCGGCGGCACGGTCAGCTTCGCCCAAACCGGTCCCGTCTCGGTCAGCGGCCCCATTCACGCCCCTACCGCCACGATCTCCGTTCCGACCCCGGCGACCGCGCTCACGCTCAATCAAACCGCCGGCTCCTACGCCATCGGCACGCTGGGCTTCCCATCCGCCGCCACCGTGAATTTCGCCGGCACCGGCACGACCGCGATCAACCTCACCCACGGCACCGTGGGCGGCACGTTAAAGTTCTCCGGCGGCACCGTCACCTCCACCGTGGGTCGCAATGTGAAAGCCCACCTGCACCTCGCCGGTGGGACGCTAAACGTAACCAGCCCCGCCGACCGCTTCAGCCTCACCTCGAACAACCAGACGCTCACGATCACCAGCGGCACGCTCAACGCCACGCCGGGCAGCTTCGGCGTCCGTCTCGGCAACGACAACGGCTCCGGTTCGGCCGGGGGCGCGAGCGTCACCATCAATCAATCCGGCGGCGCCTTCAACCTGCCGGGCGGCGCGGCGCTCAACCTGGGTGGCGCCGGCTCCGTCTTCACCACCGCCTACAACCTCTCCGGCGGCACGCTCGCCCTCACCGGAGGGTCGTCCAACTTTTCCATCGGAGCGGACATCGCCGGCCTCAGCCAAACCTCGTTCAACCTCTCCGGCGGCAAGCTGCTCGTGCAGGGCAGTGTGAGCGGTAATCAGGCCGACGGCGCCAAACAGGCCTTCGTGTGGACCGGCGGCACCCTAGCGACCAGCGGCGTCAACCTAAGCAAACTCGTCTCATCCGTCGGCACGGCCGTCGTGACCAACTCGACCAACACCCTCAACAACGCCGGCGGCACACTCGCGCCCGGCGATGTGGGCACCGCCGGCAAGACCACGATCACCGGCAACTACGTCAGTTCCGCCCCCGCCGCATCGCTCGCGGTCGATCTCGGCGGCACTTCCATCGCCACCGGATTTCAACACGCGATTTCCTTCCACGACACCGTCAGTATCACCGGCACCACTACGCTCGCCGGCATGCTCACTGTCAGCCTGGTCAACGGTTTCGTCCCGACCGGCGCGCAGTCGTTCACCATCCTGTCCTCGACCGGCGCGTTGACCGGCGCCTTCAGCAACGTCGCCTTTGGCTCGCGTGTCACCAGCACCGACGGCGGCACCTCGTTTCTCGTCACGCAGTCCGGCAACACCGTTGTGCTCAGCCAAGCCGCTTCCACCAACATCGCACCGGCCGTTCCCGCCGGGCTCACCGCCACCGGCGGAAGCGGTCAGATCACACTCGTCTGGAATACCGTGCCGAGCGCCGGCAGTTACTCCGTAAAAGTGGCCTCCACCAGCGGCGGGCCCTACAGTCTGGTTGCCTCCAACGTGAGCAGCGCCAGCTACACGCACGCCGGCCTCGCCGCCAGCACGACGCGCTTCTACGTGGTCACCGCCTTGAACGGCACAGCCGAAAGCTCCGCGAGCGCCGAGGCTTCCGCGACCACCTTAACCGCGCTCCAAAGCTGGCGCGTATCGCAATTCGGCACCTCCGCCAACTCCGGCACCAGCGCCGACACCGCCGATGCCGATAGTGACGGCGTCAGCAACTTGCTCGAATACGCCGCTGGCACCAACCCAAACTCGTCGCCGTCCTCCGCGCTGCCCGTCATCGGCGTCAACGCCTCGAACCAACTCACCCTCACGTTCGTCCGCGCCCGCTCCGATGTGACCTACACCGTTGAGGCGAGCTCCGACCTGACCGGCTCCTGGGGCACGCTCGTGACGAACCCCGGCACGGTGGGCCAAACCGTGACCGCCGCCGACACCGTCGTGCTCACCACGGCCTCTCCCGCCCGACGGTTTCTCCGCCTGCGGATAGCCTATCCATAGAGGAATGCCAGGGTCGACCGTGACCTCCAGGCGCAGTCTGCAGGCTGATGGTTAAACCCGCGCTCAATCACCGAGCGCAACGACAGGACTCATCTCGGTGTTCCTCTCAAAACGGCTACGCCATCGTCATTGGTCACCGCGTGACGGTTGTCGTGAAGGTGCTGATACTTGACGCCGCCAATTCCACCGCTTGCACGGGGCCGTCAACCGGGACCGATCCCACCGCAGCCATGTCTTCGGTCGCCGACGTGCGGTGGAGGCCCAGCGTGCCAAAGCCGCGCGCACCCTCGATTTCCAACAAGATGGTCCGGGGTTCGCTCCCGGTGTTGACCGCGACCATGACCAGCGCGCGGGTGGCGGGGTTGGAAAAAGCGGTCACAACGACGCCATCGGCCGCCCCGGACGTCACGGGAATAACCCTCCATCCTGGCCGCACAAACCGGCTGTATTGAGCGAGGCTCCAAAGAGACTTGGTTGGTTTTCCCGCGTCGAGCAGTGACGCGCTCCACCAGAAAACGAAGGCATTCAAACCGGATCGCGTGAAATCCTGGTGGACGGCCCGCGCCAGCACCAAGGCCTGAGTAAGGGGACTGACGCTTTCGAACGCGCTCAGGTTCCACTCGGTCATCCAGACTTGTTTACCCTGCGCGACGCTGGCCGCAAAAGTATCCGGCTGGTAGCGATCTTTGTCGGTAAAGAGATTGGCCAAGCCGCCCTCGATGCTCCACGGACCGTATTCGTATTGATGCCCCGCCGCGATATCCACGACCGCCCGGGCCGCCGGCGCGGCGTAGGACTCGGCCAGCAGGACATCGTCGAAATTATTTCCTTCCGGCGCCATGATCCGGAGTTTCGGCACCTTCGCCCAGACGCCTTTGCGCGCGAACTGGCGATCGAGGACGATCAGAAAATCGCGAAACTCGGGCCCGGTCCAGTCGCACGACTCGTAGTCCACGTCATAGCCCGGCTCGTTCTGAATGGATAGCGCGTAAAGATCGACGCCCATCTTGGATCGAAACCCGAGCACGTAATCGGCCAGGACATCGGCGTAGTCCTGGTAACGGCGAGGATCGAGCGAGCCGCCGACCTCGGGACGGGGCCCATAGCGTTCCTCGGTCAGCCGATGCTTGGAGAGGGAAGCGGCGTCGGTGGGGCGTTTCCATCGATCAACCGCATTGTTCGGCGGTGTCCACGGCGTGCTGAATACCTTGTCGAGTCGGTAGTCAGGGTTTGCCTTCACCTTGGCCAGCAGACCTCGCGTGGCGGCGAGGTCCCAGTTGTCCCAGTTTAATGGGAATTGCTTAAACTCTCCCTGTTCATCGGAAACCGTCGAGAACACGTAAGCCCCGTTGTGTTTCGCCATAAAACCATCGTCGGCCTCGGGGCTCTCGCGGAATGGGATGCGGTTGCGAAGGATCGAAAAGCCGGCGCCCTTGCTCACGCTGAAGAAGGCATCGAGGTTGTCTTCTCCGCCGGGCAAGGAGGCCCAGGCCGTGGAAAAGCCAAAGCCCTCTACGACCTGCCGGGGCTGGCCGTAGGACACGACCACCCGGCCCGCAACCGGCGTCGCGGGGCGCGGCAGACGCGACGCGAGGACGGGTAGCGGTGGATCGTCAGTGGACGGCGCGGTATCGCCCCTCGGCGCACGTGCCTGCGCCGACGTGAACGTCTGCGCAGGCAGCCCAACGACCAGCAGCGCGAGCGCCGGCAACAGGACCGCACGAAGCGCTGCCTTGCGACTCATAGGCTACCGGCTTGGTCCATGACCAAGGCCCTCACGCTGTAGCGATCAGTCGCGGTGTAGGAGTAATCGAGCGCGACCGGCATCGTGTCCCATCCTCCGTGATTATTATTGGCGGAATAGTAAGCGGTCATCGCCCCGCCCCATGTGGGCGCGATGTAGAACAAGTTGTTCCAGAGGCGGACGCCGCGGTTGCTGGTCACTGAGTAAAGCCATGGATTGTGAGCCTTCTCAAAGACGTTGTCCGATCCATAGATGTAACCGCTGTCGGCCGCTCCCATCGCATAAGCCAAATTGGTCGTGCTGTAATAGTTCGAGAACATGTGCACGAAGGCGTTGGTCGCCTTCACCATTCGCTGTTCGCAGCCCTCCGCATACCAGCAATGGTGAACCGTGATCTTGGCCAGGTCCGCCGGACTGTTGCCCACAACCAGGTTGACGAAGTTATGAACGGTCTGCTGCATGTATTTGAATTCACAATACGCCACGGTGATCTGGGTGGAACCCTGGGTCATGTCGATCGAGCCGTCGGCGCAATTATCGAAGGTGCACTTGTAGACGATGACGTTTCTGGATTTCAGCATCGTGACGCCGTCGCCGCCCGCCGGCGAAGTGATGAGGAGATTCCGAATCACCACGTTGCTGGACCCGTTGAGGTAGATGGTCCCCCGAACGGTCGAGTTGGCCCAGATTCCGCGAAGGGTTTTGTTGGATTTCACCTGCAGGGCCACGCCGCCGAGATCCATCACGCCGTGGATGTCGATAAAGCTCGTCTCGTTGGAGGCGGCGTGAAGACGAAGGTCAGCCACGGTGTAAACAGGACGGTAGATGCCACGCTCGCCGCCGGTCGCGTTGGCGCCGTAACCATAGACGCCGGAGATGCCGGCCTGGAGGCCGCAAGCACCTAGCCAGAATGCGACGAGCGCGCAGCAGATACGAAGCAGAGACCAATCGTGGGGGGATGAGGGGTATTTCATGGGGTTTGGGTTATAGGTTGAAACATTCCGCGGGGCGCCGGAGCCCGATAATGCCGGGGGGAGCGGCCTAGCGGAAGAGTCGTCACCAGCTTACTCGCCATGGCCGAAAGCCCGCCACCGGCAGGGTGCTTGATGCTGATGTTTAAGTGACAGACCTGATAAGGATCATCGCTCGACTCGTCGTCGCCAAAGAGTGCCTCGGGGAATCTAGGGTATGTTTCGCAAATAAACCGGTGCAGCGGGAGGGCGAAAGGGTGCTCGGCCAAGGCGACCGAGACGGAGGCGGGCCAGCGGCCCGTGCCGCCGAGGGCGACGCCGGCCCAGCGCCTTTTCCCCCTTCCCTCGTAGAGCTTAAGCGATGCACAGATTTATTTGCGAAACACACCCTAGCGAAGAGAGATGACGCAGGTGGTGAGCGAGCGCGGGGGCAGCGGCAGTTCGCCGTTTTTGAAATCCTCCTGTTTTGCGAGGTTCACATCCGGATCAGCGGTGGTGAGGAAACGTTGTCCGTTCGGCGCGGCCGCCCGCCGCCCCGCCTTGCCGTCGAGACTAAGCGAGAGAGTGACCGGGTGCTGGCGCCAATTGACCGCCACGATCACGAGCTCGCGTCCGTCGGGGCTCCGATAGGCCGACACAAGCTCGCGGTTGGCGGCCTCCATCGCTTCGAGTCCGTCTTCTCGTTTTATCCCCACGCGCACGTAGCCCGGCCGAATAAAGCGGCTGTAATGCCCGAGCGTCCAAAGCAGTTTGGTCGGCCGGTAATACACCCGGTCCAGCGCGCGTTCGACGAGGTAGTAACGCAGCCCGAAGTTGGTGTCGCGTTGAGTGTCCATCGCCGTCCAAAACTGCCAGCTGACGGCGTTCGCCTCGACGAGGTCGGAATGAATAACCCGCGCGAGTTGAAGCGCCGAATCGATCGGAGGGATCGGCCGGTTGGGCGTCGTCTTGTCGAGGCCTTGGCGCAGCAGCGAGTATTCCGTCTGCGCATAACGCAGGTTGTAGTTGTCCAGCTCGGCGCGGAGCTTCTGGCGCACGCCGACGAACTCGTCGGGCAGACCGTCGCTGAAATAAGAGTGCGCGGCGAAGGTGCGATCAAGCGTCCGGAGGCCCCCGATGTAATCCGGGGAGGCGGGATCGAAGAAGGCGTAGGCCTGTCGCGCTGCTTGATTTTTTCCGCTCTCGTAGACGAAGCGCAGGTCGCCCGTCTCGGAGAGCATCATCTTCGTCGGGCTCTTGCGCCGACGCAGCTCAGCGTCGAGAGAGATGGCGACCTCTTTGATTTCCGAATTGGTGTAAGGCGTGCCCTCCTGCTTGCCCCCGCCCCACTTCCATTGCGGCTCGTTCACCGGTGAGAGGTAGCGGAAGGTGATGCCTTCTTTCGCGCGGAAATGTTCGACGACTTCAACGAGGAAACGGGTGAAGTCGTGAAGATGCTCCGGCTTGAGATTTCCTTTTAGCGAACCATCGCTCACGGCGCGGCCGGTGCGGGTAAACTGCACGGGCGGACTCTTGGTGAAAGCGATGAATTGGCCGACGCCATAGGCTTTGGCCGCTTGGAGGAACCAGCGCTGCCCCGCCTGCTTATTCCAGTTGTAGGTGCCGTCGGGCGAGAGGAAGCACTCGACGCGCGTCGGCCCGGGACCGTGCCCCATCGGCGCGATACCACTGTCGTCACCTTGCTCAAAGCTGCCGGCGCCGATGTTGAAACGCCAAAGACTGAGCCCGATGCCTCGCGGAGAACCACGCTCGTCCAGCTCGCGCGAGAACAGCAGGCGCGCCACTCCCTGCTTGTCCGCGTCCGGCCAGGTCCGGCCGACGATATCGCTATGCCACGCGTCGGAGGCGCCGAAACTTTCCACGACCTGCCGGCGGTCCTCCATGAAGATGCGCACCCCGACCGGCCCGGTGGGCGGAGGCGCCTCAACCGGCACCACCACCACGGGCTTCGCCGCGGCCGGCTCAAAGGGATCCGTTACCGGCTCGGCGCGCGACGGCGGTGAGATCGGCAGCGAACCACACAAAAGGAAGGCGAGCCAGAGACCGCCGGGACGAGCGAGGGACTTGATTTCCATGGAAGGGGGGGGTGGGGGGAAAGGGGATTTTTTGCCTATTGCGGCAGACCCGCGCGCGAGACGGATCTCCGGCACAACGGAGGCGCTTAGGGCTGATGAACACAAAAGGCAGGGTATCCGGCGTGTCATCAACACTGTAGGCGCAGATCACCTCGGGAGGCTACCACATCACCGTCACTTGCTAGGTGTGTATTGACAGGCGCGTCCGTTCAGCGGCTTAGGCGCTGTCTTCAAAATAAACCGATGCTACGTGAGAAGAGAAACCATGCTCGGCCAAGGCGACCGAGACGGAGGCGGACCAGCGGCCCGTGCCGCCGAGGACAACGCCGGCCCAGCCTGCTTCCCTCTCACTCGTAGAGTTCGACGGCCTGAGGTATTTGCGAAACACTCCCTAGGTCGTTCCCTCTTGGGAGGAAGCGATTCCGGAGTTGCCACGGTCGTTCCTGAGAAGTTTGCGCTCCGACCTAGGTAATGGAGTGTCACGGGCGAAACAGACGCAAATTTGGTCAATAGAGCGCATACGCTGAGCGTTGAACCGGTAGTCATCTGATTGAAATAAACGTAGAGTGATGACGCTAAAACCCCTATTCCTCCTCACGTCCGTCGCGCCGAATGGTCGGCCGATTGTGCCGATTTTCGATCACCCTAGATAACCCAAGACCCATGACATCTACCCACCCCGTATATTCGAAGTCCCGACTGGCGAAAGCGTCTCTCGCCCTCCTTGCCTTGATGACCGCCCAAGCCGCCAGCGCCCAGATCGTATGGAATGGCACCGGCACCAATTTCGCCACCAACACGAGCTGGACGCCGACCACGACGACCACGGCCTCGAGTCTGATTTTTCGCTTCAACGGAACAGATCTGTCTACGACCGACCTGACGCTCGCCACGGCAACGGGAGGCGGCTCGGGCCAAGGCGGCAGCTCGCTTGACATCACCGCCGCCCAAACCAATGCGCTCACCATCACCGGCAGCGGTTCCGCATCCGTTCGGCTTGCCTCCGGCATCGCGATCGCGTCCGGTGCGGGCACCGTGACTTTTGCAGGGACTGGTGGTTTTACAATAGGGGGCTCTGGTTCCGCGACCAATCACGCGATCACCAATACCTCCAGCAACACCTTAGATATGGGATCCTGGAATCTAGGCACGGGTGGCGGTGGTTTGCGCACCCTCGCGGTTGACGGCTCAGGCAACGTTACGAGTTCAGGCATTTGGTCCGGAACCGGCACTGCTGCGTTGAGTCTCAACAAGTCGGGCGCCGGCACCCTCACCCTAGGCGGCGCGAACACCTTCACCGGAAACACGACCGTATCCGACGGTAATCTTGTTCTCAGTAGTTCGCTGGCTCTTCAAAACAGCACTCTAGCCATTACAGGAACCGGCGCGGTTTCCTTCAACGGGTTAACAAGCGCAACCATCGGAGGTCTCAATACATCAGTCAACATGTCCAGCATGACGGGCTCGGGCAATCTTACCGCGCTCACGCTAAATCCGAACGCAGGCACCGCCACTTACTCCGGTAACATTTCAGGTGCTTCTGGGATGACGTTAACCAAATCCGGCGCAGGCACCCAAGAGCTCTCGGGCAGCAATAACTATTCCGGCGCGACAACGATCAACGGAGGCATCCTTAGGCTCAGTTCCGCCGGAGCGCTGGGAAGCTCGACCTCGGTCACGGTAAACGGTGCCGCCGGTGGCACTGGAGCCGCGATTGGCGTGCTCGACTTGGGCGGAACCTCTCTCGGCTCTGGAGTAAGTATTGCCCTAAACAGCGGTGCCAACACCAACGACGTCGGGTCGCTCTACAACACCAGTGGAACTACCTCCACCATCGCCGGCCCCGTCTCCCTCGGTGCCCCCACCACCACAGTTGTGGGCAGCGGCAACATCTCCCTCACAGGCGCGATCACCGGAAACAGTAAGAACCTGCAGAAAAACGGCACCGGCACCCTGACACTAACTAACAGTGGCAGCGTGACGCTTGGCAGTCTCCAAGCGAGCCGCGGAACCATCGATGTGGGCACAGGCAGCACCCTCGAGGTCACCAGCATCACCGCCGGCTCCGGCAACAACGTGAGCTCTGGCCTCACCCTCAGCGGTGGCAACGTCACCTCCGCCGGGGCGGCCCAGTTCGGCACCGCTGCGACCGGCACCGCGTCGGCCACGCTCCAGCTCAACGCCGGCACGCTGACCGTCGCGAGCATCAACAAGGGCGGCTCAGCCGCCGTCGGCGTGACCTTCAACGCCAACTTCAACGGCGGCACCCTCAAGGCCAACGCCAACAGCAGCGACTTCTTTAGTGGTGCCAACAACGCCAGGGTCCAAGCGGGTGGCGCCCGGTTCGACGACGGCGGCTTCGCCATCACCGTCGCCCAAGCTCTCACCGAGGACTCCGGCTCCACCGGCGGCGGCCTAACCAAGTCAGGCATCGGCACCCTCACGCTCACAGGTGCCAACACCTACGCGGGCAACACCAGCGTGGATGCCGGCACCCTAACGCTGGGCTCGACCGGCTCCCTGCTCTTCAAGCTGGCGGGAGGTAATGTGAGCAATCAGCTCCTTGGCACCGGCACCGCGATCTTTGAAGGCGGCTTCAAGTTCGATCTCAGCGGCGTTGCCAACACACCCGGTAGTTGGAATATCGTAAACGTTGGCACGCTGACCGAAAGCTTCACCGGCACCTTCCTCGTGCAGGACAATGCCGGCCTCCTTACCTTCAGCAAAAACGGCACCCTCTGGACGAGTTCCGATAGCCTCTGGAGCTTCAATGAATCCACCGGCTTGCTCGTCGGCAGCGCCATTCCCGAGCCTTCCACCTATGCCGCGATCTTCGGTGGTCTCGCTTTGGCGGGCGCTGCCTTCCAACGCCGCCGTCGCCACTCGTAAGCTTGGCCTAAGCGCCTTCCCGGCGTGATCCAACAAGCCCGACCTTCACCGGTCGGGCTTTTTTATGCCAATTGCCTATCGGTTCGAGACCTCAACCGGTCGATGTAGCCCCGACCGCTGGTCGGGGTCTCCGGAAATAAGCCCGACCGGCGGTCGGGCCTACATCATACCAACGTCCCTTAAGTTTTAGCGTCACAGCAACGCTCGAATTTTTTTAGGCTTTGTGAGCGAGGGAGGGACGACCTCCGTGTCGTCCGTGTAGCCCGCAACGGACCGGACAGAGCCAGTCCCTTCCAAAGTCCAAAAGCAAAGGACGTCTTGCCGTGAATGACCCGTGAACGATGAAACTAATCACTAAGGGGGCGCAGCGCCTCAGGCCAGCGCCCGCTCTTGCCGGAAGATTTTCGGGCTCAGCGCCTTGATCCGCCGGAATGTATTATTGAAATGCGACAGGCTTTCGAAGCCGCACGCATAGGCGATCTCCGATACGTTGAGCTTCGTGCTGATCAACATCTGGCACGCGTGCCCGATGCGCACTTCGTTGATAAAATCCGTGATCGTGCGGCCCGTCGTGCGTCGGAAAAAGTGCGACAATGCCGACCGGCTCAGCCCCACCGCGCGGGCCAACTCCGCATGGTCGATCTCATCCTTAAAATGCGTGAAAACATACTCGTGAATTTTCTGAATGCGCGCCGACGCGTGCTCATCCACTACCGGCGTAAACCCGGCACTCGACAACGTTTTCACCTCCGTCGAGACGGCTAACCGATCAAGAACTTCCAAAAAACCGACCAAGTAAGGCATGCCCGATAAACCCGAAAGTCGGCACAACCGGGCCGTCACGTCATCGGATGTCTTGCCGCCAAAGCGCAAGCCGCGCGCGGATTGCGAAAGCAGACGCAACGCCGTCGCACACTCCGGCAAATCGCCAAACGTATCCGCAAACCAATCGAGGCCAAAGTGGATCCACAGACAGCGCACCGGCCCTTGGATGAAGCGCAGTTCGTGCGGCAGGTTGGGTCCTAAGAGCAACACCTCGCCTGGCCCATAAGTCCCGATGTGATCCCCCACAAAGAGCGGCCCGGTGCTTTCCAGAAAGACGATCAGCTCCACCTCGGGGTGGTAATGCCAGCCGCGCTTAAAACCGGGGCCCTTGTATTCAAAGACCCGAAACGATCGCGACTCATCCGGGGTGACATCTTCGAGGCGGGCGATTGCCGAGGGTAATGCGGCAGCTCCGGTGCGGCGCGTGCTGGGTAAGGAAGAAGAGAAAGGCACAGGGGAAATCGGAAAAAACAACGTCGGTCTCGTGTGAAAAGAGAAACGAAAACAATACTTCGGGATGGGGACGGACCACAATCGAGACAACCTCTTTCGCAAAACCTCACCTGCGTTCACGCTGTCTTTGAAATAAAAAGCGGCCGGCTACCGAAACCGGCCGGCGCTCGATGTGAGGACTGCGTAACGCTCCCGCTCGAACGCCCATCCGGGAACGATTTCCCATCCCATTGCGCAGCCGTCAATGGAGTGCACACTTACAACGTTGGACTGGTAGCCCCGCACGGACCCGATGCGCTATCGTGAACTATTCTAATACCACCGCAGGGGGCGCCCTTGACCTCATCCCTCGCCTTCAACCGCGATGCCTCCCGCCGGTGCTGACTCTTCCCCATCATGAAAAATTTGTCCGCTGCCATGACCTTGGCCACACTCGGCACCGGTGGAACGACCGCGACCGCCATCCTGCCGTCGCCGACGAGCGAGCACCAGTCTGTCGGCACCGGCAACCCTTGCATTCCCGGCTATTTCGCCGATCCCTCGCACGTCGAGCACCAGGGTCGGCACTACATCTACGCCACGCTCGACCCTTGGGGCGGAGAAACACTCGGCTGCTGGAGCTCCCTGGATTTTAAACACTGGGAGTATCACACGCTCAATTGGCCCACCAAGGCGGCCTGCACCACCTCGAAGTCACACGCCAACATGGTTTGGGCTCCTTCGGTCATGCGCACCCCTCGCGGCGATTTCGTGATGTATGTCTCCGTGGGCAGCGAAATCTGGGTCGGCAAGGCCGCCCACCCGCTCGGCCCCTGGCACGACGCGCTGAACGGAAAGCCGCTCATCCCCGCCGACTACAAGCCGGGTTACCATATGATTGATGCCGAGGTCTTCATCGATGACGACGGCAAGGGTTACCTCTATTGGGGTTCGGGTTGGAACTGGACCAACGGCCGCTGCTGGGTCGCGCAACTCAATGCGGACTTCACCGTCTTTATCGGTGAAGCGATCGACGTAACCCCGGAAAACTATTTCGAGGCACCGCTGATGGTGAAGCACGACGGCCGGTATTACCTCATGTATTCGCAAGGCAAGACGACCGACCACACCTACCGCGTTCACTACGCGATGGGCCTCTCGCCGCTCGGCCCGTTTTTCGAGGCACCGAACAGCCCGGTGCTCACCACGGACGAAGAGATCAATATCATCGGCCCGGGGCATCATACGGTCATCCGCCGCAGAAACGAGCACTTCATCCTCTACCACCGCCACAACCTGCCCTTCTCGTCCGAGAGCACCATTCGGCAGCTGTGCATCGACGAGCTGCGCTTCACCAGTCAGGGGCTGATCGAGAAGGTCGTGCCCACCCACGGCGGCCCCGCGTTCCTACGGGATCGCCTCACCGCACGGGCCAACCTGCTCGCGCCCGCCACCGGAGTGGTTGCCGCCGCCTCCAGTTCCAAAGGTGATTTCTGCGACGCCTCGCGCGTGCTCGACCACTCGTTTGCGACCCGCTGGGCCCCATCAGCCGGCGACGAAACACCCTGGCTGCAACTCGACCTCGGCCAGGTGAGCCACATCAGCCGGCAGGAGATCCGCTTCGAGTATCCCTGGAGGAACTACGCATTTCTCTGCGAAACTTCGCTGGATGGTGTGACTTGGAAGCCGCTCGCCGACTACACGAAGCTGCCCGCGTCCGGCTCGCCGTTTGTGATCAAGGCCGCCACCCGCGCCCGCCACCTGCGGCTGACTTTCCAGCGAGCGACCCTCGTCGAGCCGTCCGTCATCGAGTGGGTCGTCGAATGATGTCCCGCCCGCCGCGCGGCGGCCGATGACCGCTCCACATCAACGTCCGCCCGGTCGCGTGCGGGTGCTCGCCATCCCCGCAGGTTGATGTTCACCTCTCGTTCAGCCCCGCCCGTATCCCCGTCATGACGACCACCGCGCCCGCATTTTTCGCGTCCCCCGCTTCCGCGCAGTCCTTCGCCCGCCGCCTCGCGCTGGCAGCCGGGCTGTTTTTAGGACACGTAAGCGCTCGCGCGGAACCGGTCACCGATCCTTTCGAAAACCCCACGCCGCCACCCGCCGCCGGACCCAAGCCCGCGCCCAAACTGCCCGAACTGCCACCCATCCCCGCCCCGAACGGGCCGGTTGATTTCATAATCCGCACGAAGGATCGCCGTCAGACCATCGAAAACTTCGGCGCCTCCGACGCATGGCACAGCGACGTGGTCGGCCGCACTTGGCCGGAGGCCGACAAAACCGCTGTCGCCCGGCTCTTGTTTTCCAAAGAGCTCGACGCCGCCGGCAACCCCCGCGGCATCGGCCTTTCGCTTTGGCGTTTCAACATCGGCGCCGGCAGCGCCGAGCAAGGCGACGCCAGCGGCATCGCCGCGATGGGCCATGGGCCCGGCCCCACCCGCGTAGAGTGTTTCCTCAAGCCCGACGGCACCTACGACTGGACCAAACAGGCCGGCCAACGTTGGTTCCTGCAAAGCGCGAAGGCCTTCGGCGTAGAACAATTCATCGCCTTCACCAAGAGTCCACCCGTGCAGTTCACCCGCACCGGTCAGGCGCAAAACAACCGCGAGCCGCGCGCCAACCTCAAGAACGAGCACTTCGACGACTTCACCCGTTTCCTCGGCGAGGTTCTGCAACATTTCCGCGAGCGCGAGGGCATCACCTTCCGCTTCATCTCCCCGATCAACGAGCCCCAATGGCTCTGGAGCGGCGGCAAGCAGGAGGGCAGCCCTTACACCAATGCCGAGATCAAACGCGTGGCCGTGTCGCTCGATGCCGAGCTGCGCCGCCGGAAACTCCCCACCAAGCTGCAAATCCCCGAGGCCGGCGACCTGCGCTTTGTTTATGAGGAGCGCAACAGCCACGCCGGGCGTCAGGCCCATGCCTTCTTCGACCGCGAATCCCCGCTCTATATCGGCGACCTCGCGACGCTCTCCCGCTCCGTGGCGGCACACGGCTATTTCAGCGACGGTCGCCCCGAGGAGTTTATCGGCGTGCGGCGCGCATTCCGCAAGGAGCTCGATAAATACAAGCTCCAGTATTCGATGACCGAATACTGCATGCTGCGCGACGGCTTGGGCAAGACGACGGCCAACCGCCCCATTCCGCCCATCGACTCCGCCTTGCAGCTCGCCCGCATCATTCACGCCGACCTGGTCGAGGCCGACGCCGTGAGCTGGCAGTTCTGGACCGCCATGGATACCCAACGCGATCCCACCTCAGGCCTCCGCTACTACCTCATCGACCGCGCGCTCGACAAATCCGTCCATCAACCCACCAAGCTCCTCTGGTCCCTCGGCCACTTCAGCCGTTTTATCCGGCCGGGCTACGCGCGCGTTTCAGTGGACCGGGTCGATGGGCTCGATCCGGTCATCGCCGCCGACCGGGAACTTATCTCCGCCTATCTTTCACCCAACGGCCGCGAACTCGTCTTGGTGGCCGTCAATTGGCGCCCGCATCCCGTGCCCGTCCGCCTTCGCCTGGACGACGGGAAAGGCGCCCTTCCTTCCGCGCGACGCTACCTCACCACTGCCGACCCCGCCGTCAACCTGAAGGCCGACGGTTCGTTCTCAGGTGGCGAACTCACGCTGCCGCCGCGCTCGCTCACGACCTGCGTGATTCCACTTCGTTAACTCCGCGACCCGTTTCCCTCCACCATGCGTTTTCCTTTCCTTCCCGCTCTGCTGGCCCTGCTCGCCCTGTCCGCCACTTCCGCCGTTCGCGGAGCCGACGACCCGCCGCCCGTCGAGCCAATCCCTCCGAAACTGTTCCCCGGTCCGATCGTGCCCGTGCGCGATCCCGCCGCCATCGTCGCGTTGCTCGAACGCGTGGCCGACTGGCAACTCGCCTGGCCGGACAAACGCCGCGCCACCCACTGGACCCGCGCCACCGGCTACCTCGGTATCATGGCCGTCTCCCGCGTATCCAAAAAACCCGACTACGAAAAGGCTATGCTCGCGATGGGTGAAGCTAACCAGTGGAACCTCGGCCCGCCCGTCTATCACGCAGACGACCACATCGTCGGGCAGACTTACCTGGAACTCTACGCCCGACATCGTGATCCGCGCATGCTCGCCCCCATGCGCGCGGTGTTCGATGGCATCCTCGCCGCACCGAAAAACACGCCCATGGAACACAAGGGCCCGGCGCGCTCTGATCGTTGGACGTGGTGCGACGCCCTCTTCATGGCACCCCCGGCGTGGGCCGGGCTGACCACGCTCACGGGCGATCAACGTTACCTCGATTTTATGCTCAGCGAGTGGAAAATCGCCGACGACTACCTCTACGACAAAGAGGAGCGGCTCTACTACCGCGACAGCCGTTTCTTCACGGTCAAAGAGCGCAGTGGAGCCAAGCTCTTCTGGGGCCGCGGCAACGGCTGGGTGCTCGCCGCCTTCGCACGCATCCTTCCGCTGATTCCCGCCAAACACCCGGAGCGTCCGGCCTTGGTAGCGCGCTTCCAGGAGTTTGCCGCGCGCGTCGTCGCTCTCCAGCCCGAGGACGGGCTTTGGCGTTCCAGTATGTTGGATACCGAACGCTACACCGTCGGCGAAACCAGCGGTGCGGCGCTATTCTGCTACGGCCTGGCCTGGGGCGTGAACGCCGGCCTGCTGGACCGCGCCACTTACGCGCCGGCCGCGTTGCGCGCGTGGGACGCCCTCGCCGCTCACGTCCAACCCGACGGCATGCTCATCCACGTCCAGCCCGTGGGCCACCGGCCGTTCCGCTTCGATCTTGATACGACCGAGGTCTACGGCTCCGGCGCCTTTCTCATGGCAGGTGTGCAGATTCATCATCTCGTGAAAGCGAACGTCGAGCCGAACACCGTCACCGGTTCGACCCCATGATCAACCCGGCCTTCACCACAAACCCGCTCGCCTCGCGTGAAGATGTGCAACGGGCCGTCTTGGAATTGTGGCGGCCACTCAGGCCTTTTTTTGCCGCCAATCCGGCCGCGCCCTTGCTCGGTGACGCCGCCGCGAGTTACGGCGAACCCGCCGCGTTGCTGGAATCGTTTGCCCGGCCACTGTGGGGCATCGCGCCGTTCGTCGCGGGCGGCGGACAATTCCCCGACTGGCCGCTCTATCATCGCGGCATCACTGCCGGCGTGGATCCTGCGCATCCGGATTATTGGGGCCCCCTCGGCGACAATGACCAGCGCGCCGTCGAGATGGCCGCGCTTGGCCTCGCGCTCGCACTCTGCCCGCGCGAGTTTTGGGAACCACTTTCGACCAAGACCCGCGCCCAACTCGTCACCTGGCTCTCGCAGATCAACCAGCGTAAACTCGTCGGGAACAACTGGCTCTTTTTCCGCGTGTTGGTGAACGCCGGTCTGCGGGTGGTCGGCGCGCCCGACGACGAAGCCCAGGTGAGCCGCGACCTCGATACGGTTGACCGCTTTTACCTCACCAACGGGTGGTATTCCGACGGGATCGGCGGCAACCGGGATTACTACATCCCGATGGCGATCCACTATTATGCGTTGATCTACACGCGCCTCAGCGAGGGCGGCGATCAGGTCCGCGTGGCCCGCATCGTGGAACGCGCGCGGCTCTTCGCGCCGCAGTTCGCCGCGTGGTTTGCGACCGACGGAGCGGCCGTGCCGTTCGGGCGGAGTCTCGCGTATCGTTTTGCCCAAGGCGCGTTTTGGGGCGGCCTCGCCTACGCCGGTGCGGAGACGCTGCCGTGGGGCGTCACCAAGGGGCTTTATTTGCGCCACCTACGCTGGTGGTTGCGCCAGCCGATGTTCACCGAAACCGGCCTGCTCTCGATCGGCTACGCGTATCCAAATCTGGTGATGTCCGACCGCTACAACGCGCCCGGCTCACCCTACTGGGCGTGCAAAATTTTCCTCCCGCTCGCGCTCCCCGCCACGCATCCGTTCTGGCGCGCGACCGAGGCACCTTACACACCACCGGCCACGCTCGCCCAGCCCGAGGCGCGCCTGCTGCTTTGCCACGATGCTGCGCACAAACACCTCGTCGCGCTCGGCGGACACGCCGCACCCGGCTGGGACCCGCGCCACGGCGCGCAGAAATACGGTAAATTCGCCTACTCCACGGTTTTTGGTTTCGGCGTGCCGCTCGGTGGCGACGGACCCGATGATGGCGCGGGCGACAGTATGTTGCTCCTCAGCGAGGACGGCCGCCATTGGCGCGGGCGCGAGGCGTTGAAGGCGTCGCGCATCGAGGCGGGCTTGGTTTACACGCGCTGGCTGCCCTGGCCCGATGTCGAGGTGGAGACCTGGCTCGCACCCGCCGGCTCCGGTCACGTGAGAGCGCACCGGATCCGCGCCACGCGGGAGATCCACACGTTCGAGGGCGGGTTTTCCAGCGCTCGGTTGCGCCAATACGGACGGCGTCGTGCGGGCGAGGGCGCAGCCTCGGTGGAGACCGACCACGCTTTTTCCGGCGTGCGTGATCTCACGGGGCGCCGCACGGGCGTGGTGCTCGATCCTGCCACCAATACCAACGTCATGCACGCGCGCGGGGCATTGCCCGGGCTGCAAACGGTGTTGCCCGCCGGTGACACTTGGTTGTTTTGCGCCGTGCTCGGCCTTCCCGGCGGCGATGCGAGTGACGGCGAAAAATTCTTCGCGGGTCTGAGCGTCGATTCCTCCGGCCTCCTGCCCGTCATCCGAGCGGGCGGCGTAGCCCAGTTGATCTGCGCCTCGTGAGCAGGGCTATGTCTTGTCAACTCAGCGTCTTTCTTTGACAGCGGAAAAGTGGCTATCAGAGGCCGTCTACGATAGAGTGAGCGTAGTTTAGCAATGCTCCCACCCCGACCCGCTATCCCCATGACTTCCTTTGCCTCTCCCCGTGTTGCCCAAGGTGCTCGCGCAAAATCCGGATTCACTCTGGTAGAGCTCCTCACAGTAATCGCCATCATCGGCATTTTGGCAGCCATCATTATCCCAGTGGTCGGCAGCGTAAGGAACTCGGCCAAGAGCGCCAACTGCGCGACCAACCTGCGCCAGCTCGGCGTGATGTGCACCATGTTCGCGAGCGAGAACCGTGGGCGCATGCCGTCCCACAAGTTAGCCAACGGCTTGCTTGATCCCTACTATTACGCCACCGCCACCGCACCCAAGAGCTACACTACGAGCCAGATCGCCTACTCACTTTGGCCTTACTACAGCGAAGGCGCGGCCAAAACGGGAGGAACCACCGCAACATCAGCGCCCAGCCAGATTAAATTACTTTTTTGCCCGAGTTTTACCCCGACAATTTTGGCAGAAAACGCTCTCTACTACGTCATGAACCTTAACACCGCCACCGGCTCAGCGGCGGGCTACAATGTGTTCCCTTACGGTGGCGTCACATCCCCCAGCAGAATGATCACATCGAACCTCACGTCCGGTCTCGGGCTAAACCCTTCGAAGGTGTGGCTCATGCAGGATTACGACACCCCCACGGGCGACGAATCCAAAGGCATCGCCGGCGCTCCTCACCACCAATCGAAACGCAACCGCCTCTACATGGACGGTAGCGTCCGCAGCCTGCCGCTGGCTGATTCTGCTTTTAACCAATTCTAAAGCTGGCTTTCATCCAACAGCTTGCTGCCCGCACCCAAAAAGTTGCGGGCATTTTTATACCCCGAGCCCAACGTTGCGCGTCTTTCGCTACCTCTTCGTTGCATTCACCGTGGTTCTCCTCGTGACGGCGCACGCCGCCAAAGACCCGGGAGGCGGTAGCGCGACCGGCGGCGTCGACGTCTCGCTCACCGAAACAGCCGACAGCGTCACCCTGACCAATGGCGTGATCACCGCCGTCATGCAGAAGTCCACGGGGAAGATCACCTCCTACGTCTTCAACGGCACGCAGATGGTCGATCCCGCGAATCCCATCTACTACAGCATGGATGGCGGTCCTCGCTTCGCCGTCCCCGACAAGTGCATTTACTCACTCGTCAGCAAATCGCCGGACATGATTCACGTGCGCGCCACGCGCGTTTGGAATCCCGCGCTTCACAAGCAAGCGTTCGATATCGAGCTCAACTACATCCTGCGACGCGGTGACACCGGCCTCTACGCCTACGCCGTGCTCGACCACCCGGCCGCTTATCCCGCGACGGAAGTCGGCGAGTGGCGCATCGTCTGGAAACTGCCGCACGACAGCGCGAAGTTTACCTTTGAACGCGCTTACGTGGACGCCGCGCGCAACTGGGAAATGCCTTCGCTCGCCGACTACAAACAGTCCTCGCGCACTCCCATCGCCGAAATCGTGAAACTCAACACCGGCGTCCGCGCCGGCCACTACGATGGCAAATACTCCTATGCCGCCTGCTACTTCGACATCGGCACGTGGGGACACGCGAGCAACCTCAACAAAAAGGGCGTCTGGTTTGTCCTCGGCGGACACGATTACTTCAACGACGGCCCCACTCATCAGGACCTGACCACGTCGGAGAGTTATATCTTGATGCACTTTGGCCGAAACCACTTCGGAGGCTCGGGCACCGCCGTCGCGGCCGGCGAAGCGTGGCGAAAAGTCTACGGCCCGTTCCTGCTCTACTGTAACCAAACTAGCACTACGTCCAACGCGGGCGACGCGCTCTGGGCCGATGCTCGCGCGCAGGTCGCCGCCGAACGCGCCGCGTGGCCTTACGATTGGCTGAGGACGACCGACCACCCACCGGCCGCTGAACGCGGAACCGTGACGGGCAAGTTCGTCATCACCGACACGTTAAAACCCTCTGTCTCCGCCGCAGGCGCCTGGGTCGGCCTTGCCGCCGCCGAAGCAACCGCTGGCAATTGGCAGCGGCAATCCAAGGGATACCAATACTGGACGCGCGCCGATGCCGCTGGCCGTTTCACGATTACCGCCATACGCCCCGGCACCTACACCCTCTACGCGTTCAACGACGGATCGGTCGGTGAGTTTTCCAAGACCGAGATCGCCATCGCTGCCGGCAGAATCCACGACGCGGGAACGCTCACCTGGACGATCGCAAACCCCGGCGGACGCCTCGCGTGGGAGATCGGCGTGCCCGACCGCACCGCCCGCGAGTTCCGCCACGGCGACGATTATTTCGAGCCCTTCCTCTGGGAAAAGTTCACCCAGGAATTCCCTAACCCACTCGTCTACATCATCGGTCAGAGCACCCCCGCCCGCGACTGGAACTACGCCCACACCTCCTACCGCACCGTCGCGCCGGCCGCCGGCACGGTGTCGCCTGAAGACTGGAACTGGCAGGTGCGCTTCGAGCTCGCCGATCTGCCCGCCCGTGGTGAGGCGACGCTCACGATTGCATTTGCCAGCGCCCATTATCCGCGGCTCTGGCTGTTTGTAAACGATGAGGCGGACGCGCTCGCCCGCGTCTCACCGCCCGTTTCCGGCGGCAACGCCCTGCTTCGCCAAGGTATCCATGCCAAATACAGCATAGTGCGCGTTCCCATCCCGGTCTCACGCCTCCGTGAAGGCACCAACACCTTCACCTTTCGCTTTTCCAGCCCGCGCGGCTCGGGCGAACACGTGATGTATGATTACCTGAGCCTTCACCTGCCCGATTCGCGGTGAAACTACCCTTCCCACGCGGGTCAACGGGGTGGGATTATTCGGCATTGGTGCGGTAGTGCGCGCGGGCCCGCTCAACTACTCTGTAGGCAGTATCACCCCGATCCGCTTTTCACCCCGAAGCGAAGATTTGTCTATGCCCTACCCCGCTTCCCTACGTCTCCACCTAGCGGCTCTTGCTTTCGCAACCTTGCTGCTTGCACCCGCCCTGCACGCCGCCACCGGCACCTGGACACGCCTGACGACTGATGGCTTGTGGAGCGATCCGGCCAACTGGTCGGGCGGCATTATCGCCGACGGCTCTGGCTTCACTGCCAAGTTCGATACGCTCAACCCCACGGCGGACTTGACGGTGCGGCTCGATAGCCCGCGCACGATTGGCCACCTGTCGTTCGCCGATACGACCACCTCGTCAGGCGCGAGCTGGGGCCTCAGCAACAACGGTAACGCCGCGAACATCCTCACCCTCGCCGGCACCACGCCGATCATCACCGTGCCCACGCTCGGCACCTCGAAGATCGCGAGCATCTCCGCCGTGCTCGACGGCACCGCCGGCTTCACCAAAGCAGGCGCCGGCACGTTGGCCCTGAGCGCAGCCAACACGCTCTCCGGCCCGGTCTCGCTCACGGGAAGCCTCCAATTGCGCAACGTCAACGCCCTCGCCAACGCCACCAGCCTGGCCCTCGCCAATGGTGCGACGCTGACCTTGCGTGCCGACGCCGGCTCCACCTTTCCGCTGCCCACGATCACGGTTCCTGCCGGCAGCACCACCACGCTCGACGTCAACCACCTCGGCAGCGGCACCGGCCTGACTCACACGTTGGGCGGCACGTTCAGCGTCGATAGCGTAGGTGCCTCGACCACCACGGTGAACGTGACCGGCTCCAACAGCGCCGCGCTCGTCATTCCGACCGTGACTATTTCAAACAGCGGCACGAGCAGCACCCAGGCGCGACTCGTCTTCAACCCGACGACTGCGCGCGTGAGCTTGGGCAACGTCACCGGCATCACCAACGGCGGCGGGCGCGATCCCCACCTCGTGCTGGACGGCACCCAGACCACCAATCAAGTCACCGGCAAAATCGCCAACCCCGCCGGCGGCGCGGCGTGGACCTACCTCACCAAGCAAGACATCGGCACTTGGACCCTCATCGGCGCGGGCAACGACTACGCGGGCACCACCGCGATTACCGGCGGCATCCTCAACGTCCAAGTCAACAACGCCCTCGGCTCCAGCAACCGCGGCACGAGCGTGAGCAACGGCGCGACCTTGCAGATTCAAAGCGCCACGTCCCTCACCTACTCGACATCCGAGGCGCTCAGCCTGAACGGCGCCGGCTTCGGCGGAGCCGGCGCACTTCAAAACGTAGCCGGCAACAACACCTTTGCCGGCCTGGTGACATTGACCGGTTATGCTCGAATCAACTCCGACGCCGGCCTGCTCACGCTCGGCAATTCCGGCACCATCACGGGCGCCACCTTCGACCTCACGGTGGGGGGTGCCGGCGATACCCGCATCACCGGAATCCTCGGCACCACGACCGGCGGGCTCGTCAAAGACGGGGTCGGGACACTCACTCTCACCCGCGCCCATACCTACACCGGAGCGACGACCATCAACGCCGGCACGCTCGCGCTCACGTCCACCGGTTCACTTTCCGCCCACTCCGACCTGAGTATCGCCGCCGGCGCGACCTTCGACATATCCGCCATCACCAGCTACACGCTGGGTGCCAACGCCACGTTCACCGCCAACGGCACCCTCACCGCAGTCGCGACGCTCAAAGCCGGTTCCTCATTCGACCTCGGCACCCGCCCCGTCACGTTCGCGTTTACCCCGGCCACCTTCACCGGCGACACCACCAAGCCCGCGCTGCAAATCACCTCCGGCAACCTGACCCTCAACGGCCCGGTCACCGTGATCAACAACGGCGCATCGCCCCTCGGTGGCGGCACTTACCGGCTCGCCACGCCGACCTCCGGCGCGATCACCGGCACGCCCACTCTCAACGGATCCATCGGCGGCACCGGCATCAAAGCCAACCACCTCGTCACCCTCCAAATCAACGGCGGAAACGTCGAGCTCGTCGTCGAAAATCCGCTGGCCACCACCACGACCCTGACCCGCCGCACGGGCACCCTCGCTTCCACCGCTTACGGCACCCCACTCCAATTCGACATCGCCGTCACCCCGGCCACGTCCAGCGGCGTGGTCGAGCTCCGCTCTGGCGGCGCCGAAGGAGTCCTAGTCGGCTCGGCCACGCTCAGCAACGGCACCGCCACAATAACGACCGCCCGCACCGCTTTGGGCACCGGCACCTATGCGAACCTGGTCGCCGTGTATCTCGGTTCGCTCGGCCACGATCCCGGCGTATCCGCCTCGCTCGCCCCCGCGCAAATCGTCTCGCCCAAACCGCTCATCGTCACAAGCGCGACCGGTGCCAACAAGTTTTTCGACGGCACCACCTCCGCCACCTTCAACGGTGCCCTCTCCGGGATCGAAGCGGGCGATACCGTCGTCCTTCTCGGCACCGGCACGTTCGCGAGTTCCGCCGTCGGCTCGGGGATCGCCATCACCACCAACGCCACACTCTCCGGTGCCTCCGCCGCGAACTACACGGTCGTCCAACCGACCGGCCTCACCGCCAACATTCTGTCCGCCACCGTGTGGTCCGGCACCGCCGGCAACGGTCTCTGGGACAACGGCGCCAATTGGTCCGGCGGGAGTGCGCCGAGCGGCTCCGGGGTCACCGCCAATTTCTCAGGCGTCAACATCACCGCCGACACGACCATCAATCTGAACGCCCCTCTCACGATTGGAAACATCGTCTTCGGTGACACCGACCTCACGAGCCCCGCCGGCTGGACCCTCGCCAACAACGGCGTATCCACCAACGTCCTCACCCTGGCCGGGACCACTCCGGGCATCACCGTTTACACGCTAGGCACCGGAAAAAATGTCACGATCAGTGCGAACCTCGCCGGCTCCGCCGGACTCACTAAGCTGGGCGCGGGCGAAGTCGTTCTCACCGGCGTCAACACCTACTCCGGCGGCACCAACATCAACGAGGGCACGCTCTCCGTCTCCTCCACTGGCGCGCTCGGTGCCGCCGCGCCGATCTTGGTCGGCCTCCTCCCCGGCACCGCCACGCTCAACCTCGCCGGCGGCACCTTCGCTCTTGCCGGCAACAACCTCCAGGTCGGCCGCGGCACCAGCTCCGCCTCGCTCGGCGTCGTCAACCAATCCGCCGGCGCGGTCTCCTTCACCAGTGGTAACGCAGTCCTCGTCGGCAACAACGGCGGCTCCGGCATCTACAACCTTTCCGGCGGCACCCTCTCGGGCTTTAGCTCATCCTCACGGGGCATACTGCTCGCCGCGAACAACAACTCGACCGGAACTTTCAACCTTTCGGATACCGGCACGCTTTCTCTAGGATCCGGCACCCTCATGATCGGTCGCTCCGATGCCACCACGTTCAACGGCACGGCGACGTTTAACCAAACCGGCGGCACCGCTACCATCGGAACACTGAGCATAGGCGGCAGCGCAGCCAGCACCGGCACCAATGCGGCGCTGAACCTCACAGCAGGCACCTTCTCGGCGAGTAGCTTCACCGTGATCGCCGGAGCCGCATCAAGCAGCGCCACGTTGAATTTCGGCGGCACCGCCCAGATCACCCTGCCCGCCTTCCCCACTCGAGTCGGCACCGTCAACCTTACCTTCGATTTTACAACCGGCTTCCTCACACCCAGCGCCTCCAGCACATCCTACCTCGGCGGCCTGACCCGTGCCTTCCTCACGGCAAACGGAGCCGACTTCAACGTCCCGAGCGGTCGCAACATTACGGTGTCCCAGGCGTTCGAGAACGCCGCCGGGCAGGCGGGAACGTTCACCAAGATCGGCGTCGGCACGCTCACGCTCACCGGAGTGAGCACCTACACCGGTCCCACCTTCGTCAACGCGGGCACCTTGCTTGTGAACAGCCCCGGTTCCCTTGCTGCCGCCAGCACCGTGATTGTCGGCGCCGATGCGACGTTCGGCGGCGACGGTTCCGTTCCCGGCTCCATCACCATCGCCTCCGGCGGCACGCTCAATCCCGGCGGCACGACTTTCGGCACCCTCACGCTTCCGTCCGCCCCGGCGCTCGCGGGCACACTGCTCATCAACCTCAACCGCGCCTCCACCCCCAGCTCGGGCAAGCTCGTCATCCCGGGGCCACTCGCGCTGGGTGGCGTGCTTCGCGTTGTGAACCTTGGCGCCGACCTTCAAACCGGCGACAGCTTTACGTTGTTTAACGCCACCGCTTATTCCGGCTCCTTTTCTTCCGTCCTCTTGCCCGCTCTCGGCTACGGTCTCGCTTGGAACACCAGCCAGCTCGCCACCACCGGCACGGTTTCCGTGCAGACCGCCATCGGCTTCACCGCTTCGACCACCACGCTCTCGCCGACCACGACCAACCAGCAGATCCACGGGGTCGGAGCGAATTTCTGCCTTGGTCCTCAAGACATAGCGTGGAGCACCACCAACTTCAACCGGGCCTTCACCACCGCTGGTCTAAACATCAGTTTCGTGCGCCTCGCCAACTCCTTCGAGTGCGAACTCGACGAGCCGGATATCTTCTGGCGCGGTTGGCAAGCGGACAACGCCCGGTTCATCCGCCTGTTCCGCGCCGCCCAGCCCAACG
This sequence comes from Rariglobus sp., assembly GCA_031412735.1. Taxonomy (GTDB): domain Bacteria; phylum Verrucomicrobiota; class Verrucomicrobiia; order Opitutales; family Opitutaceae; genus Rariglobus. The sequence goes on along the minus strand of JANODO010000076.1, from coordinate 22,169 downwards.
GGTTGATCACCATGTCCGCATGGTCGCCCCCGGCCTCCCTCAAAAGCACGGGCAGCGCGCAAGGCGGCACCCTCGCCAAAACCGGCAACGCGTATCGCTACGCCGACTACGGCGACTGGTGGATGCGCTCCCTCCAGAATCTTCGGGATTTCAACCCCACGCTTACGCCCGAACAAGCCATCCCCGACTTCATTTCTATCCAAAACGAGTGCGACTTCACTCCCGGCGGAATTCCTTTCTACGCGGCATGGCAGGCAGGCAACTACCTGAACTCGACCGAGACCAGCACCAAGGCCGGTTATCCCCAAGCCCTCGCCGCCGTTAAAAGCGCCTTCGCAGCGAACGGCTTCGGTTTCGTCAAGTTCGTCGGCCCCGACACCACTACCGCGAGCCCTTCCGTCATCTCCGCCTACCTGAACAACCTCCCGGCAAACTCCTTCGCCGCCATCGCCCATCACCCCTATCAGGGCGACACTAATAACGTCGGCAACAATACCACTTCCATCGCCGGTCTGCGGACCGCCTACCCTCTACCCGGCTGGTCAATTTACATGACCGAGTTCTTCGGCGACGACAGCTACGGACCCACCGTCCCTGGCTGGATGATGCACGCCCTGCCGATGCATAACGTCTTCACCATCCAAAGCGCCAACACCTATCTCATGTGGGGCCTGAACCACTCTGACCCCACGAGCGACACCTACTGCGCCCTCGGCCATTACAGCAAATTCATCCGTCCCGGCGACTGGCGCTCCGCCGCCACCACCACGGATGCAAACGTGGTCGTCTCACTCTACCGCGACCCGGTGGCGACCGGGCTGCCCGACCAGTTGATCCTCGTCATGATCAACAAGAGCGCGGCCTACAGCTATCAGACAATCCAGACCTCGTCCTACTGGGCCGCCGATCCCGCCCGTCGCGCATGGAAAGTCTACAAAACCGCCAACGACGGCTCCACCCAGCAGCGCCTCACGCTCACGGAAGATCTCACAGGTGCCTCCCTCACGGGTAACCGCAACCTCGTCCTCGCGCCCTATTCGATCACCACCGTCCTGATCAACTCCGACGCCGCGCCATCCGGCATCGATGCCTGGCGTATCCAATATTTCGGCACAGCCGCCGCCACCGGGGACGCCGCCGATTCAGCCGATCCCGACGGCGACGGAGAGAACAACCTCTTCGAATTCGCCACCGGCCAGAGCCCGTCCGCCCGCACCACCCGCGCCCCCGTCCTCGCCGCCACCACCGGCCTCCTCGAACTCACCTACTCCCGCAGCAAGTCCGCCCTCACCGCCGGTTACGGCTTCACCGTCGAGTGGAGCGACACGCTCGCGACCGATTCTTGGAGCACCGCCGGTGTAACCACCACGCTCCTCACCGACGACGGCACCCTCCAATCCGTCAAGGGCGGCGTCTCCTTCACCGGCGTGAGTAAACGCTTCCTGCGGCTCAGAATTACGAAACCGTAAGTCTCCTTGCCCCTTTGACCGGACACCCGATCTCAAATGCGAGCGTTCCTGCCCGAAGAGGATCCGCACTCGCCCTGTTACTGCTACCTCTCGCCTTGTTCGCGTCGTCGCCCGCCGCCACCGTTATCGCCGCCGATGCCCCGCCGGATTTGAGTCGCTTCCTTTCGACCGAGCGTGTTTCCGAGATCGCCGCTTGGCGACCCGCAACTCCTTCGGGCTATGGGCCGGACTCGCGCAACCGCGCCGCTTTCACCGACCCAACCGTCAGCGGCTGGACAGCGCACAAACACTGAGGATTTAAACGTAATTCCGAATATGAAAATCGAACACATCGCCTTCAACGTCAGCGACCCGGTTGCCGTGGCCAAATGGTATTGCCGGCATTTCGGGTTAAGGATCGTTCGGCACATCCCCGTCCCGACCCAGACGCACTTCCTCGCCGATTCCGAATCGACCGTTCTGGAGGTGTATTGTAACCCGCCCGACACAGTCCCCGATTACCGCTCCATGAATCCGCTGACGTTTCACTTGGCATTCGAGAGCCGAGATCCCGTCGCGGATTCCAAAGCATTAGTGACCGCGGGCGCTGTCATCGTGAGTGAAGTTTTCCCCGATGAATCCTCACACCTGATGATGATGCGAGACCCCTGGGGCTTGCCTTTTCAGCTTTGTAAACGCTCGAAGCCCTTACTCTAGGCGCCGTAGACGTTCGGCACGCCTTGCGGCTCGCCAACAGAACGCAGCCCTGTGCCAATACGCCGGCGGCAAAAGCCAAGCCGTTCTGTTATCGTAGCTGGACTCGTTTCGCGAATCCCTCGCCTCTTCGTTTCCCCCACGCACCGCCTCATCCTTATGCTTGCGCAACGCCACACAGCCGCGGTCAAGCTGCCCAAAGAACGCTGATCCCGCTCGCCTTGTCATACCCATTGCAAACCGGTTCAGGCCTTTTAACCCCTATAAACCTGTTTGGGTTAAATACTATCTCTGCGTCTCTCGCCCGACCGCTACTTTTTAAAATCATATGCTTCGCCTTCTCCTCCCCTCCGTCGTGATCGCCGTCGGTCTGCCACTCGTCACCACCGCCGCGACCGGCCCGCTGCCCAATGCCGACACGCTTTGGTATCGCGCCCCCGCCCGCACTTGGGTGGAGGCCTTGCCCGTCGGTAACGGACGTCTCGGTGCCATGGTTTTCGGCGGCACCGACACCGAACGCATCCAGTTTAATGATGCAGATGTCTGGACTGGCCAACCACACGCCTATCACCGTGACGGTGCCGTGGACTCGCTCCCGCAAATCCGCGAACTGCTTTTCGCCGGCAAGCGCAAGGAAGCAGAAGCCCTCGCCGGCAAGACCTTCATGAGCCAGCCGCTCGCGCAAAAAGCCTTCCAGCCCACCGGCGATTGCTTCATCGAGTTTCCCACGACCAGCCCGGCCACCGATTACCGTCGCTGGCTGGATCTCGACCAGGCGGTCGCCGTAACCACCTACCGGGATGCCGGTGCGCTCATCCGCCGCGAAGTGCGTATCTCCGCCCCGGATGGCCTCATGCTAGTCACGATCACCAGCGACCAGCCCGGCCGGCTCACGGGCCAAGTGCGTCTCAGCTCACCGCACAAGGGCTCGTCAGTCGCCGTCGTCGACGGAGACCTTCTCCTCACCGGCCTGGTTGAAAAAGACGGCGTATCCTTCGTGACCCGCGCGACCCTCGCTTCGTTGGACGGCACGGTTGCATTGGAACCCACTGGCTTCCGCATCACCGGTGCGACGCGTCTTAGCCTGCGCCTCGCCACCGGCACCAACGTGGTGGACTACCGCACGCTGGGCGGCGATTCCTCCGCGCTCGCCGCGAAGACGTTGACCAACGCCGCCAAGCTCTCCGATGCAGAGCTGATCTCCCGCCAGACTTCCGATCACCAAAAGCTCTACCGGCGTTCCACGCTGGACCTCGGCCGCACGGATGCCGCCAGCGCGCCGACCAACGAACGCATCGCCGCCTACGCTCAAGGCGGCGACCCCGATCTCGCCGCGTTGATGTATCGTTACGGCCGATACCTGCTCATCTCGTGCAGCCGTCCCGGTGGCCAGGTGGCGAACCTCCAAGGCATCTGGAACGAGGAAATGAAGCCGGCCTGGGGCAGCAAGATGACCTGCAATATCAATACGCAGATGAACTACTGGCCGGCCGATCTCACCAGCCTTTCCGAGTGCAACCAGCCTCTCTTTGACGCGATTTCGGAACTCGCCGTGTCGGGCGCAGCCACCGCGCGCGCGCACTACGGAGCACGTGGCTGGGTGCTGCACCACAATTTCGACCGCTGGCGCGGCACCGCGCCCATCAACGCCTCCAACCACGGCATCTGGGAGACCGGCGGCGCCTGGCTGTGCTGGCACCTGTGGGAGCACTGGCAGTTTACCCGTGATCGCGCGGCCCTCGCCCGCCACTACCCGCTGATGCGCGAGTCCGCCGCGTTCTTTGAGGATGCCATGGTAGTCGATCCGGTCACCGGCACCTTGATCGTCGGCCCGTCCAACTCTCCCGAACAGGGCGGCCTCGTGATGGGTCCGACCATGGACCACCAGATCGTGCGGTCCCTCATGCTCGCCTGCGCCGAGGCGGCCACGACCCTCGGCACCGATGCCGACCGCGTCACCCGCTGGCGCGAGCTCGCCGCTCGCATCGCCCCCAACCGCATCGGCAAACACGGCCAGCTCCAAGAGTGGATGCTCGACGTGGATGATCCCAAAAACAAACACCGCCACGTCTCGCATTTGTGGGGCGTGTATCCCGGATCGGAAATTAACACCGGCACACCGGACCTGCTCAAAGCAGCGAGGACCTCCCTTGAGTTTCGTGGAGACGAAGCGACGGGCTGGTCCACGGGCTGGAAGATCCACCTCTGGGCGCGCTTCCGTGACGGCGATCGCGCTTATGCGTTGCTCGGCAATCTGATCCGCCCGGCGCAGCAATCGGGCAAAACTGATCGCTCCGGCGTGTATTTAAACTTGTTTGACGCCCACCCTCCGTTCCAGATCGACGGCAACTTTGGCGCCACCGCCGGCATCGTCGAGATGCTGGTGCAAAGCCACCTCCGCGACGAACAGGGCCGGGCGATCCTCGACCTGCTGCCCGCCCTGCCGTCGATCTGGCCAAAGGGCGCCATCACCGGCATCCGCGCTCGCGGCGGACTGACTCTCGACCTCGCCTGGGCAAACGGCCGCCCGACCACGCTCACCGTGCAGGCGGTTGAGGCTACGACCGTGGTGTTGAACGCCGGCGGGAAAGCCACCCCGCTCACGTTGAAAGCCGGCGAGCGCCGCACGGTCACCGCCTTCTAAGGTGGAGCGCATTGTCCCCAAACGCGCTTTCCGGGCATCCGCATCACGGACCGCCCCGAAGCACCTTGGCGGCGAGCGCATGGTTTGAATTGCGAGCGAGAACGCGTTTACGCGGGCGGACGGCTACGCTTCTTGCAGGAATAGCGTGGCCGTTTCCTGCCGGGTGATCGAAGAGGCAACCGAACCGGCAGGACGTGGCGACGTAATCGATGTTGGCCTCTTCAACAGAACGTAGCCCTGTGGCAACACACCGGTGGCGAATACCAGGCACTTCTGTCATCATCGGATACCCAAGATGCGCGACTCCTGCGCCACCCCGTTTTCACCCCATGACTCGCCTCATTCTCCTCTTCCTGCTCGGTCTGACTCTGCCCAGTCTTCACGCCCAAGACGGCATCACCGTCGAGGACGCCGCGCCTTCCGCCGCCATCGCTGAAACCCCCGCCCAACGCGACGCCCGCCTCGCCTGGTGGCGCGACGCCAAGTTCGGCCTCTTTATCCACTGGGGCATCTACGCCGTCCCCGCAGGCAAATACGGCGAACGCTCCACCTACGGCGAATGGATCTTCGAAAACGCCAAGATCCCCGTCGCCGAATACCGCGCCTTCGCCCAGCGCTTTAACCCGGTCAACTTCGACGCCGCCGCCTGGGCCCGCGTCGCCAAACAGGCCGGCATGCGCTACGTCGTCATCACCGCCAAACACCACGAGGGTTTCTCGCTCTACCCGTCCGACGTCTCCGAGTGGGACATCGCCGACGCCACGCCTTACAAAAAAGATCTGCTCGGCCCGCTCACCGAGGCCGTCCGCGCCCAAGGGCTCCGCATGGGTTTTTATTATTCGCAGGCCCAGGACTGGATGCACCCCGGCGGAGCCAAGCGCGGCATCAAGGACGGCGGGGGCTGGGACGAGGCCCACAAGGGCTCCTTCGACCGCTACCTCGCCGACATCGCCGTGCCGCAGGTTCGTGAGCTCCTCACGCGTTATAAGCCCGACATCCTCTGGTGGGACACGCCTTACCAGATGACCCCCGAGCGCGCCGCGCCTTTCGCCAAACTCCTCGCCCTGCGCCCCGGCATCCTCACCAACAATCGCCTCGGCGGCGGGAACGGCGGCGACACTCGCACCCCCGAGGGTTTCGTCCCCGTCACCGGTTACGCCGGCGATTGGGAAACTTGCATGACCATCGGCTGGCACTGGGGCTACAACGCCTGGGACGACAAGCTCAAGTCCGGCCCCGTGCTCATCCGCAAGCTCATCGACATCTGCTCCAAGGGCGGAAACTTCCTCCTCAACGTCAGCCCCGACGCCACCGGCCAAATCCCCGCCGGCCAGCTCGAGAGACTCGCCGAGGTCGGCCGCTGGCTCGACGTCAATGGCGAGGCGATCTACGGCACCCGCGCCGGCCCCTTCGCCCCGCTCTCCTGGGGCAACGCCACCCGCAAGGGCGACCGCCTCTTCCTCCACGTCACGACTTGGCCCGCTGACGGAAAACTCCGCGTGCCCCTCCTCTCCCGCGCCACCTCCGCCCACCTCCTCTCCGCGCCCGGTCGTAAGCTCGCGCTCCACCCCGAGGCCGAGCGCCTCGTCATCGAACTGCCCGCCGCCGCCCCCGACCCCGTGGCATCGGTCATCGTGCTCGATCTCGCTGAACCTCCGGTCACCACGCCCATCCCGTCGCTCGCCGCCACCGTCACCGCCTCCGCCGAGCAGCCCGCCCAACCCGCCGCCCTCGCCAACGACGGCACCGGCGTAAAGTTCTGGCGCGCCCCCACCGCCGTGAAGTCCGCCTGGGTCGAGTTCACCCTGCCCGCGCCCGCCCTCGTCTCCGGCTTCGGTGCCGACGAGCCCGACATCTGGCCGCGCATGAAACAGAGCTACGTCCTCGCCGCCGAGATCGACGGCGTCTGGAAGGAACTCGCCTCCGGCAAGACCAGCGGCCACGGCGCCGTCGGCCGCTTCCCTGCCGTCACCGCGCAACGTTTCCGCCTTACGATGGACTGTGAAAAGGGCGCCCCAAGCATCGCAGAGCTACAACTCTACCGACCCGAGTAAGCTCCGAGGAACCCCATGAAACCCCTCCGCGCCCTCGCGCTGCTTCTGCTCGCGGCGCCGGGCGCGACGCTCCCTGCCGCCGCCTCCGCAGCCCCTCCGTCCACGGCGCCCAACATCCTGCTCATCATGGCCGACGACCTCGGCTACGGCGACCTCGGGTGTTATGGCGGGCCCGACATCCCGACGCCGCACATCGACCGCCTCGCCGCCGAGGGCACGCGTTTCACCCGCGCCTACGCCTACCCGGTCTGCACGCCTACCCGCGCCGCCCTCCTCACCGGCCAATATTCGGAGCGCCACGGCTTCCCCGGCAAAGCCGTCTTGATGGGCAAAGACAACCCGCGTTTCGTCCCGGCCGTCACGTTCGCGTCGCGTCTGCGCGAGGCCGGCTACCGCACCGCTTTGATCGGCAAATGGCACCTCGGCTACACGCCCGCAGTGCTGCCCCGCGACAAGGGTTTCGAGGAGTTCTTCGGCCACCGCGGCGGCAAAATCGATTTCTACAAACACACCGACAACGCCCAGCCCAACGGCAAACCCGAGGGCCGGCACGACCTCTGGGAAAACGAGACCGAGGTGCATCGCGAAGGTTACCTCACCGACCTCATCACGGAACGTTCCCAACGTTTTCTCAGCACCGCCGACCCAAGTCCGTTTTTCCTCTTCGTGAGCCACGGCGCCCCGCATTACGGACGCCGAAACCTGTGGCAGGCGCCCGACGCGTATCTGGAAAAATTCAACGCCGTCGGTCAGACCACCGGGCGCGGCGTTTACGCGGCGATGGTCAGCGCGCTCGACGACGCGGTCGGCACGTTGCTCGCCGACCTCAAAGCGCGCGGCCTTGAGCGGAACACGCTCGTGATTTTCATGAGCGACAACGGCGGCGACGAGTTGTCCCGCAGCCTGCCCTTGCGCGGAAAAAAAGCCACCTCGTGGGAGGGCGGCCTGCGCGTGCCGCTCATCGTCCGCCTCCCCGGCCGCATCCCCGCTGGCGCCACCCGCGACGACACCATCTCGGTGCTCGATCTCGCGCCCACTTTGCTCGGCTCCGCCGGAGTCGCCGCGCGCGACGCCGCCTTCGACGGCCGCGACCTCTGGGGCGCGTTGCGCGACAACCAGCCCCTGCCCCCCGCCACTCCGCTCTTTCTCGCCGACACCGTGATCGACGGCCCCTGGAAGCTCAAAGGCCGCGAACTCTACAACCTCGAAACCGATCTCGGCGAGACTCGCGACGTCTCCGCCGAACACCCCGACATCACCGCACGCCTCACCGCGTTGCCCCGCCCCTGGTAAACAAAAAATTCAAACACCCCTCATGCGTCCTTCCCTCCTGCTCACCACCTTGCTCGCCCTCGTCTGCGTTCCCTTCGCGCACGCCGCCGCACCCGACACGCCTCTCATCGCCGAGGGGCCCTTCAAGCCCACATGGGAATCCCTCTCCACCCGCCAGCCCGCGGCATGGTTCGCCGACGCGAAGTTCGGCATCTGGGCACACTGGGGGCCGCAGACCCAGCCCTCCGCCGGCGATTGGTATGCCCACAAAATGTATCAGCAGGGCACGCCAGCCTACACCCACCACATCAAAACCTACGGGCACCCGTCCGTCTTCGGTTTTAAGGACGTCATCCCGCTCTGGACGGCGGAAAAATTCGATCCCGCCGCCCTCGCCGCGCTCTATAAAAAAGCCGGCGCCCGCTACATCGTCGGCATGGCGAACCACCACGACAATTTCGACAACTGGAACTCCACCTACCAGCCGTGGAACTCCGTCAACCTCGGCCCCAAGCGCGACATCATGCGGCTCTGGAAAGACGCCGCGAACGCCCAGGGCCTGCGCTTCGGCGTGTCCATCCACAACATCAACAGCTGGGCCTGGTATGACCCCTCGCGCGACTCCGACAAAACCGGCCCCCTCGCCGGCGTGCCCTACGACGGTGTCCTCACCAAGTCCGACGGCAAAGGCAAGTGGTGGGACGGCTACGATCCCGCCCAGCTCTACGGCCCCCCTCATCGCCCCGGCCAAAAAGGCGACAAGCCCACCGCCGCCTTCATGGAGAATTGGTTTCTCCGCACCCGTCAGCTCATCGACGACTACCAGCCCGACCTGCTCGAATTCGACATCGCCTCGCCCTCCAATTTCTGGCGCCAGTGGGTCAAATTCGAGGACATCCCCGCGCCCCGCGCCGACGACGAACGCGTCGGCATGGTCATCGCCGCCCACTACTTTAACCAGCAGCGCCGCTGGAAAAACGGCGCCGACGAGGGCGTCCTCACGCTCAAGGTGCTTCCGCCCGAGCGCCGTGTCGCCGCCACCCTCGCGATGGAGCGCGACTTCACCTCCGGCGTCGCCGAGCAGCCCTGGCAGCACGAGGAGAGCATGGGCGACTGGCACTACAAGGCCAACGACACCTACCGCACTCCCGACCGCCTCATCTCCATGCTCGTCGAGACGGTCTGCCGTAATGGCAACCTCCTCATGAACGTCGTGCAAAAACCCGACGGCACGCTCGGCGGCAACCAGGAGGAGACGCTCCTCGCCGTCGGCCGCTGGCTCGAGATCAACGGCGAGGCCATCTACGGCACGCGCCCCTGGCGCCTCCACGGCGAGGGCCCGAATCCCGTGAAATCGCGCGAGGAGTTAAAGGAGGAGAACAAGCGCCGCATCCTCCCCACATACGTCGCCTCCGACATCCGCTTCACCACCAAACCCGGCGCGCTCTACGCCATCACCCTCGCCGTGCCGCGCGAGGAGATCGTCATCAAGTCCGTCGTCGGCGAACGCGTCGGCAAGGTCAGCGTGCTCGGCTCCTCCGCCCGCCTCGACTGGCGGCAGACTGCCGAGGGCCTGCGCATCCATCCGCTCCCCGAGTGGCCCTCCGACCACGGGGTCGTCTTCAAAATTGAACAGGCGCAATAACTCCTCCCGGCCCCCGCATGAACCCCGACGTCCCTTCCGCCCTGCGCAGTCTGATCCATAAAATCGCCTTCATCTCGTTGTGCGCGCTGGCCCTCGTCAGCGCGCGTGCGGAGACCGTTTCCGATCCGCTCGCCACGCTCCGCCCCGGCCATCCACGCCTGCTCGTCACTGCCGCCGACTGGCCGCGCCTCCGCGCTCAGGCCAAAACCGACGCCAACTACCGCGCCTTCACCGAGGCCGTGATCGCCATGGCCCGCGCCCGCGTCGCTGCGCCTGCCCCGCTCCGCGAACTCGAAGGTAAGCGACTGCTTTCGGTCTCCCGCCGCGTGCTCGCGGACGCTATCTTTCTCGCCGCCGCCTACCGCCTCGACGGCGATCCCGTTTTCCTCGCCACCGCCGAGCGCAATCTCCTCGCCGCCGCCGCCTTCACCGACTGGAACCCCTCCCACTTCCTCGACGTCGCCGAGATGAGCGCCGCCCTCGCGCTCGGCTACGACTGGCTCTACGCAGACCTTGCGCCCGCCACCCGCGACACCCTGCGCAATGCGATCCTCGAGAAGGGCCTTCGCCCTGGCCTCGCGGTCGGCGCCCGCCCTCACGGGTGGCACACCCGGCAAAACAACTGGAACCAGGTCTGCCTCGGCGGCCTCACCCTCGGTGCCCTCGCGATTGCCGAGGACGAACCCGCCGCCGCGCGCGCCACGCTCTCCCTGCTCGCCTCCAACTACACGCACGGCCTCAAGCCCTATGCTCCCGATGGCATCTATCCCGAAGGCCCGGGCTACTGGTCTTTTGGCGGCTCCTACACCGCGCTCACCCTCGCCGCCTTGCGCTCCGCCCTCGGCGACGAGCGCCTCATGCCGGATACCGCCGCCTTTTTCGCCGGCGCCCGCGTCCAGACCCTGCTCACCGCGCCCTCCGGCGTTCCCTTCACCTTCGCCGACTGCGTTCCGTCCAGCAGCCCCGATCCGCTGCTCTTCTGGTTCGCCCACCGTCTCGGCACGCCCGCCCTCCTGAGCGGCCAGCATCGTCATTTCGCCCCATTTATTCCGCGCGCCGAAGCCTTTTCGGGAGATCTCGGTCTGCTTTTCCCGCTGCTGTATTGGCAACCACCGCCCGCCGCGTCCCAGTCCCCGTGGGAAGCGTGGCACGGTGAAGGCTCCGTTCCCGTCGCGGTCTTTCGCGGCCCTGGCAACGACGCCCGCCGCCTCTACCTCGCGGTCAAAGGCGGTTCTCCCTCCGGCAGCCACGCCCACATGGACGGCGGCAGCTACGTCTTCGAGACCGACGGCGTCCGCTGGGCCGAGGACATGGGCATGCAAAAATACCACGACCTCGAGAAAGCCGGCCTTAGTCTCTGGGACAACAAACAGACCGGCGACCGCTGGCGGATCTTCCGCTTCACCAACTTCGCCCACAACACCCTCACCCTCGACGACGCCCTGCACCAGGCCAAAGCCCGCGTGCGCCTGACCGACTTCAGCGCCCCTCCCCATCCGGAAATCTCGGCCGACCTCGCGCCTGTGCTCGGCCCCGGCGTCACCCGCGCCGTGCGTCGCTTCCGACCGCACGACGACGCCCGCGGCCTCACCCTCACCGACGACCTCGTCGGCCTCCGGCCTGGCACCAAAGTCACCTGGACACTCGTCACCCGCGCCGAAGCCAAGCTGGACGGCTCCCTCGTGCAACTAAGCCGCGAAGGTCGCCGCATGGGGCTTCGTGTGGTCTCCCCTGCCGGAGTCGTTTTTGAAACCGCCCCCGCGTCCGGCCCCGCCCCGCACGACGCGCCGGCCCCTGAATTCCGAATCGTCCGTTTCACCGCCATCGCGCCCGACTCCGGCGAGCTGAAAATCGAAGCGGTTTTCGCCCCCTAAACCCACCGCCCCCTCACGTCCGCATCTTCGTTCCCCCATGTTCTCCCCAATTCTGATTCGTCTCCGCCTCGTCCTTGCCTCCCTCGTCCTCGCTGCCCCGGCCTTCGGCGCCGTCGAGCCAATCCAGACGCCGCTGCCGGAGCCCCCTCCACCCAAGCTTTCCCCCGGCCCCGTCGTGCCGCTGCGCGACCCCGCCGCGATCGTCGCGCTGATGGAACGCGTCGCTGATTTTCAACTCGCGTGGCCCGACAAACGCCCCGTGCACCACTGGACGCGCGCCACCGGCTACTTGGGTCTGCTTGCCGCCTCGCGCACCTCCGCCAACCCCGCCTACGAAAAGGCGTTGCTGGCACTCGCCGAGGGTCACCAGTGGCGCCTCGGCCCCTGGCGCTACCACGCCGACGACCACATCGTCGGCCAGGCCTACCTCGAACTCTACGAGAAACACCGGGACCCCCGCATGATCACGCCTCTGCGGGAGATGTTCGACCTGATCCTAAAAACCCCTTCGACCAACAGCCTTGAATACGGCGGCTGGAAAAACTCCGACCGCTGGTGCTGGTGCGACGCCCTGTTTATGGCCCCGCCGGCCTGGGCCGCCTTGGCCCGCGCCACCGGCGACGTCCGCTACCTCGACTTCATGATCAAGGAATGGATCGAGGCTGAAGCATCCCTCTACGACCGCGAGGAGCAGTTCTATCATCGCGACAGCCGTTTTTTCCCCAAGCGCGAGCAGAACGGAAAGAAAATCTTCTGGAGTCGCGGCAACGGCTGGGTCCTCGCCGCCTACGCCCGCGTGCTGCCCTATATTCCTGAAGACCACCCCGCGCGCCCGGCCATCGTCGCCCGCTTCCGCGAATTTGCCGCGCGTGTCGTGGCCGTGCAGCCCGCCGACGGACTTTGGCGCACTTCGTTGCTCGACACGGAACGCTACACCTCCGGTGAGACCAGCGGCACCGCGCTGTTTTGCTACGGCCTCGCCTGGGGCGTAAACAACGGCCTGCTTGACCGCGCCGCTGTCGCCCCCGCCGCCCTCCGCGCCTGGGACGCGCTGGCCGCCCATGTCATGCCCGACGGCCGGCTGATCCATGTCCAGCCCGTCGGCAACAGCCCCGCCCGCTTCAACCTCGACACCTACGAGGTCTACGGCTCGGGCGCCCTCCTGCTCGCCGGCGAACAGATCATCCAACTCACCCGCAAGCCCGCCGCGACGCCGTGAAACGCGCCGCCGTATTCACCGCCGAATCGTCACGGCCAAGAGGCACTCACGTCCCGCCGTGGTGTCTCGTGACGCCGCCGGCGCTCGCGTTTGTTCTTTGCCTGTTCGGTTTCGTCGCGGTAGCGCGCGTCGTCGGCGCCGGTCGTCCCGTTTACTTCGCATCGTTCGAGTATGTGGGTGCCGACGGGGTGCCCGGCACATCCGCCGATGCGGCACATTTCACGAACCCGGTGCTCGCCGGGTTTTTCCCCGACCCGAGCGTCTGCCAAAACGGCGACGACTATTATCTGATCAACTCGACCTTCGCGTATTTTCCCGGGATTCCGATTTTCCACAGCCGCGATCTCGTGAACTGGAAACAGATCGGGCACGTGATTAGCCGCCCCGGACAACTGCGCTACGACGGCGTGGGGGTTTCCGGCGGCGTGTTCGCCCCGGCGATCAGCCATCACGAGGGGCGTTTCTACGTCGTGAGCACCCAGATCGGCGGCGAGGGTAACTTCGTCGTCACCGCCACCGACCCGGCCGGCCCGTGGTCAGACGCCACTCCACTGGCCTTCGGCGGCATCGATCCGTCGATCTTTTTCGACGATGATGGACGCGCGTGGATCGTCCATAACGCCGACGCACCGGGGAAGCCGTTGTATCCGGGTCACCGGTCGATTCGCCTTCAGGAATTCGACGCCAAGGCGCTGCGCATGGTGGGCGAGAGCCGCGTGATCGTGAACGGCGGGACCGACCTGGCGAAGAAGCCGATCTGGATCGAGGGGCCTCACCTCTACAAGCGGAACGGCTGGTATTATCTTTCGGCCGCCGAGGGCGGCACCGGGCCCGATCACGCCCAGGTGATCTTCCGCAGCCGTGAGATCACCGGACCTTACGAGCCGTGGAGCGAGAACCCCGTGTTGACCCAGCGCGGTCTGGACGCGCGACACCCCGAGGCGGTCACCTGCACGGGACACGCCGACTTCACGATCGGGCCGGATGGAAAATGGTGGGCGTTCTTTCTCGGTGTGCGGCCTTACGACGGACGTTTTTCACCCATGGGCCGGGAAACCTTTCTGTTGCCGGTCGAGTGGACGGACGACGGCTGGCCGAGGATTCTGCGGCCCGGCGAGCGCGTGCCGCTCACCGTTAAAACGCCGGGAGGCACGACGGTGTCAGGCTCGGCCCAGCCGCCCTTGTCCGGCGACTTCACCTGGCGCGACGACTTCGACGCTCCACCGCTTTCGCCCGCGTGGCTGATGCTTCGCGCGCCCCGCGAACCGTGGTGGGAAATGAAGCCGGGGCGCCCGGGCCTCACGCTGGTTCCACGGCCGGAGACGCTGGGCGGGCGAGGCAATCCCAGCTACCTCGGTCGGCGCGTGCAACATCGCACCTTCACCGCCACGCTCTCGTTCGCCGCGCCCGAAGACGAGGGCGTCTCGGCCGGTCTCGCCGTGTTTCAGAACGAGGCACACCACTACTTCCTCTCCGCGCGCCGCGTGGCGGAGCACGTCGTGGTCTCGCTGGAGCAAGTGCGCGCGGGGAAGACAGCGCTCCTGCGCAGCGAGACGATCCCCGGCGGAAATCACCTCTCGTTCCGCGTGCGAGCACAGGAGAAGGTCTGCTCGTTTGACTACGCGGCAGACGGCCAGCCTTGGCGGAAGTTTTTCGCCGACGCCGACGCCACCTTGCTCACCAGCGCGGTGGCCGACGGCTTCGTCGGCAGCACGGTCGGCCTGCACGCCCGGCTCGAAACGGAGCCGACTTCGTCAGACTCCGCACTCACGCCTCCGACGCCTCATCCTTAAACGCATCGATACCCCCTCTATCCATGCGCACGCTGCTTCTCGCCGTCACCGCCATCTCGTTGCTGCCCACCGTGTATTCCGCCCCGGAGTCCGGTCCGGCTTCTCCGCCCTCGGCCGAGGCCGCCGAGCGCATCCGCTGGTGGGGGGACGCCAAGTTCGGCCTCTTCATCCACTGGGGTCCCGTCAGCCTCGTCGGCACCGAGATCGGCTGGTCACGCGGCGGCGAGCGCCGTGGTTATCGCTACGGCAAGGGCAACCAGGTCCCGGTGGAGCGCTACGACAATCTATACAAGGAGTTCAACCCCGTCGCCTTCGACCCCGCCGAGTGGGCGGCCATCGCGAAGGACGCCGGCATGAAATACGTCGTCCTCACCACCCGTCACCACGACGGCTTCAGCCTTTGGGACACCCAGGGAAGCGACTACAAAATCACCTCCCCCGACAGCCCCTACCGCAAAGACATCGTTCGATTGCTCGCCGACGCCACGCGCGCCGCCGGCCTCCATTTCGGCACCTACTATTCCCAGCCGGACTGGAAAAGTCCCGACGCGTTCACCGAGCGTCATCAGGCCTACAAGGACTACCTCCAGCTCCAGCTTCGCGAGCTGATGAGCAACTACGGTCGCGTTGACATCTTGTGGTTCGACGGCCTCGGCGGAAAAACCGCGGAGGACTACGGCGCCGTCGCACTGCACAAGATGGCGCGCGAACTCCAGCCCCAGATCATCATCAACAACCGCGACGATCTGCCCGAGGACTTCGACACCCCGGAGCAGCGCGTCGGCACCATGCAGATCGACCGCCCTTGGGAAAGCTGCATCACCATCTGCCGCCAGTGGTCGTGGAAGCCCAACGACGTCATGAAGCCGCTCGACGAGTGCCTCCGCATCCTCGTCTCCACCGTCACCGGCGGCGGCAACCTCCTGCTCAACGTCGGCCCGATGCCCGACGGCCGTATCGAGCCGCGGCAGGTCGAGCGCCTGCGCGAGATCGGCGCCTGGCTGCGCAAAAACGGCGAGGCGATCTACGGCACCCGCGGCGGCCCCTTCCGCAACGGCACCTGGGGCGGCTCCACCTATCGCGACAAGACCATCTACGTCCACCTCCTACAGGCACCGGTCGGGGGCAAGGTTCGCCTCCCCGCCCTGCCCCAACGCCTCGTCGCCGCGGGAGTTTTCAACTCGAGCCGCGCCGTGCCGTTCACGCAAAACGACGAAGGTGTCGTCCTCGATCTCGGGGCGAACGGCTTCACCGAGCCGGTGACCATCCTGAAACTCACCGCCGCTGAGCCCATCGCCCCCGGCCAGGTGCTTGGCAGGAAAGGCGGCGCCTTCGACGACACCTCGCTCTACGGCGCGTCCGTCCAGGCGAACGCGACGGCCGCCGTCACCACCGGCACGGCGGAAAAAGACGAGCAAGGCGACTGGACCGTGCGAAGCGGAAGCGAGCCCCGCCCGAGCCTCACGCTCGACCTCGGCTCCGCGCGGGAGGTCACCGCCTTCTCCGCCGTCGCGATCGACCACAACCCACGCACGAGCAACTCACAGCTGCGTCTCCAACTCTCGGTGGACGGAGAAAAATGGGAGGAAGTTTATCGCGGCTCCTACGGGCTGCCGCAATGGGATGTGCCGATCACGCAGTTCGTCGCAGGCATTCACCAACCCGGCCGCGTCGCCCGCTACGTGCGCGTATCCGCCGATCACGACAAACGCTCCGACACCCTGACGCTAGGCAAAGTGTCCGTCTACGCGCGCTAGCCGACGCCCGGGATTCACACTTTGGTTTGTTGTAGGCCCGACCGCTGGTCGGGCTTTTCTCCAAGGCCCCGACCGCTGGTCGGGGCTACATCGGGCCGAGTTTAAATCTAATCCTTACGGGCTGTTGGTATCCGGCGAAAGCTTGAGGCTGAAGCAGCGAAAGAGCTCGGCGCCTCGCATCGTGGTTCTGAAAAGCCGCATGAGCAGACGGGGGGAATCGTCGATCGCGGCGAGCTTCAGAGTGGTTTCCGGATCGGTGAAGCTGGCGGACACACCTTTAGCGCGGAGGGAACGCGTCAACCGTAGCCCTGCAAAGGGGGCGAGGAGTTCAGTCTGGTATCCGCGAGTCGGACCTCTCCGGCCTCGTTGAAGGCGAGACCGGCTTGCCCCCAAGACCGGGCGTTCGCGCCGGGCGATAATGACAAAAAAGAGCCGACGTGAGTCGGCTCTCCTATAATAACTGGGGAAGTGGGATTTCCTACTGCTTCACGAGCACCCAGGAGGTGTAGTCTCCAAGGCCGTAACGCACGGCTTCGTTAGTTACCCTCTGCTGGAAATTGCTCCCCGGGAGCGGCACCGTGGTGTAACGCGGTGAATAGTTTGGGTATTCCTTGTTCCAAATCTTCACGGTTCCGTCCCCTTGATCGATAATCTTCCAAAGTGAGCTATCCCAGGGGGAGACTGCGCCTGCGACTGCGACAAGCTTCCGGTTCATGGTGGCGCCGCCATCGAATGAATTGTCCGTCGCGCATAGATTATAACCCCCGCTGGAGATTCGGTAGTAGCCGTTCCAGGCGTAGGTGACGGTCCAGGTCTGCCCCCAATCGGGAGCGGTCGCGATATCGGTCAGATTCCGGTAAAGATATTCGCCCGGGATGCGCTTGTTACGGATCTTGTAGGTGCCGGAATAGCTTTGAAAGTCGAAGCCGTTCACAAATTCGCCAAGATAGGTCGCATTGTGGATGTGGAGGAAGGGAGTCGTGCTGTCTTTGTCTCCCCACACCTGGAAGGGCTTGTGTAATATTCCCCATCCGGTGCCGCCCATGTTGTGGGTTTGCATATACTTGGCGAGCGCCCGTGTGAAGACCACGTAAGAGACGGAACTAGTTGGGTCGCTGTAGTCGTCCATGGTGCCTTTGCCGGTTGAGCCGTATTCTGTCACGAGCACGCGGCTCAGGACGCTCGCGGCATGACCGGGATACGTGTCGGGGTCGACCTGCATGCAGTGATTAAAGCGGTCGAACCAATCGCTCTCCTTGGTGAAATTGCCTTGGGTGGAATAGATGTGAAAAGCGAGCAGACAGTCGTTAAAAGTTGGATTGTAGGCCACATCGTAGACCCCCCACGACCAGCCGGTGCCGGCGACAATCACGCGATGGCGAGGAACGGTGGCGGCGGGATAGCGCCTCAGCCATTCGGTGCAGATATCGACCCATTCCTCCTTCGTGCACTGACCGGGCTCGTTCCAGATTTCGAAATACACCCGGGGATTATTGGCGTAGCGGGCGATGACCACCTGCCACATATCCCAGAAATACTGGATATTCGAAAACATTTGCGCCTTGCTGGTAGGTTGGGCCACCAAACCGGGCGCGAAGGGGATGTTTACATAGGCTGTCAGCGTGGTGCCGTCGGCGGCGTATTCTCTGACATGCCAAGGGCAAATGATGACCTTGTTGCCCATGGCTATGATCTTGTCGATCGAGGCGCAGTATTTGGTCCACCAAGCCGCAGCCGCCGGATCGGATTTGGTCATCAGATAGTTGATCGGCATCCGGAAGGTGTTGGCCCCGCTCAAGGCACGGGCCTGATGCACGATTCGCTCCGTCTTGGCCACGATCACCGCTTGGGAATCCGTTCTATCTAAGCCAATGGGCACGAGCAGATCGTTGGAATAGTTGTCGCGGTTGTCCGGCCAGTTGAAGCCGATCATGCCCTTCGAGGTAGGGGCCGCCGACAAGGACAGGGAGGATAGCAGTAAACAGGCAATGGCCACCGCGATAAACAGAGGCTGTATAACCGGGATCCATTGGGGGCGCGGCATCACGCGATTACGTTGGGGGCTGTGTTCTTTAATCATAGCAGGTTTGGGGTTGGTTTTCGGGAACTGAAGGCAGAGGGGTTAACGAGACTTGGCACAGCGGATAACAGCCGCTGCGCTCGCGAGTTCGTCGATTCAGGGAAAGGAAACCCCTATCCCACTGCGCAAAAGAGGGGAACGGGAACTCACACCTAAACGGGGAAGAGATTGGGGAAGGGGGTAACTAAAGCGCTCAATGGAATACCACATGCGCGAGTCGCCCGCCACCTGAGATCTGCTTACTGCTGGCGCACTATTGACCATGAGAAAATAAAATGTCCGCAGCGGGCTCGGCCGCGGGCTCGGCGAAAGCAGGAAAAACGCGAGCTCTCAACGAAGGAAATTGCCGAGACCCTCGGGTTCTCTTCGCGTTTCATTTTTCCAACGCATTCAAACGCGGACGCGGACTCGCTCCGAGTCTTTGGCGCCTCAAGGCACGGGCGGCTTAAACCCGGCGTCGCCGCCCAGTCGCAGGAAGCGGCGATAGACCATCCAGAATACGCCCATCGCCAACAGCGCGATCACTCCACTTGCAGTGAAGGTGTGCCGGTAAACGTGTCCGCTCGCGTCCAGCAGCGCACCCGTCACCGGCGGCAGCATCACGTAGCCGGCCGCTCCGATGATGCCCGCCGCCGAGGCAAACTGCGCGAACTGCGCCGCCGGGAAAAGGCGCTGCCCCACCGAGGCCGTGCCCGTCATAAATGTCCCCATGAGCACGCCATGCGCGACAAACACCACGGAGAAGCGCGTGGTGTCCGTCGCCGCGAATCCGCCCCAGAGCATGATCACTCCATAGACCGCGAGCGCCGCCATGCCGACCCGCAACGGATGAAATTTGTCCGCCAACCAACCGAGAAAAAAGGAAAGCGTGAACGAAATCACATAGGTGATCACCAACAGGCGTCCATAGGCCGACATGTCCATGTCCAGGCTCTTAGCGAAAAAGATGCTGAAGGTGTTCACCGGCCCACCCGCCAGGTTTCCAAGCATGAGCGCAAGAAACAGCCAGACGTAAAACGGGTGGCTGAAACACTCGCGAAAATACGTCTTCGTCTGCACGACGAAACCGGGTCGCCGCTCAAGCGAGGGTGCCGGATACTCACCCTCTTTCACCTTCAAACACATCAACGTGATGCCGACGCCATACAGCAGCCCGAGGCCGAGGAACATCAGGCGGAAATGTTCTTCGGCATGACCGATCAGCCAGAAGTTAAAAATCACGCCGGCGAGCAAGCTGACTGCGCGAAATAGCCCGAAGAAGCGCCCGATCAACGCCTGCGGCACCACATCGTTGATTAAGCCGCCAAACACCGAGTTGGTGATGATCGTAAAGACTTCAAACACGCCCCAGAAAAACGTAAAGACCGCCAACCGGCAGAAGCCCTCTCCCGGCGAACTAGCGCCCAAAAGCTGATGCAATCCCGCGCCTAACTCCGGCGTGTAAGCGAGGCCCGCCATGCCGAGAACCACGAACGGGGTCGGCAATACCAGATACGGAATACGGCGACCCCAACGCCCGCGATGGCGGTCCGAACGCACGCTGACGATCGGTCCGATCAGCAAGCCCAGCGCCGATGGAATCGAGCCGAGCAAGAGCCCAACCAAGAGATCGCTCGCTTGGAACTGCCGCAGCATGAGCTGCGCGACCGGCCCCACCGCCCGCTCCTTCATCTGCCACGCGAAGTCTCCCCAAAACAGCCAGGCAAACAATATCATCAAGCCGCTCGTCGTATACACGAGCGTGCCCACTCTCCACCGACCCGGTGTCTGGGCGGCAACATCAGGAGGCGTCGGAACCGAAGGAGGAGTAATCACACGAGGCTTGGGGTAAGGGTTGAGCGATACGGAGAAGGACCGGCGCACGCGAGACGCTTATACGCGCAACGCCCGGTAGGCGTAGGCGCCGAGATCAAGCGGGCCGGCGGGAACAGTTTCTCCGCTCACCGCGTCCGCCGCCGCTCGGGGGAGAGTCACCCGACCGCCGCGTCCGTCGAGGTTCTGCACGACCCAGAGCGCATCGCCCGAGTGGGTGACCCGAGGTGCGACCAATGTGCCTGACGTCACTTCGAAGCGCGAAGTCACACCCGCGAGTTCGGCGCAATGGTGTAGCAGCCGCGTGCGTAACCGGACGCCCGACTCACCCTGCGTTTCGGCGGTGAACAGCACAACACGTCCGCGGCCAAGCGTCCGCTCGGTTACGAAGGCGAGTCCGGTGTCGTGATTGCCCGAGCGCAACGTCCCGAGCACCCGCGTATCCAAATCAGCAGGGCGTAATGCATGAACCCAGCCCGCCACGTCCGCCGACTCGCCAAAGGCTTCGCCGCACACCTTGGACCCGTTGGCCGGATAAGCATAGACCGTGATCACACCGGCCAGGGACTCCAACGCGCCCAGCGCCGCGTCGAGGTGCACGGTGTGCTCCTCCGTGCGGTAACCGACCAGCGGTCCGGCGAGCCAGACTCCGCCCGCCTCAACCCACGCACGAATATGCTCAAGAAAATCAGTGGAGATCGCTGGCATCACCGGCGTGATCAAGAGCTTCAAATCCGAAAAATCCGCGCCTTCAAAGCGCACGTCGCGGTGGTAGCCTTCCGTGACGACGAGCTTGTGCCAGGGAAGCCACGTTTGCTCATAGGACACCGTGACGCCGTTGCCCGCGCCGAGGGGCTCGACTTGGAGCATCACGCGTCCGCGATCCGACCACGTCAGGCCGATTTCAGCCGGTGCCGGCACCGACTCAAGCATGAGCGGTTCCAGCTCGCGCCGGGCCTGCTCGACCCGCAGCACTTCCGGATAACCGAGCGAGGGCGCACCCCACGAGCTGAGCACCGCGCTATGCGGTTGCTCGACACCCGAGCGTTGCTGTCGCCACAGCCAGTAGGAAATCGCCTCGCCGCCGAGCGCGTAAATCACGACCGCCTCGGATACGAGAAACCCGGGCGGATGCGTCGCCTCGGGGTTGCAACCCACCCAGCCGTTGAAGGCCACGGAGGTCTCCATGCACCAGAACGGTTTTCCCGGGACGGCGTTGCGATAGACGTCGGAGTTCAGCACCTGTCGCGTCCAATCCGCGTGACCCGGGTAATCGTCAAACGCGGCGAAATCGAGCTTCTGAAACATGCGCTCCTGCGAGATCGCGAACGTGAGCGTGGCATTGGTCGTGATCGGCACCGATGAGTAGCGGCGGATGATGGTGGCCTGCTCGTCGGCCGCCTCGGCGATCATCTCGCGCGAGAACAGCTTGTAGGCGGTCGCCAATGACGTGTTCTGCTGGAAGGGGGTGCGCCCCGGCGGCAGGATCTGCTGGAAGCGCTGGTAACGCTCGCTCCAAATATCCGTGCCCCAAGCTTGGTTGAGCACCGCGATGGTGCCGTATCGTTTCTGCAACCAGATGTGCCAGCGCACGACCGTGGACTTGTTGAAATCTTCGGTGACATGGCACTTGAACTCGTTGTCGAGCTGCCACGCCAGCAACGCCGGATGCTGGCCGAGCGCCCGTGTCATCGCTTCGACAATGCGCGCCGCGTAGCGCCGAAACTCCCCGTTTTCGTAGCACGCATGCTGACGTCCGCCGTGCGGCATCGTGTAACCGTCGGCCGTCACATAGCAGCGCTCGGGATGATCATGCGTGAGCCAGATCGGCGGCGTCGCCGTCGGCGTGCACAAGAC
>JANODO010000075.1:0-19400 GCA_031412735.1 Rariglobus sp. | reverse complement strand
CCGATCCATCGCGAGCAAGCTCGCTTCCCACATGGGCCATCCGAACACAAAAAAGGCGGGCCGATGTGGCCCGCCTTTTCCTGTTACTAGTCTCCTAGCAACGCGTGACTAGAGGCTTGCTCAGAGGCTCTGCGCCGCGGCAACCACCGCTTCCGTGGTGATACCGAGTTCCTTGAAAACGGTCGCACCCGGGGCGCTCATGCCGAAACGATCAATGCCGATCACTCTGCCGTCGAGGCCGACATACTGATACCAGAGACCGGTCACACCCGCCTCGATGGCGACGCGCTTGCGCACGGCCTTCGGGAGAACGCTCTCACGGTAGTCGGCGGGCTGGCGGTTGAAGCGCTCGAAGCACGGCACGGATACCACGCGCACACCGGCACCGAGGATCTTGGCGGCGTTGACGACGTATTGGAGCTCGCTGCCGCTCGCCAATAGGATGTGCGTGAGCTCGGCGGTCTCCTTGACGGCGATGTAAGCGCCCTTGGCCACGCCTTCACGGCGGACGTTGACCGGAATGTCGTTGAGCAGCGGCAACGCCTGACGCGTGAGCGAGAGGAGCGTGGGACCTTCGTTGTGCTCAAGTGCGGCGGCGTAAGCGCCGGCAGTTTCTTCAGGATCGCCGGGGCGAATCACGTCGAAGCCAGGGATCACGCGCAGGCCGGAAACCGTTTCAACGGGCTGGTGGGTCGGGCCATCTTCACCCACGCCAACGGAATCGTGCGTGTAGATGTAGAGGACGGGCAGCTTGGCGAGCGCGGCAAGGCGCATGGCCGGACGCGAGTAGTCGGCGAACACGAGGAACGTGGCGACCGACGGGCGGAAGATGCCGTCGTAAGCAACACCGTTGGCGATGGAGGCCATGGCGTGCTCGCGGATGCCGAAACGGATGTTACGTCCGGCGCGGTTGGTCTCATCGAAATCCTTGTCGGACGCGATGTAGTTGAGCGTCGAACCGTAAAGGTCGGCGCTACCACCGATGAGCAGCGGGAGCTCGGCGGCGACGGCTTGCAGCACCTGCTGACCGGCGGCGCGGGTGGCGAGCTTGGCATCGGCCGGGAAAAGCGGGGTCTTCGCGAGAAGGTGAACGGCACTCGGAGCAACGCTGCGGCTGGAGAGCAGGGCTGCCTTCTCGGGGTTGGCTGCTTTCCAGGCTTCGTAGGTCTTGCCCCACTTCTTGTAGTTGCGCACGAGACGCTTCTTGTGGTCGGCAAAATAAGCGCGCACATCATCGCTGACGAAGAAGTGTTTGTCGGCGGGAAGGCCGAGACCGATGCGGGCGGCGTCGGAGAACTTGGCGCCACCTTCGCCGTGGCCCTTGGCGGTGCCGGCGACTTCAGGAATGCCCTTGGCGATCGTCGTTTTGGCGATGATGAGTTGGGGCTTGCCGGTGGCCTTCTTGGCTTTGGCAACGGCTTTGGCGATCGCGAGCATGTCGTGGCCGTCGATGAGCTGGACGTCCCAGCCGAGGGCCTTGAAGCGCTTCACGTCGTCGCCGCTCTGCGACTTGTTGGCCATGGCGTCGAGGGTGACGTCGTTGGAGTCGTAGATGAGGATCAGGTTGTCGAGCTTCTGGTGGGCGGCGAAAGACAGGGCCTCGAGGGCGACGCCTTCCTGCATGCAGCCGTCGCCGGCGAGAGCGATCACGTGGCTGTCAAAAATCGTGTGCTCGGTGGTGTTGAAACGGGCGGCTGCAGCTTGAATGGAGAGCGCGAGGCCGGTGGCGTTGGCGATACCTTGGCCGAGGGGGCCGGTGGTGCATTCGACGCCAGGGGTCTCGTGGAACTCGGGGTGGCCGGGGGTCTTGCTGTGGAGAGCGCGGAACTTGGTGAGTTCTTCGAGCGACAGATCGAAGCCGCTCAGATGGAGCCAGCTGTAAATGAACATCGAGCCGTGGCCGGCGGAGAGAACGAAGCGGTCGCGGTTTAACCAACGGGGGGCGTCGGGGTTGTGGGAAAGCGCGTTGCCGAAGAGGACGGCACCGATTTCGGCGCAGCCGAGCGGGAGGCCCAAGTGCCCGGAATTGCACTTATGGACGGCGTCGATGGCGAGGCCGCGGGCCTGGTTGGCAGCGAGGGACAGGATGTCGGTCTGGAGTGGCATGGATGAAGAGGGAGTTATCTAGAAACGAAAGGTGAAGAGTTAAGGATTCCCGCCGGGCCGGGGAAGCCCAAAGGGCATGAAAAAAGCGAGTCGGAGGGACTCGCTTTGATCATAATGAAAGAACCGAAGTCGGTTACTTGGCGGCGACGATCTTTTCGCGCTTCTCGACCTTGACGGCGACGGCAGCTTTGCCGAGACGGTCGCGAAGGTAGTAGAGGCGGGCGCGCATCGGCTCGGAGGTCTGCTTGATCTCGATCTTGTCGATGTTCGGGGAGCTGGTGGGGAACACGCGCTCGACGCCTTCGCCGTAGCTGATGCGACGGACAGTGAAGGTCTCGTGGATGCCAGAGCCCTTCAGGGCGATGACGATACCAGCGAAAATCTGGATGCGCTCTTTGTCACCCTCACGCACCTTGGTGTGGACTTTGACGCCATCACCGACCTTGAAGGGAGGGAGGTCTTTTTTGACCTGGCTGGCTGTGATTTCTCTGATGATCGGGTTGCTCATGACGGTTGACTGTTGGTTATGAAAGTAAATCGGGACGGACTTGACGGGTTTTCTCGATACGTTGCGCATTTCGCCACTCTTCGATCTTGGCATGGTCGCCAGAGAGGAGGACTTCTGGCACGGACATGCCGCGGAATTCGGCGGGACGCGTGTACTGAGGAAAGTCGAGCAGCTTGCCGGTGAAGGATTCGTGCGTCAATGACTTTTCTTCCCCAAGCACACCGGGGATTAAACGCGCAAGTGCATCGATCACCACGGCGGCCGGCAGAGTCCCGTTGGTGAGCACGTAATCGCCGATGCTGATCTCTTGGTCGATGACCTTTTCGCGGATGCGCTGATCGATACCTTCGTAGTGGCCGCTGAGCAGAATCACGTGCGTTTCTTTCGCGAGTTCCCCGGCCATTTTTTGCGAATACGGCACACCGTCCGGGGTGAGGTAAATTCGCCGGCAGCCGGGCGTCTGGAGTTGCTCGATGGCTGCGAAAACCGGCTCTGGTTTCATGACCATGCCGGCACCACCGCCAAATGGGCGATCATCGGCGTTCTTGTGTTTGCTGGTCGCCCAAGCGCGGACGTCGTGGACTTTAACCGTCAACAAGCCGCTTTCGATGCCTTTGCCCAAAATACTTTCGGCCAAAAAACCGTCGAGCATCCGCGGAAATAGCGTCAGGACGTCGATGTGGAGCGGCATTGCGGGGAAGTTTTGCGGCAAAAAAAATCGCCCGGGCCGCGAGGCTGGGCGATTAACACTGATTTTAGATAGAAACCTTAAGCAACGGGGGTCGCTGCGGCGGCCTTGCGCGCCTTCTTGATCAGGGACAGAGCGGTGTCCGTAGGGGTCGCACCTTTGCTGATCCAGTAATCGGCGCGAGCCACGTCCAACTTGAGGTTGTCTTTGACAGAGCGGGGGTTGTGGGTGCCGAGGGTCTCAACGGCAGCGCCATCACGGCGGGAACGGGCTTCGGCAACGACAACGTGATAAATCGGGTTGTGCGTGGAACCGATGCGGGAGAGGCGGATTTTGAGTGCCATGGGAAAAGTTTTTCGGACGGGTTGCTAGTTGAAAAGCCGTGGAATCCACCGAACGGGCCAAGTGATGTCAAGCAGCCATTTCTCAGGATAATATTCTAATAAGGGAAGACAGACCTTGACCCCTCCCCCACCCGGTCCGAACGTCCGCTTTCTTATGCTTAAAGCCGGTATCGTGGGTCTGCCCAATGTGGGCAAGTCCACTCTCTTCAACGCTCTCACTCGCTCCCGCAAGGCGGAAGCGGCCAACTATCCGTTTTGCACGATCGACCCGAATGTCGGTGTCGTGGTGGTGCCCGATGAGCGTGCCTATGTCCTGAAGGTGATCGCCAAGACCAACGTGGTCGTGCCGGCCGCGATTGAGTTCGTCGATATCGCCGGTCTCGTCGCCGGTGCCAGCAAGGGCGAAGGCTTGGGCAACAAGTTTCTCGCCAACATCCGCGAGACCGATGCGATCGTGCACGTGGTGCGTTGCTTCGTGGATGACGACATCATCCACACGATGGGTGGCGTCGACCCCGTGCGTGACATCGAGGTCATCACAACCGAACTCGTGCTCGCCGACCTCGACGCCGTCGAGAAACGCCTGAGCAAAACTCAAAAACTCGCCAAGGGTGGTGACAAAGATGCGGCCGCCGAGTTTGCCCTGCTCGAGCGCCTCGTCCCCCACCTCAACCAAGGCAAGCCCGCCAACGTCCTTCCCGACACCACCGAGGACGAGAAGAAATTGCTCCAATTTTTCCAGCTACTCAGCGCCAAGCCCGTCATCTATGCGTGCAACGTCGCCGAGGGCGATCTCGCCACCGCCGAGGAAAATCCGTTCGTGAAACAAGTGGCCGCCTTCGTGAAGGCGCACCACGACGCCGCCTATGTCCCGATTAGCGCGCACATCGAGGCCGAGTTGATCGACCTCTCGCCTGAAGAATCCAAGGAGTTCCTGAAGGATCTCGGCGTGAGCGACTCGGGCGTATCGCAGCTGATCAAGGGCACCTATAACTTGCTCGGCCTGCAGACTTACTTCACCGCCGGTGAAAAAGAAGTTCGCTGCTGGACGATCAAGAAGGGCTGGAAAGCTCCGCAAGCAGCGGGCGTCATCCACACCGATTTCGAGAAGGGTTTCATCAAGGCCGAAGTTGTCTCCTACGACGATCTCACCCGCCTTGGCAGCACGGCCGCGGCTCGTGACGCTGGGAAATACCGCATCGAAGGTAAGGAATATGTCTTTCAGGACGGCGACGTCGTGTTGTTCAGGTTTAATAACTGAACCACCGACGCCCAACCGTCCTGTTCTGGTATGAGCGCAAAAAAAGGCGCGACCCCTAGGGATGGGGGTCGCGCCTTTTTCATTTGAAAGGGAGGGACGACCTCCGTGTCGTCCGGTTCGTCCGTTTCGTGGTTTGATTAAAACCAACCGACGAAACGAACGGACGACCCGGTGGTCGCCCCTCCCTTGCCGATTAAACCACCGTGCCGCTCGGCACGATCACGCCCTTCGGCACCACGAGCACGCCGTCGCGGATGATGATGCCGTGCGGGTAGTCGCCATCGGGCTTGCCCTTGGGCGAAAGCTTCACGTCGTTGCCGATGCGGGCGTTCTTGTCGATGATCGTGTGCTCGATCTCACAGTTGCGGCCAACGCCGATGTTGAAAACGCCCTTGCTGGCGTTGTCGGCCTGTTGCTCGGTGGTCTCGTAGTAGTCGGCACCCATCATGACAACTTCATGGAGCTTGGTGCCGTCGCCCACGAAGGAACGAATACCGAGCACGCACCGCTTGAGCGTCGAGTCCGTGATGATCGAACCATCACCAATCACGACGTGATCGATGGCGCACTTGTTGAGCTTCGACGCCGGCAGGTAGCGGTCCTGCGTGTAGATGGGCGCGGTGGGATCGAAGAAGTTAAACGGGGGCAGCGGATCGGAGAGCGCGAGATTGGTGTCGAAGAACGCTTTTACGGTGCCGATGTCTTCCCAGTAACCCTCGAAGATGTGGGCGAAGAGGCGCTTCTTCCCGAGCAGGCTCGGGATGACCTCTTTGCCGAAATCAGTCATGTTGTTGTCGAGCGCCTCGGCCAACACCTGACGGTTGAAAACATAGATACCCATGGATGCGAGGCAGTGCTTTTCACCGGTGGCGGACTGCAGGGTGGATTCAAGCTTGGAGCTAAGCGTGAGACTTTGAATGATTGCTGGGTCCTTTGGCTTCTCGACAAACTGGTTAATCGAGAGGTCGTCGTTCACCTTCATCAAGCCGAGACCTTCGACTTTCGACACGGGGAACGGGATCGCCGCGATGGTCACGTCGGCCTTGCTCGCGATGTGTTCATCGACGATCTCACGGAAATCCATGCGGTAAAGCTGGTCGCCCGAAAGAATCAGCACGAGGTCGTGCGGGAAGCTGCGGAAGTGTTGAAGGTTGCGGCGAACAGCATCGGCGGTGCCCTGATACCAGTTGGCATTTTTCTCGGTTTGCTCGGCCGATAGAATGTCGACAAACCCACCACCGAACGGATCAAAGTGGTAGGTATTCTGCGTGTGGCGGTGGAGCGACGCGGTGTGGAACTGCGTGAGCAGAAAGATCCGGTTGATGTCGGAGTTGATGCAATTGCTGATCGGAATATCGACCAAACGATACTTGCCCGCGAGAGGGACCGCCGGTTTGCATCGCTCCATGGTTAACGGATAGAGACGGGTGCCGCGCCCGCCGCCCATAACCACTGCCAGGACCTTTTTCTGCATGCTCATATAAGTGAAATAGAAGACTAATTCGGATTTAAGCTGTCGGGGTATAACCTTGCGCAACGTTTGAACCGGCCCGTAAATTCGCGAGCTTAAACAGGCAAAAAATTATGTGTGGAATCGTAGGCTACGTTGGTCGTCAAAAAGCATCCCCCATTCTGCTCGAGGGCCTTAAACGCCTGGAGTATCGCGGCTATGACTCCGCAGGCATTGCGGTTCAACAAGATGGCAAACTACACCTCGCCCGCAAAGTCGGGCGCGTCGAAAACCTCGTGAAGGAGGCGGCCAGTCACCGCTTCACCGGGACGACAGGCATCTGCCACACCCGCTGGGCCACCCATGGCGGTGTCACCGAGGCCAACGCGCACCCTCATCTAAGCAGCGACGGAATGATCGCCTTGGTTCACAACGGCGTCATTGAAAACTATACTTCGATCAAGAAGTTTCTCGTTTCCAAAGGCTACACCTTCCGGTCGGAAACCGATACCGAGGTGCTCTCCAACCTCGTGGCCTACCACTACTCGAAAGAGCCCGTTGCTTCTGGCGGCGAGAGCCGTTTCCTGCACGCAGTCCGCAAGACTCTCCGCCATGTCGAGGGCACCTACGGAATCGCAGTTCTGTGCAACGACTGCACCAACGAGATCGTCGCCGCTCGCAAAGGCTCGCCCCTTATCCTCGGTGTAGGTGAAAACGAATACATCCTCGCCTCCGACGTATCCGCGTTGGTCAGCCGCACGCAAAATGTTGTCTACCTCAAGGACGGCGAAGTCGTCCACGTCACGGCCAAGCAGTTTTCCATTTCGACTCTCGACATGGAGGACGTCTGCCCCGTCGTCGACAAGGTCACCTGGGCCATCGATGCGGCCGAGCTCAACGGTTACGCGCATTTCATGGAGAAAGAGATTTTCGAGCAGCCCGCCGCGCTTGAAAACTCCATGCGCGGTCGTTTCTCCGAGGACGGTTCGACTGCGAAATTCGGCGGCCTGAACCTCGGCCCGGTCGACTTCCGGCAAATCGACCGCTTTGCGTTTCTCGGCTGCGGCACCGCTTGGCACTCGTGCCTCGTCGCCGAACATCTCATCGAGCGTTTCGCCCGCGTGCCCGTCGAAGTGGATTACGCTTCCGAGTTTCGTTATCGCAACGCCCCGCTCTCCGGCAACCCGCTTTTCTTCGTGATGAGCCAGTCCGGCGAAACCATCGACACCCTCGGCGCCCTCCGCGAAGCCCAGCGCAAGGGTTACAAGGTTCTCGCGATCAACAACACGGTCGGCTCCACCATCGCCCGCGAAGCCGACGGCGGCATCTATCAGCACGTCGGTCCCGAGATCGGCGTCGCTTCCACCAAGGCGTTTACCTCGCAACTCCTCATCGGCGCGATGCTCGCCCTCCACGTCGCCCGCATGCGCGACATGAGCTTCGCCGACGGGGTTGAATACGTGAACGCTCTGAAAAAAGCCCCCGGCCTCGTGCGCAAGGCACTGGAGCAGGCCGCGCACATCAAGGAGATCGCCGGTCGCTTTGCAAAATTCAACGACATGCTCTTTCTAGGACGCCTGTCGCTCTTCCCGATCGCCCTCGAAGGCGCGCTCAAGCTGAAGGAAATCTCCTACATCCACGCAGAAGGTTACCCTGCCGCCGAGATGAAGCACGGCCCCATCGCGCTCATTAACGAACAGTGCCCGAGCGTGTTCTTCGCGCCGAAGGGCGAGATCTTCAACAAGGTCATCTCCTCCATGCAGGAGGTGAAAGCGCGCAAGGGTCCGGTCATCGCCATCATCACCGAGGGTTGCGAGTTGCCGCCCGGCCTCGCCGACGAGGTGATCACCATCCCCGAGTGCCACGAAGCCGTGCTGCCCATCGTCGCCACCATCCCGGTGCAACTCCTCAGCTACTACATCGCCTGCGCCCGCGAGTGCGATGTGGACAAACCTCGCAACCTCGCGAAATCCGTCACCGTGGAGTGATTGTAAGGTAGGAACCCGTTTACGGGCGATCCCTCGACGCACGAACACCCAACGCCCGCGACCGCCACATCATCGCCCGTAAACGGGCTCTTACCCTTACGACTGCCGTCATCCGCATGAACATCTTCCCCCGCCGCGAGGACTTCCTGAAGCTCGCCACCCAAGGCAACGTGATCCCGGTCTACGCCGACCTCATGGCGGATTTCGAAACGCCTGTCTCCGCCTACGCGAAACTCAAGGCCTCCGGCCCATCCTACCTCCTCGAATCCGTCGAAGGCGGCGAACACCTCTCCCGCTACAGCTTCATCGGTTGTCGCCCGCGCAAGGTCTTCATCTGCGGCCGCACGACCACCGAGATCCGCATCCCCGGCCTGCCGTCGCAAACGATCGCGACTCCCCAAGATCCACTCACCTTGATCGAGGCCGAAATGGCCGGCCACCACCCCGTCAACATCCCCGGCCTGCCCCGCTTCACCGGCGGTGCCGTAGGGTTTATTGGATACGAATACGTCACGCGCATCGAACCGTCCGTCCCCGCCGCCAAAACCGACGTGCTGGGCATGCCGCTGATCTACTTCATGCTGTCGGATTCACTCCTGATTTTCGACCGCGCCAAGCAGACCCTTCGCCTCTGCGTCAACGCCCACCTGCGCACCGCCGCCGATCCTGCGGCCGCCTACGACGCCGCCGTTGCGGAGCTCAACTCGCTCTACGCGCTCCTGCGCGAACCCAGCGCCCTCGCCCCCGCCCCGCTGGTCGAGCCGCCGAAGATCACCGTCCCGCCCGGCAATTTCACCCAGCCTGCTTTCGAGGCCGTCGTCGAAGGCACGAAGGAGTTCATCCGCTCGGGTGACATTATCCAGATCGTCCCGTCGCAGCGCTTCACCCAGCCGTTCACCAAGACGCCGCTCGATCTCTACCGCGCCCTGCGCACCGTAAACCCATCGCCCTACATGTTCATTCTTGAAGCGGGCGATTTCGCCATCGTCGGCGCCTCCCCCGAGGTCCACGTGCGCCTGACCGATGGCCTGGTTGAAATTCGCCCGATTGCCGGCACGCGTAAACGTGGCGTCACCCACGCCGACGACCTCGCGCTCGAAAAAGACCTGCTTGCCGACGAAAAGGAACGCGCCGAACACCTCATGCTCGTGGACTTGGCGCGCAACGACATCGGCCGCGTCTGCGAATTCGGCAGCGTCACCGTGCCCGAGATGATGGTCATCGAACGCTACTCGCACGTCATGCACATCGTTTCGCAGGTCGAGGGTAAGATCGCGAAGGATAAAACCGCCTACGACCTCCTCCGGGCCACCTTCCCCGCCGGAACCGTCAGCGGGGCCCCGAAGATCCGCGCCATGCAGCTGATTGCCCAGAATGAACCGTCGCAACGCGGCTTCTACGCCGGCGCGCTCGGCTACTTCGGCTACGACGGCAACAGCGACACCTGCATCATGCTACGCACGTCGCTCATCAAAGACGGCCAGATCCACATTCAGGCCGGCGCGGGCGTAGTCGCCGATTCGGTCCCCGTCGCCGAATACCAGGAAACCGTCAACAAAGCCTCCGCCCTCTTCAAAGCGGTGGCCATGGCCGAACAGTTTTAAGGGAGGGACGACCTCCGTGTCGTCCATGACCATCACGCTCACCGCCTGCCAGCCGGCGCTCCGCCTCAATCCGCCCCCAACTCCGGCACCCTCGCGAAATCCTGCGTCACCGCCTCGCACAAACCGGCGAAGGTTTCCTCGGCGAGCGGCAGTTTACGCCCCTTCAGGAAGGACACGCCCCAGCGGCGCTTGAGTTTCCGTTTTCCCAGCGGCACCGATACCAGCGCCCCCTTGGCGAGCTCGTCCCGCGCAATCCAGGGCGCGAGCACGCCTGCTCCCATGCCGATTTTCACGAGTTCCTTGATCGCCTCCATACTGCCCAGCTCGATCACGTTCTGAAGCTGCACGCCTTCTTCGCGAAAGTATTGGTCAACCAACCTGAACGTGTAACTGCTCTTGTTGTAGAGCACGAGTGTCTCTGCGGCGATCTCCTCCCGCGGCGCCCGCCGTTTCACCGCCCAGGGGTGCATGGGCGAAACGAGAAACCTGAGTTCATCGTCAAACAACGGCCGAAACTCCAGGTCCGCCGCATTCGCCTCGGACTCCAACGTCAGCGCGATGTCGACTTGGTTACTCCGCAATAACTCCAGCTGGCGCGGGTGATCTCCGGATTCAATTTTGATCACACACTTCGGAAAGCTCTGCTTAAATTCGCGCAGCACCGTAGGTAGAATATGGTGACAAGCCGTCGTGCTCGCACCGACGCGCAGGCGACCGTGCCCCCAGTTCTGCAGCTCCTCCAGCGAGGTGCGCGCGTCCTGCATCTCGCGCAGTATACGCTCGGCGTGCGGCAGCAACTGCTCGCCCGCCTGGGTGAGATGCACCTTTTTGCCCACCCGGTCGAAAAGCGCCACCCCTGCGTCCCGCTCCAATGCCTTGATGGTGTGACTCACTGCGGACTGCGTGAGGAAGAGATCTTTGGCCGTCTGCGTGAAGCTTCCGCGCCGGGCAAGCGTGGCGAAGGCGAGCATCTGGCGAGAGTCGAAGGTCGCATTCATTGATGAAGATTCCTCATCATTTTGATTAAATGTTTGAAAATCATTTCTTGTTCCAAAACCAGTCCATGGCACGTCGGACGCTAGATGCAAGGACATCCACGCCATGCCATCGAACAACCGAAAGCCAGCCGCCACTCCGTCGCCCCGGCGTCCTTTGCGCATCGGTTTCATCGCGCTCAATGACTCGGCCCCGATCATCGTGGCCCATGAGAACGGCTTTTTTCAGAAGCACGGCCTGCATGTCGAGCTGAGTCGCGAAGTGGGCTGGGCCACCATCCGCGATAAGATCATTTATCGCGAGCTCGACGCCTCGCACGCCCTCGGCGCGATGGTCATCAGCACCACGCTCGGCCTCAACAGTCAGCCCTGCGATTGCCTGACCGCTTTCGTCATCAACACCAACGGCAACTGCATCACCCTCTCGGAGGATCTCTGGACGCGGGGCGTGCGCGACGCCGCGACCATGCGCGACGAGATCATCCGCTCACGCCACGAACGCACCTACGTCTTCGGCGTGGTCTTCGCCCACTCGTCACAGCGCATCCACATGTGCGACTGGCTCCGCAGCGCCGGTGTGGATCCCGAGAAAGACGTGCGCATCGTCGTCGTGCCACCGCCCCAGCTTTTCCGGAACCTCGCAGCCGGCACCATCGACGGCTACTGCGTCGGCGATCCCTGGAACTCTCTCGCCGTGCGCGAAAAAATCGGCTGGTGCCCCGCGATCAGCAAGGACTTCGCGCCGGGGCACGCCGAGAAAGTGTTGATGGTCCGCAGAGATTTCGCCGAGACGCGCAGCGAGGAACACCTCGCGATGGTTGCCGCCCTTTCCGAAGCCGCCGCGCTCTGCGACGAACCCGCTTTCCGTCCCGAACTCTGTAATCTCCTCGCGCGCCGCGAATACATGAACGTCCCCGCCCGCGTCATCCAGGCGAGTCTCATCGGGCCTTTCGACTATGGACACGGCAAGACCGTCGCGGCCGACGATTTCATCCATTTCCACCGCAACGGTGCCAACGACCCCAGCGCTGCCAAGGCAGCTTGGCTGATCGATGGCTTCGGCCGTCACCGCTTCCTGCCCACTGGCACAGTTATACCGGCCGATCTCGGCCTCCACACTTTCCGCTCCGACCTTCACCACCTCGCCAACAAAGCCACCCGCAAACGTTACAACCATGAACTCGTCCCAGCCTGATTCACTCAACCTGCGCCGCCTCAACCGCCGCGCATTCTTCTCCACGGCCGCCAAGGGCCTCGGTGCCGCCGCACTTCTGTCCAACCTCCCCAAGGGTTGGTCCGCGCCCGACACCGGCGCCTCCGAAGCACCCGAGACGACCGACATCAACTTCGGTATGATCGCGCTCACGGATTGCTCGCCCATCGTGATCGCCCACGAAAAAGGTCTGTTCAAAAAATACGGCATCAACTCCAAGGTCACCAAGGGCGCCAACTGGGCCGCCATCCGCGACAATCTCTCCACCGGCTCCATTCAGGCGACCCACATGCTCTACGGCATGCCCTTCGCCTCGACCATGGGTCTGGCCGGTTCGCCCAAGAAACCCATGATCATCCCGTGGGTGATCAATCGTAACGGCCAGGCCATCACGATGAAAACCGAGTTCAAGGGTAAAATCGGTGCCGACCCGAAGGCGCTCAAGCCCTTCGTCGACCAGGCCAACAGCCTCGGCGAACAGCTCACCTTCGCGATGACTTTCCCTCCCGGCACCCACAATATGTGGCTTCGCTACTACCTCGCCGCTGGAGGTATCCATCCCGACAAGGACGTCAACCTCATCGTCGTGCCCCCGCCCCAGATGGTCGCCAACATGAAGATCGGCAAGATGGACGGCTTCTGCGTCGGCGAGCCTTGGGGTGCCCGCGCCATTTCCGACAGGATTGGCTACACCGCCGTGACCACCCAGGATATCTGGAAGGACCACCCCGAAAAAGTCTGCGCTTTCACCGAGGAGTTCGCCAACAAGAACCCCAAGACCGTCAAGGCCATCCTTAAGGCCCTCCACGAGGCGAGCGTCTGGCTCGACGACGTCAACAACCGCCCCGAACAGTGCCAGATCGTCTCCAAGCCGACCTACATCAACTGCGCCCCCGAGATCATCCTGGGCCGCCTCCTGGGCGACCTCGATTACGGCGATGGCCGTAAGGTCAAAGACGAGTTCGCTATGCACTTCAGCAAGCGCAACTGCAACTACCCGCAGCCCAAGCACGGCACGTGGTTCCTCTCCCAATTCCGTCGCTGGGGTATGGTGACCGGCGCACCCGACTACGCCGCGCTGAACAAGAAGGTTCTCCGCAACGACATCTACGAAGAGGCCATGAAAGAAATCGGCGTCACCCACGGTGGTCTCGACAACACGCCGGAGACGCTCTTCGACGGCGTGACCTTCGACCCGTCCAACCCCGAGGCCTACGCCAAGGGCTTCGCGGTCAAAAACCTGAAGGGCTGATCCGCCTTCGCACCCGTCCGTGATTTCCCGATTCGGCGCCCCGTTGCCTGACCGCGCGGGGCGCCGACAGCGGCGAGCCATGCGCCCACCCGACCTCGTTCTCGATTTTTTAAAATGAATAAATTCAAATTCGACTGGCTCATTCTCCCCGCCCTTGGCGTGGTCATCGTGCTCACGCTCTGGCACGCCCTCGCCGGCAAGAAGGTCTTTAACCCCACGGGTGACGCCACGGAGCTCGCCGCCGCCATCGCCGCCCACCCCGAGGCGGCCACCATCGATAAATCCCGCATCGCCAAGCTCATGACCGGGCCGGTCACGGTCGAGCAAACCAAGGCTTTGCCCGCCGATCTCTGGACCTCGCTCGCCTCCTCCTTCTACGAGGAAACCCGCGTCGGCCTCATCCCCGACCTGCCCAACGTCATCGAAACCTGGGTATCCAGCAAACCCTACATCGTCGATCCCTGGGCCAAGCGCGGCGAAATGGATCAAGGTATTCTCCGCTTCACCTGGTATTCGCTCGTCCTCGTCGCCCAGGGTTACGCCATCGCCTTGGTCATCGGCGTGCCCCTCGGCTTCTTCCTCGGTCTTTCGCCGACGTTCACGAAGATGTTCGACCCGCTGATTCAGGTCCTTCGCCCTGTTTCGCCACTCGCCTGGCTCCCGCTCGGTCTCGTGCTTTTCATGCGCGCCGGTCCCGAGGCTGGCACTTACGCCGCCCTCTTCACCATCGCGCTTTGCGGCATGTGGCCGACCGTGCTCAACACCGCCGTCGGCGTGCGCGCCGTCCCGCAGGATTATCTCAACGTGGGTCGCGTGTTGAAGCTCTCCCGCTGGAAAATGCTCACCAAGATCCTCATCCCCGCGACGCTGCCCTACATGTTCACCGGCTTTCGCCTCAGCCTCGGCATCGCCTGGCTCGCCATCGTCGCCGCCGAGATGCTCACCGGTCGCCCCGGCGCCGGCGGCTTCCTCTGGCAGGAATACAACGCGCTCATCTATGAGCACATCATTTTCTCCATTCTGACCATCGGTGTCGTCGGACTCATCCTCGACCGCCTGATGTCCCTCGTCGAAGCGCGCTTCAAGGCCATCAGCTAACGTCCCATGGCTTTTCTCGAACTCAATAACGTCTGCAAGTCCTTCGACGGCCACAACGTGCTGTCGAACGTCAACCTCTCCATCGCGGACGGCGAATTCGTCGCCATCGTCGGCTACTCCGGCCAGGGCAAAACGACGCTCATCTCCATGATCGCCGGCTTGACCACGCCTGACTCCGGCGAGGTCCGCCTTGAGGGCAACATCGTCGCCGGTCCCGGTCCCGACCGCGGGCTCGTTTTCCAAAACTACAGCCTGCTACCCTGGCTCACGGTCTACGAAAACATCGCCCTCGCTGTGGATCAGGTCTTCGCCGATTGGACCGCGGAAAAACGCCGCGCTCACGTCGATAAATACATCACGATGGTCAAGCTGAGCCACGCCAAGGATCGCCTGCCCAAGCAGCTTTCCGGCGGCATGCGCCAACGCGTCTCCGTGGCACGCACGCTTGCGATCAACCCTCGCATCCTGCTCCTCGACGAACCCCTCGGCGCCCTCGACGCGCTCACACGCGCCACAATGCAGGACGAGATAGCCAACATCTGGCAGACCGAGCGAAAGACCGTCGTCCTCATCACCAACTCGGTGGACGAGGCCCTCCTCCTCGCCGATCGTATCATCCCGCTCACCATCGGGCCCGGTGCCACCCTCGGCGAAGCCGTGCCGGTCAGACTCGAACGCCCCCGCAACCGCACCGCACTCAATCACGATCCGGAGTTCAAGCGCCTGCGCGCTCTCGTCACTAATCAGCTCCTCGGCTTCAACGCCGCCCGGAAAACCTCCATCACGAAGAAGCTTATCCGCCCCGAGCTTCTCCCCGAAGACCTCGACCTGCCGCGCGTCAACCGCCCGCCACGCCGCCTCGGCGAAGAGAAGAACGAGACGCTATCCGTCGCCTGAGCGAAATCAGAAAACCTATGAGTAAATTTCTCGATATCTCTCAGCTCGTAAAAACTTTCCCCACGCCAAAAGGCCCGCTCACCGTCGTGCGCGATTTTGATCTCGGCGTGAAGAAAGGTGAGTTCATCACGCTCATCGGCCACTCGGGTTGCGGCAAATCCACCGTCCTCTCCATGGTCGCTGGTCTCAGCGACATCACTGCCGGCGGCATCATCCTCGCCGGCAAGGAAGTCACTGGCGCCGGTCCCGACCGCGGCGTGGTTTTCCAAGCACCCTGCCTGCTCCCGTGGTTCACCGCCTTCGAAAACGTGATGCTCGGTATCAACCAGGTTTACTACACCGCTTCGAAACTGGAGCGCCGCCAGATCGCCGAATACTACCTTTCGCTGGTCGGTCTCGCCGACTCGATGCACAAGCGCCCCGGCGAACTCTCGCAAGGCATGCGCCAGCGCTGCGGCATCGCGCGCGCCTTCGCCCTTTCACCCAAGATGCTGCTCCTCGACGAGCCCTTCGGCATGCTGGACTCGCTCACCAAGTTCGAGCTCCAAGACGTGCTCCTTGACCTCTGGCAGCGCGACCAAAAGACCGCCTTGATGGTCACCCACGATGTCGACGAGGCGCTCTACCTCTCCGACCGCGTCATCATGATGACCGACGGCCCCGAGGCCACGGTGGGCGATATCCTTGAGGTCAACTTCGAGCGCCCCCGCACCCGTAAACAGCTCCTCGAAGACCCCGAGTATTACCGCCTTCGCGAGTATCTCCTGCATTTCCTGAACGAACGCTCGCACCACCGCCCCGGCAAAGCCGGGCAGCAGGCCCTTGCCCACGCCCACGCTTGATTCCCTTTCCCGACAGGTCCTCCGCCACAACCAACACCATCCACCCAACCACCATGAATCGCTCGCTTCACCTGCGCCTTATCTGCCTCGGCCTGACCGCATCCGCGGCCACTGGCCTTGCCCAATACACACCGGCTCCGCCGCGCCCCTTCCCCGGTATCATCAATGACAAACTGCGCACCGCCGATCCCTACATGAACGCCTGGGACATCGGCGTGAATGTGCGCGGCCGTTACGAAAACAAAGACGGCGCCGGCTTCACCTCCGCCGGTCAGAATTGGGACTTCGCTTCCAACATTCCCGCGACCGGCGCGACCGCGTTGGCCGACCGTCGTGACACCGAAAATCAATACTTCCTCACCCGCGTCATGCCCCGCGTGGGCTACACCTCCAAATGGTATCAGGCCTTTGTGGAAGGCCGCTCCAGCGCCTCCTATGACGACGAGCGCGACAACATTCAAACCTTGCCTCTCACCGCGCCAAACGCCGCAGGACTACGTGCCGGCGGAGGCAAAGCCGAGAACGATACCGACATCAACCTCCATCAAGCCTTCGTGTTCGTCGGCAACCACAAGGAGTTCCCCGTCTCCCTGAAACTTGGCCGCCAGGAACTCGTCTATGGTGACCAACGCCAGCTCGGCGGCTTCCGTTGGAATAACAACGCCCGCGCCTTCGACGCCGCCAAAGTTCGCTACCAGCAGAAGTGGTTCGGCGTGGACCTCTTCACCGGCAGCGTTGTCACCAACGACAACCACAACTTCAACAAGTCCCACTACGACACCGACAAGTTTTCCGGTGCCTACTTCAACTTCCCGACGCTGTCGAAAAACAACCTCGTCGAGGCGTTTGTTTACAACCGTAACGTCGAGCGCGGCAGCGCAACCGAAGACTTCTCCGGCGTCGCAGCACCCTTCCGTAATCCCAACGTCCAAGACCTCTACACCGCCGGCTTCCGTGTGAAATCCAAGCCGAACGCCTTTGGTCCGTGGGACTACACCGCCGAGGTCATGCACCAGTTCGGCACCATCAATAACCAAGCGGTTGCCGGCACTTACGTCGGCCCGGTCGCGGCCCCTGCCGCCATCCTCGGCGCCCGCGAGCGCGACCAAGACGCCTACGCCGCGATCCTGAATCTCGGTTATACGTGGACCGAGAGTGCGATGCAGCCCCGCCTCGCCTTCATCTACAGCTACGCGTCGGGTGACAAAGATCGTCTCAACGGCCAGAGCGGCACGTTCCAAAACCAGTTCGCCACGACCCACCTCCACTACGGTTACATGGATTTGAACAGCCTCCAAAATCTGCACGACCTCCGTCTGGCCTTCACGTTCAAACCCATCTCCACCGTCACCGTGGCCCTCGAAGCCCACCAGCACTTCCTCGATACGACCGAAGACTACTGGTATAACGTCGGCGGTGTCGCCCGCAACGGCGGCGGCTATGGCGTCCCCGGCGCTGCCGGCACCGGCTCCAGCAACAACCTCGGCCAGGAACTCGACCTCGTGATTGGCTGGTATCCCCGCATCCACACCCACGTAGAACTCGGCGTGAGCCACTACTTCCGTGGTGACTACATCAAAGAGTCCCTCTCCGACAACGGCGGCTCCAAGGACGCCTCCTACGTCTACCTCCAGCTTACCCTCAACCTCTGAGTCCTAGTCTGAAAAAGCGGCGTGGCATCCAACCCCGGACGTCACGCCGCTTTTTTCTGCACCCACCTCCGCAGCTCACCTCTTCAACATGACCAAGTCCTCCATGACCGCCGCCATTCTCGCGGCCAAGAAATCCAAGCAGCTCACCTGGGCCGCCCTCGCCAACGCCGCCGGCCTCTCCGAAGTTTACACCACCTCCGCCTGCCTCGGCGAAAACGCCCTCCCCATCGATGCCGCCGCCCGCGTCGCCGCAGCCCTCGAACTCGGCCCCGACATCGCCGACGCCTTGGTCGAATTCGCCAACAAGGGCGAAGCCGCCTCCACCATCACCAAGGAGCCGCTCCAATACCGCTTCCAGGAAATCATCTACGTCTACGGCCCCACGCTGAAGGCGATCATCGAGGAAAAATTCGGTGCCGGCATCATGAGCGCCATCGACTTCACCATGTTCGTCGACCGCGTCGCCGACCCCAAAGGTGACCGCGTAAAGATCGAGATGTGCGGCAAGTTCCTCGGCTACAAAACCTGGTGATTAAATGGCCTCATCGGCGGTGCTTTCCCACCGCTTTAAAATGATGAACGTTACTAATCATTAATCCAAAACTTATTCACCGTGTTAATTCGCACGATGACTCCAGATGGCACCCTGAGTGCTTTTTAACCCGCGTGAACGTCGTGTCTACTCCCACACCCGAAACCTTTTCCTCCGCGCAAAAAGAATACCTCCAAGGTTTCATGGCCGGCGTGGCCGCCTCCGGCCAGTTCCCCCAGGGAGGGACGACCTCCGTGTCGTCCGGTTCCGTCGCAGGCAGCGAGCTTGCTCGCGCTCCGTCCGCCGAACCGACCGTCCACGGCACCGCCCTCGCCGACCTGTGCAAAGAGGAACGCTGGAAACACGACGAAAACCCCCTCGACGCTTGGCAGCGCCTGATCGCCCACTCCGACGCCGATAAGTTTCCCGATGCGGAAAACATGTATCGGTTCAAGACCCACGGCCTATTCTACGTCGCCCCCGCGCAGGACAGTTTCATGATCCGCCTGCGCGTCCCCGCCTGCGAAATCACCGCCAATCAATTCCACGGTCTCGCCGATCTCGCCTCCGAACTCGGCAACGGCCACGTCGATCTCACCACGCGGGGCAACCTCCAGCTCCGCGAACTCCGCCCCCGCGATCTCGTCACCGTGCTCACCCGCGTGCAGGAGCTCGGCCTCACTTCGCGCGGCGCCGGCGCCGACAACATCCGCAACGTCACCGCGTCCCCCAACTGTGGTTTCGACCCCGCCGAGGTCCTCGATGTGCGCCCCTACGCCAAGGCGGTTCATCACTACATCATGAACCACCGCGACTGCTATGGGTTGCCGCGCAAGTTCAACATCGCCTTCGACAACGGCGGCGGTCTCACGGTCGCCGCCGACACCAACGACATCGCCTTCATCGCCACCCGCGTCTCCCAGGGAGGGACGACCTCCGTGTCGTCCGGTTCGGCTCCTTCCGTCGCCCC
>JANODO010000074.1:0-13971 GCA_031412735.1 Rariglobus sp. | reverse complement strand
GGCGTCGATCCATCGCGAGCAAGCTCGCTTTCCACGTCAGAGCCCATCGATCAATCATCAATTGTTTGCCGATCAGAAGATTGTATCAGTTCTAATCACCAATCTTTACTTAGGACATAAATTAAGTATCGCTCTTGCAGTCCCATGAATGCCGCCGCTCCTCTTTCCGCTCCGTCCGCACCTACTGATCGTGAGCTAAACCTGGAGCAGGCCACCGCGCAGGAGCGGGTAAAATGGGCGGTGGACACCTACGGCGACGGCTTGGTTTTAACGACGAGTTTTGGTGTTCAGGCCGCCGTGATGTTGCACTTGGTCACCCGCGTTGCGCCCAAGATTCCAGTTATCTTCATCGATACGGGTTACCTTTTTCCCGAGACTTACCGCTTCGCCGCCGAGCTCACCAAGAAGCTCGATCTCAACCTCAAGACCTACGTTCCCGCCCAGACCGCCGCGCAACAGGAAGCACTGCACGGCAAGCAATGGGAGCAGGGTCTCGACGGGCTGAAGCGCTACAACCACCTCAACAAAGTCGAGCCCATGGACCGCGCCGTGCGTGATCTCAGGGCGACCGCCTGGCTTGCTGGCCTTCGCCGTTCGCAGGCCAGCACGCGTGGCCAGTTGCCCGTCGTGCAACACCAGAACAAGATCGCCAAAGTTCACCCGATCATCGACTGGGACAACCGCACCGTGCACCGCTACCTCACCGAGCACGGGCTCAACTATCACCCGCTCTGGGAAGAAGGTTACGTGTCCGTCGGCGACTGGCACAGCACCTCTAAGCTGGAAGCCGGCATGACCGAGGAGCAGACGCGTTTCGGCGGCCTCAAGCGCGAGTGCGGTTTGCACGAGAGCAGCGGGCGCACCGATTTCCAGATCTGAAGGGCCGGCCAAGGCGTTTCGCGTAGGCCGCGAGCTTGCTCGCGCTCCGAATGCGCCGGCGAGCAGGCCGCTTACCGGCGAAAGAATGCTGTGCCGCCCACATTCGGCCTTGCGCCTCCTCGC
Organism: Rariglobus sp.; assembly: GCA_031412735.1. Classification (GTDB taxonomy): domain Bacteria; phylum Verrucomicrobiota; class Verrucomicrobiia; order Opitutales; family Opitutaceae; genus Rariglobus. The sequence goes on along the minus strand of JANODO010000074.1, from coordinate 12,969 downwards.
GCGCATTGCGGTCATAACCGTTTACTTTTCCCGTCATGGTCTTACCCGAAACGTTCAACCACATCGAAAACATCAAGAAGCGCGCAGGGCATCTATGGAGGTTTCTTTGACTGCGAACAAAAGCTTCGCGAGATAGAGGCCCTCGATGCCCAGATGGGCGATCCCACCTTCTGGGACAATAACGAGCGTGCTCAAAAACACATCGGCAAGGTCAACGGCCTGAAACGCGCCGTCCTCCCCGTCGTCGATTTCCGCAAACGCGTCGCCGACTTGGACGTGATGCTGGAGCTGATCGAAGCCGGCTCGCCCGACGAAAAAGACGAGTTCGGCAAAGAGCTGACCACGCAGGTCGAGGCCATGATTCCCGAACTCGACAAGATCGAGATCGGTGCCTTCCTCACCGGCCAGTTCGACCGCAACAACGCGATCTTCTCCATTCAGGCGGGTGCCGGCGGCACCGAGTCCAACGACTGGGCCGATATTCTTTACCGCATGTATAACCGCTGGGCCGAACGCCGCGGATTCCAAACCGAGCTGATGGACGTCCAGCCCGGCGACACCGCCGGTATTTCGAAGGCGACCATTCTGATCAAAGGCGAAAACGCCTACGGTTATTGCAAAGCCGAGCGTGGTGTTCACCGCCTCGTGCGCATCAGCCCGTTTGATTCCAACGCCCGCCGCCACACCTCGTTTTGCGCGGTCGACGTCGTGGCGGAGATCACCGACGAAATCAAAATCGACATTCCCGAGGACGAACTGCGCATCGACGTTTACCGTTCCTCGGGCAAAGGCGGTCAGGGCGTCAATACGACCGACTCCGCCGTGCGTATCACTCACATCCCGACCAACACGGTGGTGGTTTGCCAAAACGAACGTTCGCAGATTAAGAACAAGGCCACCGCGATGAACGTATTGAAGGCCCGTCTCTACGAAAAGCGTCAGGACGAACAACGCGCCGAGATGGATAAATTCTACGGGGACAAGGGCGAGATTGGTTTCGGCGCGCAGATCCGCAGCTACGTGCTCCAGCCCTACCAAATGGTGAAGGACCTGCGCACGGGTGTTTCCACATCGGACACGCAGGGTGTGCTCGACGGCGACATCGACCGTTTCATCACCGGCTGGCTCCGCGCCGGCTGCCCGCGCCATCGCAATAAGGAGATCCAGATCGACGACGAGTAAGGGAACAGACCGGCGCGCGCGGGTGCGGGCGCGCGCCGGAATGACGAATGCCTCGCTACTAGGGCGTGGCCGTCGGTTGGTTCCAGTCGATCTGATACCTGGTGTGCGTGTCCTGCGACTCGGGAGGAGGACCACCGGCGGTGGAAACCACCGCGTTGCCGCCTTCACTACCCGGGCCGTTGCGCTTGAAAATGAAGCGATTGAGGTTTTCGAACGTGGTCCGCTTTTCAAAGGACGGCTGACGCTGGGCCGATGCCGAAGCGTCCTGCATCCGACTCTGGTATTTGGACACCTTGTCGTAGGTCTTCACCTGGTCGCCCTTGGGCTGAATGATGGATTTTTCCCCGTCGTGGCGGTTCATCTCGCGCTCACGGACTTCGGGCTTCGGGTAGTCTTTGCGATCAATGATGGTCTTTTCGCGTTTCTCCTTCATGTCGATGGGCGCACGGCGATCACCGATAGCGGCGTCTTTGCGCTCGATCATTTCGGGGGCCCTGAAACGCTGGTCCTGCACGTTGTCGTTGCGCAGGAAGGGGCGCTGGTTGGTCTCGCGCGAAGGCGAAAGCGGCATGTCGGCGTTGTCCGGCGAGGGCGCGAGTTGACTATTCTTTTTCTCGGCGTCGATCCGCGACGGATCTTCGGCGTGAAGCGCGAGAGGGATCACGGCGGAAAGAACGAGGAACAGGGGTAGCGCGGACCTCATAAAGAAGACCGGAATGAAACAAGACGGCCATGGGCGGACAAGCTTAACCTACGGCGAGAGGGAGGGATGACCTCCGTGTCGTCCGCTCGTGCTCCATTGATTCCAAACGGACGACACGGAGGTCGTCCCTCCCTTATTCCGGTTCGGCGGTGCCTTCGACCACCCACTGGCGGGCCTCGGGAACCTGCTCGAAAAAGGCGTGCAGCACCGCGCTCAGGTGATCCGCGTAGCGGTAGTGAGCGCCCATGCCAGTGCGCAATTCGGCTTCATAGATAAACTTGTCGGCATGGGTGCTGTGCTCGAAGGGCGTCTGCGCACCCAAGAGCAGCGAGTAAACATACGCCGGCGAGCCGCGCTGCATGAGCTCGCGGGTAAGCGCGACCTGCTCGTCGAGCAGCGGCTGGTGGGCGGCGTGCGTGATCTCGGGCGGGAGGTAAAACCCCGCCTGAATGAGCGGCGTGTAGCGATGGCCGGTTCGGTGGCGGTTGAGGTCGCGCAGCTCGGCGATGGCCATGTTGTTCCAGGCAAAGCTCACGCGCATCCGGCGGGTGGCGGTGCCTTGATAGCCATAGCGGTTGGCACGGTGGCGGAGTGCCTCGGCCATGGGTTGCTCTTCGGCCAGGAACGGAGGCACGCTGCGATCAACGTTGACCCAGACTTCGTCCGCCAGCGGCGCGGTCGAGAGACGGGCGAGGCCGAGACGCAGCGAGGTGGCGAGCTCTTGTTGCGCCTGCTCTTGATAGGATTTTTCGGCGATGCTATGGCGCGTGAGGCGCGGCGACATCTTGACGAGTTCCTCGCGGATGAGCTTCGCGGCGGCGCGGGCCTCGGGCTGCGGGAGCGAGTCGAGTTGCTTCACCGTCGTCGCCCACATGCGGGAGGTCTGGACGAGGCCGAGGTTGGTGCGCGTGGCGAACGGGATGAAATAGCGGGCGCGGTCGAGGGCGTAGTTTTTGCGGATACGGGTGACGACGGCAGGCTTGGCGTCAGCGGGAACGCGCACGCGGTCGGGCTCGGCGACACCAAGCGCATCGAGGCGGGAATACTCGGCGTTATAAGCGGCGAACGATTTCGCCATGAGCGCCTGCCAGCGCGGCGCGAGGTCATCGGGGATGCCGATCTCGGCGGGCGTGGGGAGATTGGCCGCGTCCATCGTGATGTAGCGCGTAGACGACTCCTGGCCGTCGGCCATCTGGGCGATCTCGAAAATTTTATACGCGAGCCACATCGACACATCGTCGATGGCGATGGCGAGGCCACCGGTGAGCCCGCCGATGGAGGCGTGGCCGTAATCCACAAACTTGAGGATGCGGTCGATGGACGCATCGGGGTTGGTGAGATCGACCTTGTCCATAATCGCATGGATACCCTCGTTGGAGCGCGAGTAGCGGGCCAGCACGGAGGCGAGCAACTCGGGCGTGACCTTGGGCAGGTCGGCGGCCGTGGGAGGTGGAACAAGGGCGAGGCCGGTAACCTTCATAACGTAGCGTTAACGGGTGCCGCAAAAGCCGTGATTCGGGAAGGAAAATCACTGCGGCGGTGAAGGGAGGGACGACCTCCGTGTCGTCCATTCGGCTCCCGAACGGAACCACACGGAGGTCGTCCCTCCCTTTACGCCGGCGGCTGAACCACGCGGCTCGGCAACAGCGCGGCGTCCTGCATGCCGTGGATGATCTTTTTATCGGGCGGGCAGAACGTCGCCAGCGCGCCGCTGAGCACGGCTTTCCCGCCTGTCACAAAATAATACGGGCACAAGCGCAGGCGCCCATCGACTTCGCGGGCCACATGCGGGTGAGCGTGATCGTAAAGCCGGTGTTTAGCTCGGCGGGGCTTTTTGTAGTCTTGAAGGATGTGCGGATTGCGCGGCGAGTCATCAATGGCCACGTCGATGCCGCCCTGCCATTCCTCGCGCGAACAATCGCTGCCGAGCACCACGCTGCGGGCACCCCAGGCGCTCTCGTGATAACCGGAGATTTTGATGATCAGATCGCGCTCTTTCTGAGACGCCCCGGCGAGTTGACGCCAATCGCTGAGCGAGCGTCCGCCGACCTTCGGTCCGTCGAGCACGGCCCCGGGCGGCAGCGGAGCGGCGTCGATTACCCACGACTGGGGAATGAGCTTGCGAAGGAGTTTGAGCGAGCGGCCCCCGAGGGTCTCGGCCCAGTAGTCTTGCAGCAGGTGGTGATGGAAAAGGGCGAGCCCGAGTTTCTCTTCCTGGTAGGGCCGCATCGGCGGAACGATGGCGACCTCGCCCGCCGCCCAAGCCTCGAAAAAATAGTGCGCCGTCGGGATGTTCTCCAAATCGAACAACTCGAAGAAACGATAGATAATATCGATTTTCTCCGGGTTGCCCTCCACGTCGAAACAGAGCTGGGAGCCAAGCGGAAAGATGTCGTCCGGTTCGAGACAGAACACCCGCTTGCCCTGAAGTTGAAGTTGCTCGGCGAGCCAGCGCATTTCCGGGCGGTAGGTCGAGGCCTCGTCGGAGACCACGATGGCGATGAGCGGATTGCGGATTTCGGGGCGGAGCGGGGCAAGCGATCCGTAGAACCCGCGGATCATCGCGTCGTCCGCGCCGATGACGTCGCCAGAGGATGAATACAAGCGGTTGAGAAACGCGGTGAGCCCGATGCCGCCCGGCACGGAATCGAGTTCGGTCATGACGAAACCTTCGTCCGTCAGGAGCAGGTCGGGTCGGAGCACGGTCGGGAAGACGCCGCGATTCTTCGGGTCACGCGCGTGGGCGACGAGGTGGTCGGGTTTTCCGCGGTCGAGGTAGTCGGCCACCCAAGGCGTAAGCAGCGGTTTGTTGCGCAACAGGTTTTTTCCGGCGGCTGAGCGCAGGTAGAGCGTTTCGAGGGCCTGGTGATAGTCGAGGCATGCCGTGCCGATCTCGGCCAACTCGGCGGCCTGCGCCGGCGTAAGCGCCCACGCGTCGGGGGAAAGACGCCAGCTCTTGTCCTCAAAAAGAGGCGTGGCAGCAAAGGCGGCGTGCAAGGCGGCGTGGTCGAGCGGCATCGCTGGCACCGAAACACAGAGTTACGCAGGCGCAAGCCCAAGCCTGATTTCCGCAATTCGAATCGCGTTTTGGGGCGTGTTTTTGAAATAAATCAGGCTGGCGTGAGAGGGAAGGGCGGGCTTGGCCAAGACGGCCGAGGCGGAGGCGACCCAGCGGGTCGTGCCGCCGAGGACAACGCCGGCCCAGCCGGCTTTCCCTCTCAATGGAGACGGGACCTCCCGGTCCCGTCCGAGCACGCAGAGTTCGACTCCCTGAGGTCTTTCAGAAACACGCCCAAGCCCGGAAACTCGCGGGAACGTTAAATTCTCGCGAAAGCGCTTCTCCACACTGCAGGAAAAGAGCCCGTTCTTGCGTCCGGGCACCTCCCACCGTGCTCTTTAAGTTCATGCGGTTTCCGTCGCCCCTCCGTCTGCCCCTGGCCTGCGCAAGCTGGGTGCTGTTTTCTCTCGCGCCCGTTCAAGCGGTGATCGACGACGACGGTGATGCGATGAGCGACGTCTGGGTGCGGGCGCACACTCCGGCAGGCGCGGCTCCCCTCTTGCCCGGGGCGGATAGCGACGGCGATGGCCGCTCTAACCACGCCGAATCCATTGCCGGCACCGATCCGCGAAACCCAGCCTCTCACCTGCGCATCACGTCGCTTAACCTTAACGCGGCCGCATCGTCGCCGACTGCCCAGCTCGCCTGGCCGTCCGTGGCCGGCAAGCGCTACCGCATCCAAGCCTCGACCGATCTCGTCACGTGGTCGGAACTGGAGACGACCAAGCAGGGCGACGGCGGCACGGTCACGCACACCCTCGACCTCGCCCGGACCTTCGAGAGCGGCGCCTTCCCCGTGCTTCGTTGGGAAAACCTGCCGGCCAACAGTTCCATCAACACGATTCGCGGGTATGTCACCAGCGCCACGCCCGCGCCCGCCGCGACGGTCGCGTTGACCGTCCTGACGTTGCCGCAAACTTCCCCGAACACCGACCGCTTCGGCCACCACGTCTCCGGTTGGCTCGTGCCCCCGGAGACCGGCAACTACCGGTTTTTCGTGACCAGCGATGACACCTCCGAGTTCTGGCTATCGACCGACGCCACGGCGGCCAACAAACGCCGCGTTGCCTACGTGGCGACCTGGGCCAACGCCGGCCAGTGGAACCTTTCCGCAGAGCAGACCTCCGCCCTGCTCCCGCTTGAAGGGGGCCGCGCCTACTACTTTGAATTCGTCCACATCGAAGGCACCGGCGGCGATCATTTTACCGTTGCCTGGACCGGTCCCGGGCTCGACCCGGTGCGCGAGCCGCTTTCCTCGCGCTACTACGCGCCCTCGCCCGAATCGCTGGCCACACGCCAGGCCAACGGCGGACGTTTATTCTTCCGCATCAAAGTCGAGGATGCGGATTCCGACAACGACGGGGCGACCGACGCCGAGGAGCTGTTTCTGGGTTACAACCCGACCGACACCACCACGGCCCCGCGCGTGCCCGACCGCGACGCCATCGCTGCCGCGCTCGCCGCGCGCAACCGCATCACCATCGGTGCCAGCACGGCGCGCGCCTACGAATCCAACCTGTCGCCCGCCCGCCTCACCGTGTTTCGCTCGGGCAGCGTCCAACCGGTCACAGTCACCTACACCGTGAGCGGCACCGCCACTGCGGGAACCGACTACGAGCCGCTCTCCGGCACAGTCACGATTCCCGCCGGGCAAACCAACGCCGACATCACCCTCGTGCCCCGCGCCGACACCACGCTGGAAAACACGGAGACCGTCACCGTCACGCTTCAAACCTCCCCCGCCAGCCACGACCTCGGCGAACCGGTCAACGCGACCGTGACGATCGACGACGCCCCGGATGAGATATTCGTCGCCGCGCTGCGCCCACCCGAGGGCGTCGTCTCCGGAGGCTGGGGCACGGCTTCGGTGCGCATGATGGGCAACGGCCTTTCGGCGACCGTTTCGCTCACCCACAGCGCGCTCGGCACGCCGCCCACCGGGGCCGAATTGTTCATCTCAACCACCGGCGGCTCCGGTCCCGTCGTGCTCGCGCTGGGCACCCAGCAAGTGGGCGCGCTCACCTGGGCCTTCGCACCCGCCGCCGGCCAGAGCGCTGATGCGATCCGCGCCGCGTTGCGCGAGGGCCGGCTCTGGGTGCGCGTCACCACGACCGGACAACCCAGCGCCGAAATCACCGGCTTGTTCTCTGTCGTCGCCGGTTCCTCGACTATGCCGATGCCGGCGCCGCCACCCGCGTTGCCCACGGGTGCGTTCACGCCCGCCGACGCCGCGCGCTTCCTCAATCAATCGACGTTCGGCGTCAACCCGGCCGCGATCACCGCCGTGCAAACCCGCGGTTACTCCGACTGGATCGGCGACCAGTTCGCGACCGCGCCGACCTACCATATCGACTATTTCACTACACGCCGGGCCGAGTTCGCCGCGCGCAACCCGGCCGACGATTTTCCCGGCTGGCAGACACCGCGCCAGGAGGCCTGGTGGCAACACGCGCTCACCGCGCCTGACCAGCTCCGCCAGCGCATGGCGTGGTGCCTTTCCCAGATTCTCGTCACCTCACAGGAAGGCGCGCTCGATGCCAGCCACCGCGAGATTACGCTCTACTACGATCTGCTCCTGCGGCACAGCTTCGGCAACTTCCGCGCACTGCTGGGCGACGTGACGCGCAGCCCCGTGATGGGCCTCTACCTCAGCATGATTCGCAACCGCCGGCCCGATCCCGAGACCGGACAACAACCCGACGAAAACTACGCTCGCGAGATTATGCAGCTGTTCACCATCGGGCTGAACGAACTGCACCCCGACGGCACGCTGCGCCTCGACGCACGCGGCCTCCCGATCCCGACCTATACGCAGGCGGATATCGTCGGCCTGGCCCACGTGTTCACCGGCTGGGGTCCCCACTACGACCCCGCCAACCCGCCCCGCTGGGATGGCGGCACCGGCTCCGTCGCCTCCCGCCTCGATTGGTTTCTCTACGGCTCCGACCTCGCCCGCCCGATGACGTTCTATCCGGAATACCACGACACCGCCGAAAAACGCCTCGTGCGCGGCGCGGTCATACCGGCCGGCACCGACGGCCAAGCCGCCCTCGATCTCGCCCTGGACACGCTCTTCAACCACCCCAACGTCCCTCCTTTCATCGCTCGCCAGCTCATCCAGCGCCTCGTCACCAGCAACCCCTCGCCGGGCTACGTTTACCGGGTCGCGCAGGCTTTCACGAACAACGGTCAAGGCGTGCGCGGCGACCTCGCCGCCACGCTCCGCGCCGTGCTCCTTGATTACGAGGCGCGTTCCTCGGCCCCGCTCGATACCTACACGCGAGGTAAACGTCGCGAACCCGTGCTGCGGCTTACGCAGTTCCTCCGCGCCTTCCCGCCAAGCTCTCCCCGCGTCGGTGACGCCCGCCTCTTCCTTAATTACCAATACAGCCTCACGCACCAAGTCCCGCAGATCTCGCCGTCGGTGTTTAACTTCTACCAGCCCGTCTTCGCCCAGCCCGGCCGCATCGCCGCCGCCGGCCTGCTTTCACCCGAGTTCCAGATCACTTCGGAGACGACCGTCATCAACGAAGCCAACCAGATTCACAGCGCCGCCTTCTATGGCGTTTGGACGCCCGAGTTGGTTGACCCGACGCTCCCCTACCACGCCACGACTAATCCCAACATCATCCTGCGCGCCGATTTCAACGCCGAACTCGCCGTGCTCGAACGCCCGATCTTCACCGCCGCCCAAAACCAAACCGCCCTCCTCGACGCGCTCTCCCTCAAGCTCCTCGACGGGCGCATGAGCCCCGCCTTGCGCGCCACCTTGATGAATGTGTTCGCCACGTTGCCCTCGTGGTATTTCCCCACCAACGACCCGACCACCTTGCGCAACCGTCGCCTCGATATCATCCGCACCGGCGCCCACCTGATCGCCGTGTCGCCCGAATACGTGATCCAGAAATAAACCCCGCCCCGCATGAGCACACCCCTCACCCGCCGCCAGTTTCTCGGACAAGGCGCCTGCGCCGGCCTCGGCCTCGCCGGCCTGTTCAGCACCATGGGCACCCTGCGCCTGTTTAACTCCACGCTCTCCGCGCAAACCCTCCCGCCTGGCAACGACTATAAAGCCCTCGTCTGCCTCTTTCTCTACGGCGGCAACGACGCCAACAACACCCTCGTCCCCTACGACACGACCGGCTACGCCGCCTACGCCGCCGCGCGCGGCATCCTCGCCTTGCCCCGCACCGATCTCGTGCGCCTGCCCGTGCCCACCGGAGGCGACGGACGCGAATGGGCGCTCCACCCTGCCATGAGCCGCCTCGCCCCCGCCTACGCCGACGGCAAGATGGCCATGATCGTCAACGCCGGCACGCTCGTCGCCCCGCTGACCAAGACCGAATACAAATCCGGCGGCGCCGCCATCCCGCCCTACCTGTTTTCGCACAACGACCAGCAGGTCCAGTGGCAGACCTCCGTGCCCGACGCCACCCGCCGCATCGGCTGGGGTGGCCGCCTCGCCGACCACCTGCAAGCCCTCAACACCGGCTCGCAGATCTCGATGAACATCTCCCTCGCCGGGAATAATTTCTTCCAAGTCGGCGAAGACGTTTTCCAATACCACGTCACCCCCAACGGCAGCATCGGCCTCAGCGAATACGACGCCACCTGGGCCCCTCGCCAGCAACACATGCAGGGCGTCCGCGACACCCTCGACCGCAGCTACGGCCACCTCTTCGAGCAGGAATACGCCGCCATCATGAAGCGCGCCATTTCCAACGACACGCTCCTCAAGTCCACCCTCGCCAACATCCCGCGCTACGACCGCACCCCCCCGACGACCGGTGCCGTGGCCGGCGACCTGAACCTGTTCCCTAACTCGCGCAACCCCGACGGCACGCTCACCCGCGTCGCCGCCCAGCTCCACATGATCCTGCGCCTGATCGCCTCGCGCAACGCCCTCGCCATGCGCCGCCAGGTCTTCTTCGCCTCGCTCGGCGGCTGGGATACTCACGACGACCAGCTCAACGATCACAGCGCCCTCCTCGCGCAGCTCTCCAACGCCATCGCCGATTTCTACAACGCCACCGTCACCCTCGGCCTCTCCAACGAAGTGACGACCTTCACCGCGTCCGACTTTAACCGCACCTACTCCACCAATGGCAAAGGCAGCGACCACGCCTGGGGCGGGCACCACATGGTGGTCGGCGGCGGCGTGAACGGCGGCCGCCTCATCGGCCGCATGCCCGTGCTTCAATCCGGCGGGCCCGACGACACGGGCGACCGCGGCGCCTGGATTCCCGGCATCTCGACCGACGAATACGCCGCGACCCTCGCCCGCTGGTTCGGCGTGAGCGACACCAACCTCGAATCCGTCCTGCCCAACCTCGGCCGCTTCGCCCGCCGCGACCTGGGCTTCATGCACCCGAACCTGTGATACCAACGTCCCGACTGATTGTGCCCATTCGTTGTAGGCAGCCTGCTTGCAGGCGCTCTGAGCGTCCGCAAGCGGACGGCCTCCAAAAGCTCAAATCCTTATTCCCCTGGTATGACACGATTCCTCGGAAACAGCCCGTTCCTCACGCTCCCGGCAATCGCCCTGGTGGGCGTCATCGCGGCATCAATCATCCCTCATTGCATCCGTAAAGATCCTCCACCGCCCACGGCCGAGGTGGTCCCACCCCCGGCGCCGCCCCCGGTGATCGCGCCTCATCCCGCCGCCAATTTCGCACCCGAACGCCCCGCGCTCGCCGCCATGGCGGCGAGCGCGTCGCTCCCGCGCTCCCCGCTGGCCGACGGCTTGAACGCACCGGGCGGAACCGCCCGCGACGACCTGCGTATTCTGCAAAACATCCTATCGCTCTACCGCGAGCGGTTCGAGGCGTATCCGGCCTTTGGTGACAACGCGCAACTCGTCAACGCCCTCGCCGGCGCGAACCCACAACGCATCGGCCTGCTCCCCCGCGATGCCGCCGCGATCAATCCCGCCACCGGCGAGCTGCGCGACCGCTGGGGCACGCCCTACGTGTTTCACGCGATCTCGCGCAACGCCGTCGAGCTCCGCACCGCCGGCCCCGACCGCGCCGCCTACACTGAAGACGACGTCGTGCTGCTAGCCGGCGCCACGCAGGAAGCCGGAACCGTGAAGTAGGCCCCGTTCCCGCGAAATCCGATTCGGTTCACCCCATTTCGAGCGCAGCGACAGTTCGCCAAACACACCAAAGACACGAAAAAGAAACCGCAGCCACAGGAAGTCGCCACGTCGTTGACGTAATGACGCATGCGTCATTACGTCGCGACGTGATTTACTTGGACAACAACGCGACCGCGCCTCTATGGCCCGAGGTCAAACGCCTTCGAGGCTGAGCATGAAACTGCCGCCCGACTCGATCGTCGCCCGCGAGAAACTGACGCACTACTTGCTGCGTCCGCGCGATGACCACGACAAATCGGGCTTCCTTTCGTTCCCGACCATTAGGGTGTGTCTGGGAAAGAAACCGGACCAGCCGCGAGGGAGAAAGGGCACTCGGCCAAGGTGACCAAGGCGGAGGTGGCCCAGCGGGCCATGCCGCCGAGGGCAACGCCGGCCCAGTGTCCTTTCTCCCTCGCTCGTAGAGCTTCAGCGATGGGCTGATTTCTTAACCCGACACACCCTAGACCGTGCCTCTACGACATCACGCCATAGCGCCCGACGCGTCGGCGGACCGCTACTTCCCCAAATCTCCACTACTTCTCGCCGCTAATAAAAGGGGCAATCCGATTTTTATTAGTTCTAAGTTGTTGCATTGGAGGCGGTGGCGTGAGGGCAGGATACCAAGACCGTCGCGCGAGTAACAAGAGGACGGTAATGCACCTTTGGAAACAGGCTAGGAACTCACAAAAATCGAATCGACCCCTTCGGCTCACGTTCTGTGAAAGCTCTCCTGGCGCGATCTGTGCCGCCTCGTGCATTGAGAACATCGCGAACAGACAAAATGTATCTATGTAACGGCCCGACCCCCTCGGCTCGTCCCTCTGATATAGCTCGAAATTGCAGCAACCGTGATTTTCGATGAAAACTGGTGGTAATTCGAATTATCAAATAGCGAACGCGGAGACATCCCGCCGGCGTGGTAGTCACGAGCAAATCCGCAGATGCGGGCAAGGGTTTCGTTGTGCACAGTTTTCATTCTGCCTAACGTTTAAGCTCAGCGATGACCGCGCTTGGCGCGGAGCGTGCCGCTCGGAGCACGATCCGTGACAAGCGTGGTCATTCGCTGTAGCGCCTGGTTCGGCTCTGTAGCTCTATTCATAGTGGTAACGAACCAGCGCAACCTTAAGAACATCACCTTCGACTCTATAAACCAAACGATGCTCGTCAGTAATACGACGCGACCAATAGCCACTTAAAGCATGCTTCAAGGGCTCAGGCTTACCAATGCCTTCATATGGATTCCGAGAAATATCCTTAAGCAAATCATTAATCTTATTCAGGACTTTCTTATCAAATTGCTGCCAATAAACATAATCTTCCCACGCACGAGATGAAAACTGAATGTTCACGTGGTAAGATCGGATAACGACTTCGTAACGCCGCCACTTCCCTTTAGTTCTGAAATTGAATCAAGAAGGCGACGCGCATTCGCAGGTGAACGAAGAAGATAAGCCGTTTCCTGCAGGGACTCGTAGTCCTCAAGTGACATCATAACAACGGCTTGATCACGATTACGCGTAATGATAACAGGGTCATGATCAACACAGACATGATCCATGGTCGAAGCGAGGCTTTCGCGTGCAGCAGTATAGGTAATGGCTCTCATATGGACGTTAAGCTGTCCATGCCTTGCCGCTTGTCAAGTTTTCATTGCCGAACGTCTTAGGTCAGACATGACCGCAGCTGGCGCGGAGCGTGCTGCTCGAAGCACGATCCGTGACAGCTGTGGTCATTGTCTGTAGCGACTGGTTGAACCAAGCCGCTGCGCGGCGGTGGGGTGCGGGAGGGTGGAGTAAGCGGGAGGTGCGCACGTTGGGTGCAAGTTGGTAGAGGGAGCGGAATGTTACAAGCCTGCGGGTGCCTATGAGCACTCATAAATCAACCAAGGGT
>JANODO010000073.1:0-5242 GCA_031412735.1 Rariglobus sp. | reverse complement strand
GGTTTGGGGTAAATGTAGCCGGGGCGTCTCGCCGCGTTGCTGGAGAACCGCGGCGAGACGCCGCGTCTACTTTGCGGTTAGTTGTAGAGCCAGTATTGGCGGGTGAGCTGCTGGTAATTGAGTGCCTGGGTGCGCCAGGCGGCGATATTGCCCTCGACGTCGACGCGGGCGCCGTCGCGCTTGAGGGCCTCCCACCAAGCGGTGGAACCGACGTGGATGTTGAAGCTGCGGGCCTGGACGGGAGTGGCTTTCAGGAAGGGGTTTGGCGGGTCGTAGCGACACGCGAGGCGCATGAGCTCGAAGCTAAGCTCGGTGGGGCGCCAGGCCTGCCAATCGACCACTTCGACGTAGACGCCCTCCTTGGGCGGTTTCCCGGGGCCGTCGGGAACGGTGACCTTGCGATAAGCGAGACCCGGAATTTTAAGGGCGGTGAGATCGCGGATCAGGCGGTCGGCGGTGATGCCCTTGAAGGTGAGTCCGCGGAAGGGATGTTGGGTGCCGATTCCGTGTCTGAAGCCGCTGTATTCGCAGCCGAGGCCGATCATCGCGTAGCCCATCACGGCGGGGAAATCGCGGATCATCGGCGAGGTGGGCACGAACGTGAGACCGGTCTCGGGCCAACGCATGCTCCGACGCCACCCGCGCATGGGCACGACGGTGACGCGGCCCTTGCGCCGGACGGACTCGGTGACGGCGAGCACGCCGGGCTCGCTGGCGGCAAGCTTGGCGAGTTCGCCGAGGGTGAGGCCGTGGACGTAAGGTATCCGGAAAGCCCCTACGCCGCTGAAATGTTCGCGGTCGAGGAGGGGCCCGTCGACTTTGAAGCCGCCGAGCGGGTTGGGCCGGTCGAGGATGATGACCTCCACGTTGTTCTCAAAGCAGGAGTCCATGGCGTAGCGCATCACCACGTTGTAGGTGTAGGAGCGCACGCCGATGTCCTGCAGGTCGATGACCAGGGCGTCCAAGCCCTTGAGCTGGGCGGCGGTGGGTTTGCGGTTTTTGCCGTGGAGCGAATAGATCGGCAGGCCGGTGCGCTTGTCGACGGAGTCCTCGAAGTTGACGGACGCCTTGATGTTGCCGCTGAGACTGTGCTCGGGGGCGAAGAGGGAGACGAGCTTGGTATTTGGCGCGCGGCGCAGGACGTCGATCGTGCTTTCGCCCCGGCGGTTGACGCCGGCGGTGTGGGTGAGCAGGCCGATTTTTTTACCGGCCACGGCGCGAAAGCCGGTGGCTTCGAGCGTGTCCACGCCAAGCATCACGGGGAAGACCACCGGTGCGGGGGCCGAGACGGCCGGGATGGCGGCGGGCGCGGTGGGCAGGGTGCGCGCAGGCGTGGGCTTGGGCGGAGGCGATTTGGAGCGGCAGCCGGTGAACCCGATCAGCCCGGTCGCGAGGGTGAGGAGCAGGGCCGAGGAAACGAGGCGGTGAAAACCGGGCATCAAGTGCCTACTGTGAATCCCGCGAGAGGCTCGTCGAGCCGGAAGCGTTTTTGCGGGCGAGAACGTTGCGTCTGTGGCGGGAGGCCTGGCGCGCGCCCAGGTGCCAGAGGCAATCGAGGCACAGGCCGAGCAAGGAGCCGGCGATCAGGCCACCGAGGAGCAGGGCGTTGATGCGCGTGCCGAGGCCTTGGGTCCAGGTGACCTCGGCGGGCGGTGAACCCGGCGAGGGCGAGGCCCTGAGCGGGGTTGACATGGCTCCGGTGGACAAGGGGGCGGCGAGCGGCGTCGGCGGGGAGGCCGCGAGCTCGATGCTGGGGCCGAAGCCGGAGGCGTTGATCACGGCTTTGCCGAGCTGGTAAGTGCCGTAGTAAACGGGCACGGCGGTGACCGGGTTGGCGATAAATTGAAGTCCGCCAAAAATCATAAAGTTGCCGCGAAGCAGGACCGCCAGGATGAGGGCCACGGGGATTTGCACGCCCATCGCCGGCATGAGGGAAAGGATCGAGCCTACGTAGAGCGCGGGGCGAACGTGCGCGGTTTTGAAGGACCAGAGGTAGGAGCGTTGGCGGGCGAGGGCGGCAAAACGGCCGACGAGCGGGTATTTGTGCAGCACGGCCCGGCGGGGCATGAAGCGCAGGAAGTTCTTCACCCGGCGGATGCGGGCAAAGCGGATTTTATGATGCTCGGGGTCGTCGGCGTGCATGCGAGGGCGGGACAGGTGGGGTGCGTGCGTGTGCGGCGAACGATCGGAGAGGTGCGGCTCAGGCCGGGCCGACGTAGGCGAAACGTGGTTGCACGCGACCGTCGATGTCGACGGTTTCAAGAAACATCGCGCGGGGGCGCACCCAGAGCCCGTGGTCGCCATAGAGCAGGCGGTAGACGACGAGCTCTTCAGAGGCGTTCTCCGAGTGGCGGGCGACGCCGAGGACGAGGTAGTCCTTGCCCTTGTAGTGCCGATAACGACCCGGTTGCGGGCCGGCGGGGTGAAGGGGGATCGGAGGGACGGCGGGCGTGAGCATCGTGTAGATCCAACCGATAGTTTTGGGAAAACAAAGCCTGTAACGGCTTTGGCACCAGACGGCCATTGACCTGCGGTGACCGCCCCGCTGGGTTACGGTTGAGTTGTGGAGCCCCTACCGGTTCAACGGCTCTTTAACTTATGACCTCTCTGATCGGCTTGTTTTTCGGTCTTGGTTTGGCGGCGGGTTTAACGCTGCTGTTTGGTGTCTACACAATCGGCCCCACCCAGCGTGGGATCATCGCGACGTTTCGCCGTGTGCAACGCGTGCCCGGCACGACGGCCGACGACCCGGTGCTCGGGGCCCTCCTTCGAGACGAGGAGAAGGCGCGTTACAACTACCCCAACATCCGGGTCATCCCGCCGGGCGGCCCGTATTTTAAGTGGCCGTGGCAGCGGCTTTACCGGGTCGACATGACCATTCAGACGACCGACCTCACGTGGGATCCGGACGTAAAGCAGACCACCATCGACGCGGTCACCAAGGACAACCTCACGGTGGCCATCAACGGCCAGATCCGCTGGAAGCCCTGCGAGCGCAACCTCTACGCCTACCTGTTCGGCGTGGCGCGCCCCGAAGTGCACGTGATCGGGTTTTTCATCTCCGTCCTGCGCGACCGCATCGCGACCTTTGAAGGCGAGCAACGCGAGGGCGCGGTCGAGGGCGTCTCGATCAACGACCTGCGCAAAAACCTCTCCAGCATCAACCGCTACATGGAAGATGCCTGCCGCAAGACTGCGGCCCGCTACGGGGTCGAGCTCGACGCCGCGCTCATCACCACCATCGACCCGCCGACTGATGTCGACGAGGCCCTCGCCTCGATCAACACCATGCAAAACCAGGTCGCCGCCTCGATCAGCCAATCCCGCGCCGACGCCGACCAGAAGCTGAAGATGGCCGAGCAAGCCGTGCAGATCGCTCAAAACCGCGCCGCCGCCGAGGCCGCTCCACTCGCGGAACTCGGGCGCACGCTCGCCGCCATGCATGCCGGCGGGGGCAAGCCCGCGCTCGATGGTTACCTGCGCAACGCCAGCCTGCCTCTGCGCGAGAAGGCCGCCCAAACGATCATCAACCTCTAAGCACCGAACCTCGCGTTCACGTCTCCCATGGATTTCATTTCTTTCTTTGTCGCGGTGATCTTTGGATGCGTGGGCACCTTCGTGCTCACACCGATCGTGTTGTTTTTCGGCCGGGTGTTTCAGCTCTGGCGCGTGCTGCCCGAGCGCACCGTGCTGGTTTACACCCTCTTCGGAAAAGTCATCGGAAAGGTTGAGGAGCCCGGCCTTTTTTTACCCATCGCGCACTTCGGGCCGCGCGCCTTGCTGCTGCCTCTTTTTGGCAAGGCCTACGACGTGCCCACGCACATCTTCCAATCCTACCTGCGCAACCAACTCGTCAATTCCGAGGAAGGCGCGCCGATGGGCGTCGGCATCTGGTTCGAGGGCTACGTCAATGACCCCGAAGCCTACCTGTTTCAAAACTCCGACCCGCTTGGCTCGCTCAAGGCCAACGTCTCCACCGCAGTCGTGAAACAACTCTCGAATCTCAAACTCGACGTGCTCCTGGAGAACCGGGACGCGCTCTCCGCCCGGGTGCGCGAAGAGGTGTCGCCGACCTCCGCCAAGTGGGGTTTTGCGATGGGCTCGACCTACATTCGCAAGGTGGCCTTTCGCGACAAAGGCATGATCGGCGAGATCGAGCGCAAGGTCGTGAACCGCCTGCGCCAGGTGACCGCCGCGATGAAGCAGGCCGGCGACAACGAGGTCGCGCTCATCCACTCTTCGGCCGACATGAAGGCGGCGCAACGCATCGGCGAAGCGCAGTCGGTCCGCCCGATGGTGGTGGGCAATGTTCTCGCCGAAATCCAGAGCCAGCCCGAGGTGGCCGAGGCGCTGTTCAAGCTGCTGGACATTCAGGCCACGCTGAAGAGCCCGGGCAAAGTCACGATCATGCCGACGGGTTCTGCGGAGTTTTTGCTCAACGCGTGATACCAACATCCCGTGAGATTCGGACTTTGGGAGGGACCGGCTCCGTCCGGTCCGTTGCGGCCTGCACGGACGACACGGAGGTCGTCCCTCCCTCAATCAAGAAAGTCTATAACCTCGGGGTATTTGGTATAAGCCCGTGGCTGCGAAGGGAGGGCGGTTTGACGTGGCGCGGGCGTCTCGCCCGTGGACCCGAAACATGGGCGAGACGCCCATGCCACGCCGATTACCGATGAAGTCTAGTGCGGGGTCGTGAGGTTGGCGGTCACGTTGACGACGCCTTCGGTGTCCAAGGCGTGGTAGAAGGCTTTCGACACGAGTTCGATGGAGGCGAGGGAACCGGTGAGCGTCACGTGGCCGCTGGTGCACTCAACTTTGATGTCCATGGCGGATAGATCGCGGTCGAGGACATACTTGGACTTGATCACGGCAACGATGCGGGTGTCGGTCATCTTACCGCCGGCCACGCCGGCTTTCTCGCGGACGATTTTTCCGCCTTCGGACAACTCGCGTTTGATCTCATCGGGCGTGAGGCGCCACTCCTTGGCTTTCGCGGCGAGCGTGTCTTTGATCTCGTTGGTGGTTTCGGTCGCGCGTTCGCCGAAGGTGAGGCCGTCGGCAGCCGGCGGCGCGGGTGGTGTCGTCGCGGGCGCGACCGGCGGGGAAACGGGCGCGGGTGCCGGCGCTTCGACTGCGCTGGTGAGCGGATTGGCCTCGCGGGCAATGTAGAGGCTGTAGGCGAAGGCTCCGATAACGCCGCCGAGGAGGAAAATGAGCAGGGATTTCATAGTGAGAGAGG
>JANODO010000072.1:0-3974 GCA_031412735.1 Rariglobus sp. | reverse complement strand
GGGACGTAGAGGGTTTGCTGCGGGCCGATGTTCCAGAAGCGACCGAGGTTGTGGCCGTTGACCCAGACCATGCCCTTGCCCCACGTGCTCATATCAAGGAACGTGTCGCCGGCGGCCGCCAAGGTGACCTCGAAGCGATGGATGCCTGGGCCGGCGGACGGGGTCGGCTTAAAGGCGAGGCGTGCCAGGTGCGCGTTGTCGAGCGGGAGGGAAAACATTTCCCAGTTTTTGATGACCTGGCCGCCGAGACGCACGGGGCCGCGCAGGCCTTTGCGGTCGTGGACTTCCTGGCCAAAGTTCACGCGGCCCATGGTCTCGATGAGAATGTCCAGCACCTCGGGCTTCGCGCGCGCGGGCACGGAGACCTCATAAATGCGATTGCGACGATCAAGGAAGCCGAGGCGTTGTCCGCCGAAGAAAACCTGGCCGACATCGTGGGCGGCCTCGACCTGCAACGTGGCGGCCGGCCCGGCGGGAAGGGCGGCGCGGTAGAGCACGGCGCCGAACGGTTGATCGAGTTTTTCGTAGTTAAGCGGTTGTTCGGCGCGGGTGGGGTCGGGGAGTTGATGGAGGAGCGGGGCGAAACCGGTGGGTTGGGCCGAGGCGAAGGTGATCACGGAAGGCGCGGGAGGCGGCTCCGGGAGGGTTTCGCCGGGCAGGAGATAGCGCGCGAAGAGTTCGCGGGTTTTCGTGAACTTGTCCGTGATCCAACCCGCTTCGCTGATCGGCGCGTCGTAGTCGTAGGAAGTGATGTCGGGCTTGAACGGGCGGTCGGCGCCCGGCCAGAAACCAAACGACGTGCCGCCGTGCGCCATATAGATGCTGAACGACGCGTTCATCTTAAGCATCGTCTCCAGATCTTTGAGATAGCGCTCGGGGCTGCGTTTGTTGTGCGGCTGGCCCCACGTGTCGAACCAAGCGGGGTAGAACTCGCCGCTCATCAGCGGGCCCTCGGGGAGGATCTTGCGCAGCTCGCGGAAGGCGCCCTCGGGATTGTTGCCAAAGTTGACCACCGGGAAGAGGTCGGCGCGGTAACCGTTGCGGAGTTGGTTGGTCGGGTTGCAGGCGAAGAGCGGCACATCGAAACCGGCGTCGAGCACGGCCTGGCGAATGTCTCCCATGTAGTCGGCGTCTTTGCCGTAGAAGCCGTATTCGTTCTCGACCTGCACCATCAGGATGGGGCCGCCGCGGGTGACCTGGAGCGGGGCGAGTTGGCGACCGACCTCGCGCAGATACGAGCGGGTGGCCTCGATGAAACGCGGATCGCGGCTGCGGAGTTTGATGTCGTCGTGCTTGAGCAACCACCAAGGCAGGCCGCCCATTTCCCATTCGGCGCAGGCGTAGGGGCCGGGACGCAAGATGACCCACAGGCCTTCCTGTTGGGCGAGGCGGCAAAACTCGGCCACGTCGGCGCGGTCGGACCAGTCGAACTGGCCGGGACGCGGCTCGTGCATGTTCCAGAACAGGTAGGCGCAAACGGTGTTAAGGCCCATGGCCTTGGCCATCTGAAGGCGGTGGCGCCAATATTCGCGCGGCACGCGGGCGGCGTGGATCTCGCCGCAACGGATGACGAAGGGTTGTCCGTTGAGGAGAAAGGATTCTCGGCCGATCTCGAAGGTGGCGCGGTCGGTGGGCTTGGGCAGCGAAGCGCGGGTGTCGGCTGCGGATGCGGTTTGCGCAGGTAGAGCGGGTGATACCGAGAGCAGACTCAGAGCGAAGGTGAGAAGGCTGAAAAAGCGGGAGTGGGGCATAAGAGAAACAGAGAATAGGCCAAGTCAGGGCAGGGTAATGAAGCAGGTGGGGAAGGGCCGGAATGTAGTAACTTAGAGAAATTTCACGCACACGGGAATGGTTGTCAGCCACAAGCTCATGCGCCGAAGCCACGGACCTGACTTACTCTATATGTGAGGAGCGACTTACCCTTTGTGTTCTGGTGTCATTTCCGGCGGTTCGGAGCACATGGTTGGCTGATTGAATGCAGGTAAGGAATGAGCAGAATCCACATGCTCATTTGCACAAACCACCGATATTTTTTAGGTCCGGGGTTTTTGCTGAAGATTGAGTCAGTTTTTCTTTATCTTTGCGGGCGGTTTTGAAAGTAAACGATGAGCTTCGGTTTTCTCGTCGGTTGCTCCTCATATGATTCAAAATCCTGTTCTCACTGGCTTTCACCCCGATCCGTCCATCTGCCGCGTTGGCGATGATTTTTATATCGCGACATCCACCTTCGAGTGGTTTCCCGGCGTGCGTCTGTTTCATTCGCGCGACCTGAGAAACTGGCGCCTGGTGGGTTATGCGCTGGATCGCGTTTCGCAGTTGAGCATGAACGGCTGTCAGAACTCCGGTGGAGTCTGGGCACCTTGCCTCACTTACGCCGACGGACGTTTCTGGCTCCTCTACACCAACGTGCGCCATCATGGACCCGGCGTTGTGCTCGACACGCCCAACTACTTGGTGACTGCCGAGTGCATCGAAGGTCCGTGGAGCGAGCCGGTTTATCTCAATTCCAGCGGCTTTGATCCGAGCCTGTTTCACGACGACGACGGCCGTAAATACGTCGTGCAAATGCAGACGGGCGAAGCGGCGACCACGCGGCGTTTCGACGGAATCATCCTGCAAGAATACGACGCCCTCGCGGGCCGCCTACTCGGCGCGCCGGTGAAACTCTGGGAAGGTAGTCCCATTGGAATCACCGAAGGACCGCACATTCTAAAAAAAGACGATTGGTATTACCTGATCACCGCCGAGGGCGGCACATCGGTGCGCCACGCGATCAGCGTGTGCCGCAGTCGCACGTTGCTCGGGCCTTACGAGCTGCATCCTCAGAATCCGATTCTCACCGCCTATCAAAAGGAACACCTTGCCATGTGGTCCACGGGCCACGGGTGTTTTGTCGATACACCGCGCGGGGAGTGGTTCACCGTCCACCTGTGCCATCGCCCGGTGCAACGCCCGGGTCGCATGGTGCTCGACCGCGAAGAAAACAAATGCGCCCCGCTCGGTCGTGAAACCGGTATTCAGAAACTCATCTGGAGCGACGATGGCTGGCCGCGTCTCGCCCACGGAGACAACTCGCCGCGCGACACGGTCGATGTGGATCTCCCCGTGCACCCGTGGCCGGTTACGACCGGTCGAGTCGAGTTCAATGGTCCGACGTTGCCGCCTGAATTCAACACGATGCGCGAGCCGCCGGACACCGCGTGGTTGGATTTCAAGCGCCGTCCGGGCTACCTGAGCCTGCGCGGACGCGATTCGCTCGCATCGATGTTTGACCAGAGCTTGGTCGCGCGGCGGCTTCAGCATTTCGCGGCGCGGGCGGAGACGCATCTCTGTTTCGCGCCACGCAACTTCAAGCAGGCGGCCGGCCTCATCGCTTACTACGACCGGTTTCATTATCACTATTTCCGGGTGACCTCGGCGGGGCCGGGACGCGCGAAGCTCGGGGTGTTCTCTTCTGAAAACACCAAGACCTCCCGTCACGAAGTCGCCGAGTTTCCGGTCGAAGCGACAGCGGCCGGTTTGTGGCTGCGCATGGAGATGCGTGGCACCGGACTGAATTTTTCGTGGTCGACCGATAATGCGACGTGGAACCTCGTCGAGCGGGTGTTTGAAGCCACGCTGTGCGGCGACTGGGTTTCCCACCTCGGCGGCTTCACCGGCACATTCTGGGGCGTGTGCTGCCAAGACCTGGCCACACGCGATACATGGGCCGAGTTCTCCCGCTTTGATTACCAACTGTTGAACTAATCGCAGGCGGGTGTGGGGGCAATGTGGGGGTAAAACCGCTTTCGGCCGGTTTTTGGCGCTTTTTATGCCTCAAGCGCCTTTTTTGATCGGGCCATAAAAAATCCCTCATCTCGTTCAAGATGAGGGAATAAACTGGCGGGATGAACGGGACTCGAACCCGCGACCTTCTGCGTGACAGGCAGACGCTCTAACCAGCTGAGCTATCACCCCGGAAATAGGAAAGAGGG
>JANODO010000071.1:0-31209 GCA_031412735.1 Rariglobus sp. | reverse complement strand
CGCGCCCGCCCCCCCGGGGGTGTCGGGGTGCTTCCCGTTCTCGGTCCCCCCCGCCCCCACCCCCCCGTTCCCCACGTCGGAGCTAACACCTTCCAGCCGCGTCCTCCCTGGGCGCGGTTTTTTTCGTGACTCTCCCTGACGCGCCTCAGGGCCGCCCCGGCCCACGACTTAAGCCACCGCCGCCGGCGTCGCGACCGATAGCCCCGCACGGCGCACATCGAGCTTGCGCCGCACTTCGGCCATGTAGGCCTCGGTAATCGGAAACCGAATCGCGAACAACAGCGCCAGCGCGCAAAACACGATGTTCGGCGTAAAGGTGAACCACTGGAGGCGCGTCAACACCTCCGGCGCCTGCATCTTCGATGTCTGATCGAAGGCCGAGTAGCGCAGCAGGTAGCCCACCAGCACCACGCAGAACGACACCTCCATCTTGTAGACAAACGACACCACGGCGGTGAACAGCGCCTCGCGCCGCGTGCCGTTCTCCACCTCGTCGATGTCGCAGATGTCAGGCACGATGGCGTCGCGCAGCACCACTGCGATGGCGATCAGCGGGGCGGTCAACGCGGCCGCGACCAATTGCAGGTAGGGGTTGGCCGGCGTGTAGAGCAGCGGCATGATGCAGGCTTGAACCAGCGCGATGCCGCAGCCGACGATCACCGCCCGGCGTTTACCCAGGCGACGGCTGATGTGTGGCACGAGCGGCAGCACCGCCACCGAGAGCACCACCGTCAACATCGTGCCGATGCCGATGATCTTGGTCGCGAGCCCCTTGTCGCCACCGCACACGTAGTAGGTGTTCACGTAAAAAATGAGCTGGTTGAACACCACCAGCCCGAAGGCCGAGAAGAAGCGCACCGCCAGATAGGTGCGGAACACACCTAAGCGCACCGCCTGCTTGATCGATTTCACGATCGGCTCGTGCTTCCGGTTGGCCCTTGCAAAGCGCTCTTTGCACAACAGCACGGGCACCATACCCGCAATCAGGATGAGCACCGCCATGCCCGCACCGATCCAGCGGATGCCATGGATTTCACCGCCGAACACCGGCCGCTGCGCCAGCCAATAGGTCCAGCCCACCACCGCCACCACGGCTTGCAGGAAAAGCGTGCGGATGGCCATTACCCGGGCGCGCTCGTGGTAGTCGTCGGTCAGCTCGTAGCCCAGCGCGTAGTGAGTCATCGAATACGTGCCCCACGTCATGTAGTAGAGCGTGGCGAAGACGATCAGGTAGGCAAATTGCCAGCTCTTCGGCCAGCTAGGATCGGCCCACCAGATACCGGCCACGAGCAGGGCGCCCAAGATCGTGGTGACGAAGAGAAACGGCTTCCGCCGGCCCCAGCGGGTTTGAATATTATCGGAGAGGTGCCCGAGGAAGGGATCGGTGATGCCGTCGAGCAGGCGCGGGAGCATGACGGCCCAGCTGAGCAACACCGCGTCGAGACCGAAGCCCGTGTTGAAAATCGGCAATACCAGCCCGAAGGTCTGGATCATCAACGCGTCGGAGACAGTGCCCACACCCCAGAACCACATCTGGCGACGGGGGGCGGAATAGGCGGCGGGGGAAGCGGGAGTGGACATGGGGGTAAAGAGCGCGGGCGAGGGGAGGAGGGGGTAACGGTTACGAAGATACCAGATTTTCGCGCGGGCCGTCAGCCTTATGACCTGTCTTTGATATGGATTTTTACGCCATGCAACGGCGCGGGCGGAACCGCCTGGTGCTACTTTGTTAAACTGATCTCGCCGCGTAGGCCGTGAGCTTGCTCGCGCTTTGAACCGCGCCGCGTAGGCGGTGAGCTTGCTCACGCTTTGAACCGCGCCTGCAAGCAGGCTGCCTACCTCGGAAAAACGGGAGCGTCGGTCAGTTCAGCAAAGTAGAAGCAGTGTGGGCTCGACCGGCGCGCGATTCGAAAAAAAGCGCGCCCCGCCGGGCGCGCTTGCGATAAGCGAAGTCGATTGTGACGGGCCTGAGTTAGACTGAACGGCGACGGCGCGACACGGTGAGCGCCAGGGCCATCGCTCCGGCGAGCGCGGCGAAGCTGGAAGGCTCGGGGATAGCGGAGACCAGGAAGCCGGAGCCGTTCAAGCCCCAGCCGCTTACGCCGTTAACCGTGATCGCGGAGAGCTGACCGGAACTGAGACCGGTCTGGCTGCCGAAGCCGACACTGAAGCCGTCCGAGAAGGTTCCCGTGATCGAAAGGGCGAAGCTGCTCCAATCTTGCGCCGCGCTGTCCGCGAAGACAAATCGGCTGTTGGTGCCACCGAGGTTGAGTGTCCCGTTGGCATTCAGATCGAGCGCGCCGAGCGTCTCGGTGAAGCCGGTCGCGATGGCAAGCGTGCCACCCGCGAGCACCGCACGACTGCTGTTAGAGATGCGCTCGCTGGCTCCGATCGAGAGCGTGCCCGCCGAGACGGTGGTGTCTCCGGTGTAGGTGGCAGCGCCAAGGACAGTGAGTGTGCTCGCGCCGGCCTTGATGAGGCTGAGGTTGTTCTCGCCCGCGCCGGCACCGCCGAGGGTGAGGGTCGTGCCGATCGTGTTGAGGCCGGCGACGTTGAAGGTGAGCTTGGAGACGGCCCCGCCGGTCTGCGTGGCGCCGACGATGCTGGTCGTCGCGCTGCCGGAGACGCCGGTGAAGCTGACGTCGCCGCCGACCACGACCTTGAGGCCGTTGTTCAGTGCCAGGTTGCCCCAGGACTGCACCTCGGCGGCGGCCTCGCCGAGAACGAGGCTGCCGGTGATGGCGCCGGCGCCCGTTGCGGTCGCGGCGGCGGAAATGTTGGTGGTGGCGAGGGAGCGATTGCCAGAGATAACCAACGTGCCGGCCCAAGCGCCGCCGGCCTGCTGGATGTTGGTTACGTTGGCGATGGCCCCGTCGAGGCGGGTGATGGACCCGGCCGCGCCGGAGTAGCGGATTTGAAAGTCGGTCACGCTGTCCGAGGTCCGGCCGATGTCGCCGTTGATGTCGAGCGTGGCCGTGGCGCTGTTATTGCGGATGCCGAGCAGCTTGTTCGTGCCGGTGGCGGTGGTGTTCACGCGGATCGGGGCGTTGATGGACAACGTGGGTGCGCCAGTGGCGCCCGATGATACGGTGATGCCGTAGGTTGAGGCAGTGGAGTCGAGGCTGGGAAGCACCAGCCTGCCGCCGGCCGACGAGTCCAGAGCGAGCGGGACGGTGCGGTTCAAGATCACCTCACGGAAATAGTAATCGGCGTTGAAGGTCGCGACGCTGCCCGCAGAAAACGTTACGGTGGCGGTGCCGTCGTTCGCCGGCAGAGTATTGTTATTCCAATTGGTCGCAGTGTTGATGTTGGTATCGACGCCACCACCGGCGACCCAAGTGGTCTGCGCGGTTGCGGTGCTGAGGAGGGCCATTTGGGCCAGGAGGGTTGCGGTGAGGGCTTTGTAGTTTTTAGGGATCATGATAACTTGAGGGAGATGGGTCGGGTGGAGATTTGGTTTCTTGAACGTGAAAATGAGTTAAACAGAAAAGTCCGGGTGCAAATAGGGGTGATGCGTCGGCGATTATGCACTATTGCGACAGCGCCCTCGTGCGCGCGGCACTTTGCGGTAGCCGCGACGCGTCAGCGCCACGCCAACGGTGTCGGCGCGGTGGCCGTGGGCAGCGTGATAGAAATGGTTCTCGCGGCAGCTCCGTCGATCGTCGCAACGTGGCCGTCCACGTAAGCCACCAAGGCTTTGCCGTCCCGGGCACCGTCGCTGCTCGCGCCGTTGCGGGCATTGATCCAGTTCGCCGCTCCGAGATAGCCGCCAGTAAAACGGGGGCCGAACTCGTTGGAACCGCTGGCATCAGCAATCAAGATCGTGCGCGCCGGGTCGTAGAGGAGAGCATAACGACGATTAGGTTGGGATGAAATGTATCGGTTCATCGCATACGAAACCGCCTGTCGGCTTTCAAACGCGGAAACGCTCCCCATTTCTTCCAAGTTAGGTGACTCAAACGCAGTGCCCTCACGCTGTTGACGCGTCGGCGCCCCGCTAAAAGCGTTAGGCGCCGCCACCATCGCCCAAACGCCCGTTGCCTGATGCATCCACCAATCCGGGGGAGGGGCGCTCAATCCGTAATCGCTCGGATACTGCCCCTTGTTTTGCGTCGCATACAGGCCGCAGGCCAAGGAGAGCTGGCGGACGTTAGAGGTGCTTTTCGCCAGTTTGCTATTCTCACGAACCTTACCCACAACCGGGATGATGATCGCCGCCAAAATGCCAATGATGGCGATCACGGTGAGCAACTCGACGAGCGTAAAACCACGCCGGACGGATCCGGCGGACTGAAGAGAACGAGAAAAGCGGACATTCATGGCGAGGTAGGGGTTAGAAAGGGGTTTTGATAGCGCCGGTTCGATTGCTTAAAATAGCGACACGAACCCACGCTTTTGATAACGCCTTCACGCTACCCCAAAGGCGGGTCGGGGTATATACCCGCTTGCGGAGTCTTTATGTCCTTTTGCGTCATTCGTGGCGGGACCACTCCCTTTGAAAGCATTCGTTTCTATAGCCGTGAACCCATCAACCCGTTTGACGGGCGGGGTCTTACAGGAGCCCGCAGGCTCGGGATTTTAGCTCTGCGGGTGCGAGCTCGCTACAGGCCGGATAGTCGCGTCGCGAAAGTGCACATCAAACGCAGGCGTCCCCACAAACAGCACGGGTAGCCCGCCCACGCCGTCCTCATCGCAACCATTGCCCCCGACACGCCGTAAACCACCGCTCGGCCGCCCACAAATCCGCACCCGGCACGCGGTGGTTATTCATTTTTGATTCCGGGAATACGTTTCGCCTGCGGCAATTTTTGCAAAATAAGGAAATAAAATAATTTTTGCAGAAAATTATGGCAAAATAAACATCACCCGTCCACAAATTCGGTTTAAGCCCCGTTTTTCAACCCCTTGCCTTCCGCCCGTCGCGCGACGTCTCTCTCCCGCTCCGTTCTGTTCCTATGAAACCGATGCCCGCTTGTTATCGCCGCTCCCCGCTTTGCGCCAACGCGGCCACTGAGTGCGCGCCGGTCGCCGTTTCTAGTGAACTTACCGGCGGTGCCCGCGATGATTTCGTCCCGTGCTCCGCGCTCCCCTTAGACATTCGGTTTACCTCGAAATCCCCGTTTTTCCCCATGAACAGCCTCCGCTTCCTATCCCTGGTTTTTTCGCTTCTCGCAATGGCCCCGCTCGGCCTGCGCGCCGCCACTCCGGAGCCCGCCGTCGCCTCGGCCGCACTGGTCAAGCTTGATGCCGCCAAGTGGCCCGCCTCCGGCACCACGGCCGCTCCCGGTTCCTTTGCCGGCACCACCGGCGGCGCGCTCCTCGTCTTTGGCGGCGACCCCGCCGCCGAGGCCCGCGTGCTCCCTCTCGCGCCCGGCGCATCCTGGCAATCGGTGCCCGCGCCTTTGTCCCGCGCCTGGGGTGCCGTTGCCCAAGGCTCCGATTTTCTGATAGCGATCGGCGGTATCCAGGACGGCCAGACCAGCGCCGCGGTTGACCGCCTCTCTTGGTCCAACGGCAAGCTCGCCGTCACGCCCCTGCCAGCCCTGCCGGTGCCTCTCGCCGGAGCCGGCGCCGCGCTCATCAAACAAAAACTCTACGTCACCGGCGGCCTCCGCGCCCTCGATGCCGACCGCGCCGAAAACGCCCTTTACGTGCTCGACCTCGCCGCCGCCTCACCGGCGTGGAGCGAGCTAGAACCGCTCCCCGGCGCGGGCCGGTTCCTCGCCACGGTCACCGCCCAATACGATTTTCTTCAAGTCTTCGGCGGTCGCGAAGTCGTATCTGCCGCCGATGGTTCGCGCGCCTATCGTGCCACCGCCGAGACGTGGTTCTACCGCGCCGTCCCGCTTGAGGCCACCGTGCGCCGCGGCTGGATTTCCGCCGTGCCCGCCCCCGCCCCCCTCGCCGCCGCCGCCGTCTCGCCCACTGGCCAGGCCCACGTCTATGTGCTTGGCGGCGACGAGACGCCGCTCGTGACCTCGCCCTTCGCCCTCGACGCCTCCCCCACCGCTCGCCCGGTGCGGCTTTACCACGTCATCACCGACGCGTGGGTGGATACCGGAGTGACCCTCCCCGGGGTGCGCCCCGTCGCCGTGCCCGGTCCCGATGCCTCTACCGTCGTCTTCGCCGCCGAAGGCTCCACTTCCGTCTCCTCCCTGACCGGCATCCGCCGCGTGCGCGACCTTGCCTGGATCGACTACGTCGTCATCGCCGCCTACTTCGGCCTGCTCGCCGGCATCGGCTGGTATTTCTCCCGGCAAAAAGAGAGCAGCTCCGAGTATTCTCTGGGCGGTCGCAAAGTCCAGTGGTGGGCCGCTGGCATCAGCATGTTCGCGACCGGCGCGAGCGCCATCAGCTTCATGGCGATCCCCGCGCTGGCCTTCGCCACCAATCTGGTGTGGACGTTGCCCATCATGATCTACGTCGCCGGCTATTTCGTGCAGGCCCACATCATTTTCCCTCTCCTGCGCCGTCTGCAAATCACCTCGACCTACGAGTATCTGGAGCAGCGTTTCAACATTCCCCTCCGCCTCATCGCCAGCGGCCAGGCCATCCTGTTTCTCACCTTCGGCCGCGCCGCCGTCGTGCTCGTGTTGCCCGCCATCGCCATCGCCATCACCACCGGGCTGAACGTCTTTGTCAGCGTGCTCGTCATGGGCGCCCTAACCACCATTTACACCGCCATCGGCGGCTACAAGGCAGTCATTTGGACTGAAGTTTTTCAGGGTATTCTCAAATTCTTCGCCCCCATCGCCATGATCGGCGTCGTCATCTGGGCGCTGCCCGGCGGCGTTAAAGAGTTCATCAGCGTGGGCAAAGAATACCACAAGTTCGATATCGCCCTTATCACCTGGGACGTGACCGTGCCCGCGTTGTGGATCATGGTGCTCGGCGCCTTCATCGGCTGCACTGTCTCCCTCGCCGGCGACCAGCCCATGATCCAGCGCGTGTTTTCCGCGCCCGAGCACGAGGTGCGCCGCGTCGCCTTCATGAATGTCCTCTGCGGCATCCTGATTTCCTTCGTCGTCAACATCCTTGGTCTCGCGATCTTCGCCTTCTTCCGCGCCCATCCCGGCCTGCTCGACGCCGGCACGCAGAACGACCAGATCGTGCCGCTCTTCGCCACCCAAGGCCTGCCCGCCGGGCTTGCCGGCGTGGTCATCGCCGCCATCTTCGCCTCCGCGATGGCGACCGTGGCGAGCAACATGAACAGCGTCTCCACGTTGTTTGTGGAGGACTTCTACGTGCGCTGGCGCCCCAAGGCCGCTGACGACCGCCGTCTCTTCGTGCTCAAGTTCTCCGCCTACCTCGTCGGCGCGATCGGCACCATCATGGCGCTGCTCCTCGCCGCCCTGCCCATCAAGTCCATGATGGTCGTCTGGTCGCAGGTCTCCGCCCTGCTTGGCGGCGGCATCGTGGGTGTTTACACGCTCGGCATGCTGACCACTCGCGCCAACGGCGTGGGTGCCGTCTCCGGCGCCATCGCCAGCGTCATCGTCGCCCTGCTCATCAAGCTCTTCACCCCGCTGCACTGGTCCACCTACCTGCCCATCGCCATCGGCTCCTGCCTCGTCGTCGGCTACGGCGTCAGCCTGGCATTCCCCGGTAAAAAGAAGGACCTCACCGGGCTAACGGTCTTCACCCCGCGTCCCGAGCACGCCCGCGTGAAACCGGCCGCGGCGCCGGCGGCGGTTTCCCGGTAAGTCCCGGATTAAGATTCCGACTGTGGGAGCGAGCGTGCTCGCGGTGATCGAAAGATCGCGAGCAAGCTCCCAAGGGAGGGACGACCTCCGTGTCGTCCGTTCGGGTAAAATCGTGCGCACGCCGTTGGAGGCCCGACCGTTGGTCGGGCCTTTTTGTTGTTTCAGCAGCGACGACCGCGCCGACGCTCAAGCCGGTCCACACGGAGGTGGACCCTCCCTTGCTAATTCGAGGGAGGGACGACCTCCGTGTCGTCCGTTCGGTGCACCCGGTGGGTTCTTTCGAATTGTTAATTAAATCGAAAACAAATAAATAAATTGCGCAAAATAATGGAAATCCTTTGGAAATCTCCTGGGGCGGCATTTGTCTAAGTGCCTGTCGGGCCCACCTGATCAACGGGTGGGCTTCAGACCCCTTGCTTGCCCCTTTCCCCTAAACTTCTTTCCGGCCGTGGTTGCTGCCTTCGCGCGTGCGCGCTGGCGGTTTTATTTTTCGCGTCAGGTTCCTTGAGTTTTGTTGTCGGTAATCCCCTCAGCCTCACGCCCGGCACTGCCGCGACGGTTACCCTCGGCCAGATCCAGACGCTCGCGAACTTCAACAGGTCGATTGCCACGTCTGACATCAGTTACAGCGACACCGACCTCGCTACGCGCAGTTACATCGTTCGCCTGCCCCTAGGCTACAACCCCAATGACCCGACGAAAAAATACGGTCTGGTCACTTGGATCGATTCCAACGACACCCCCGCCTTTCCCACCAACTACGCCGACGCCCTCGACGCCCACGACCTCATCTGGCTCGGCGGCACCGGTATCGGCAACTTCGTGAATAACGATCAGAATATGGGGGGGCGCCCCACCAACCTGCGCCGTGGTGTCGCTCTCATGGGTGCCTTCCGCATGACCGAGCTCTACAACATCGACCTGGCACGCATCTACGTCGGCGGTCTTTCCGGTGGCGGGCGAACCGCCTCCGACCTCGCGTATTTGCGCAGCGACTACCTGCGTGGCTTCATCGGCCGCGTAGGCTCCAGTTTACCCGGCACCATTCCCGGCTGGGAGAGCGCCGGCACGAACTCTGGAAACGCCGACTCCGACTACGAATACATGGCGGTCAACGCCGCCGACCCTTCTGTCGTCCTGCCGCTCTACTTCCGCACCGCGATCATGACGCAATACGGCGACTTCCGCCGCGCCGAAAACATGGCCATCTACCGCTGGGGCCACCTCAATCACGGCAACACCGTCCGCCTCGTCCTGCGCTCCGGCGGCCACTCCGACGAAAAGGGCGACAGCTTCACCGACGCGCTTAATTTCCTCTACCATCCCCTCGTAGACATCATCTGGGACCGCTTCGAAAACGCCAACCTCGCCGCCAACGTCCACGCAGGGAAAACCGTCGCCGGCTCCGGTTTCACCGCCCTGTCGGGCACGGTCAGCGAGACGACCTACAGCTACAACACTGTCCCCCACGGCGTGCTCCGTCTCACCGGCACCGGTGCCGCCGTCCGCTCCAACGACACCTTCGCCTGGCAATCCCCCACCGGCATCCTCGTCGACGCCCGCCTGCGCGGCGAGACCGCCATCACCGCCAACCAGAACCAGCAGATCGGCCTCCACATCGTGCCCGCCGCCGCCACCGGCGCGCCCGCCGATCAGCCCGGTCTTCACGTTTTTTGGTGCTACGGCGCGACCTACCGCGCCGAACTCGTCTCCGCCACCGGCACGCGCAAAACCCTCGCCACCTGGCAGCACACCGCGACGCACCCGATGAGTCTGGGCACGACTGAGGAAAAAACCTTCTGGGGCGACGCTGCCGCCCCCGACTACGCCGGCAAAACCAAGTCCTTCCGCGGCGAAGACGTCCGCCTCGTGCTCAACTCCGGCGGCTTCCAGCTCACCCTCAATCGTTACGCCGCCAACATCGTCGCCGCCACCGGTGTGACACTCCAATCCAGCGACGCGTCCACCCCTTACGCCGAAAATATCCCGATGGTCATCCAGGGCTTCTGGAGCGACATCGACTCCGCTCTTATCAACGCCTTGCCCACCGGCGAATGGCGACTCGCCCTCAGCAACAACGCAATCGTCACCGGCCAACCCGTGGGCAACGCCGTCATCGACGAGATCCGCGTCGTCGGATCCTCCGGCCCGCAGGCCGCGCCGGTTCTCACCGTCACCGCGGCAGCGAACACCACGCGCACCCTTGCGTGGACCCAGATCCACGGCGCGATGGGCTACGTCATCCAACGCGCCGACTTGCCTGATGGACCGTTCGCCACCCTCACGACGCTCGCCAATACCGCCTCCACGCACACCGATACCGTGGCGCAAAACGTCGCGTATTATTATCGCGTTGCCGCCATCGGCAAAGACGGCGCAACCGGCACCTGGTCGTTGATCGGTTTCGCCGCGCGCAACGTCACGGTGCCCGCTGCGCCGACGTCTCCCGCCGTCACCTATCCGGCCAACTACCAGGCCCGCCTCGCGTGGACCGACGCCGCGACCAACGAGACCGGCTACCGCATCGAACGCAGCCGTGCCGGCACCGCCCAATGGAGCCTCGTCGTCAGCGCGCTCGCCGCCGGCACCACGGCCTACATCGACACCACGGTCGCCGCCGGCACGTCTTACGATTACCGCATTTCCGCCTACGGGACGGGTGGTATCTCGGGCTACGCCAGCCTAACCGCCACCGTGCCGGATGTCGCGCCACCCGTGCCGGCCGGGCTCGTCGCCACGACCACCTACACGACAGCCTCGCTGAGCTGGAATACCGTCGCGCAGGCCAACTCTTACCGTGTCAAACGCGCGTCTGTATCCGGCGGTCCTTACACCACGATCGCCTCCGCTCTCGTCAGTCCCACTTACAGCGACACTACCCTCAGCCCCGGCACGACCTCCTACTATGTCGTCAGCGCCGTGGGCAACGTCCTCGAATCCGCCAACTCCGCGGAGGCCTCCGCCGCCACGCCCGCTCTGCTTGCGCCGGCCACCTTCACGGTGACCCCGGGTTTCACGACCAACGCGTTGAGCTGGTCCGCCGTCGTCGATGTCGGCAGCTACACCGTCCAACGCGCAACCAGCGTCGGCGGACCCTACGCCACGCTCATCTCAGGCCTCGCTGCGACCACCTACGCCGATACCGGGCTCCTCACGGGCACGACTTATTTTTACCGCATTGTCTCGGTCAGTGGCGCAGCCCAATCCGCCCCGACCGCCCCGACCTCCGCCGCGCCGGTCGCGGGAACCGCCACCAAGGCGGACAACACGACCGCGCTCGACATCGGTTCCAGTTGGAACACCGGCGTCCCGCCGACCTCCGCCGACACCGCTTCCTGGAACGGCACCTACGCCAACGGCTCGGTCGGCATCGGCACCGGGCTTACCGCGAACCTGCTCCAGATCATCGGCCCGTCCCGGGCCATCACGATAAACGCCGGCACCGGTCCGCTCGCCGTTGGCGCCGGTGGACTCGATTTATCCACGGCCACACAAAATTTCACGGTCAACGCGCCCATCGTCCTCGCCGCTTCGCAATCTTGGACGGTCGCCTCGGGCCGCACCCTGACGTTCGCCGCGCCGGTCACCGCGTCAGCCGGCACGCCCACGCTTACATTCGGCGGAGCAGGCACCTTCGCCTACGATGCAGCCAATGCAACCACGCCGTTCGCGGCGCGGCTCGTCGCCAGCGGCGGCGTCTTCGTCGTGAACCAACCGTCCGCCGTCGCGACGCTTACAGCCACCAACCTTCCCGCCAGTTCGACCGCGAGCTTCACGACGATCACCGGTGCGAGTGGCGCCACCGTGGTGGTGGACGCCGCGCCGACCGCCGCGCTCGCCTTCGCGGGTAACACCGCCGGTTTTAATCTGGTCGTTAAAAGCGGTAACGTGACCTACAACGCAGTCACGGGTAACACCGACGCCACCAACGTCCGTGTGGAGGGCGGCACCTTCACCGTCGCGGCGACGAGCGCTCGTTATCAAATCGCCTCGCCCAACCAGACGTTCCAGCTGACGGGCGGCACGGCGGACATTTCCAAAGTCACCTCGTTTGGCTTCCGGATCGGTGGCACTGGCAGCGCAACCCAAGCCGGCGCGCAGACGGTGGTCGCCACCCAAAGCGGCGGCACGCTGATCGCCTCGTTCGCCAGTGTCGGCGGCACCGACACCAGCTCGACTAAAAGCCCGTCCTACGCGCTTTCCGGCGGCACGTTCCGCGTCGGCACCACACTCCAGCTCGGTGCGGACACCGGCGGCCTGGGCACCTCGACATTCGCCCTGAGTGGCAGCGGTAAGCTCTTCGTCCCCGGCACGTTAAGCGGTGAGCAGTCCGGCGCGCGCCAGATATTCGCGTTCACCGGCGGCACGCTCGTCGCGGGCGCGATCACCGCGACAAATCTGCGCTCCGCCGACCTTGCCGCCAACGGCACGCTTACCCAGTCCGGCGGCACGCTCGCCCCGGGCGACCTCGGCACCGCGGGTCGCACGGCGATCACCGGACACTATGTCCTTTCCGCCGCTGGCACGCTGGCCGTCGACCTCGGCGGTTCGATTCAAGCCACCGCGTATCAAACCGGCCAATACGACTATCTCACCGTATCGGAAACGACGACGTTTTCGGGCACGCTCGCGATCAACCTCATCAACGGGTTTACGCCGTCGAATGCGTCCACCTTCACGGTTCTGAACTCCACCGGCGCACTCACCGGCACCTTTGCCAACGTCGCCTTCGGCTCCCGTCTCGCCACCACCGGCGGCGAGGGCTCCTTCCTCGTCTCCAAGTCCGGCAATACCGTCGTGCTCTCCGCCTACCAGCCCGCGCTCACCGCGCTGCAATCATGGCGCCTCGCGAATTTCGGGACGTCGGCCAACACCGGCACCGCCGCCGACACCGCCGACTTCGACGGCGACGGCGCACCCAATCTTCTTGAATACGCCCTCGGCACCACACCGACCAACGCCGCGTCCGCCTCCGTTCCGACCCCTCAGGTTTCAGGTCTCAGGCTTCAGGTCTCGTTCCTCCGCGCCCGGGCCGACGTGACTTACCTCGTCGAGGCGACCTCCGATCTTGCGTCCGGTTCCTGGACGACCCTCACCACCAACCCCGGCACGATCGGCCAATCAGTCACGGTCACTGACACCGCCGACCTCGCCACCACCCCCGGCCGTTTTCTTCGCTTACGCATTACCGCCCCATGAACCACCTCCGCTCATTGGTCATTGGACATTGGTCATTCGTCATTCCGCGCCCGCGGCGCGGCCTGACGCCCCCGCGCCCCCTGTTTTTTTTCCACCATCTTGCGCTTCTGTCCGTCGGTATCTTTTTAGCCGCGGATGCCTGCGCCCAGGAAGTCACCGAAAAGGTGATGGCGTTCTGGCAGACATCCCAGTCCGAGGCTTCGTCGGCGCAATTTACGGCGTTGAGAGAGACCGTGGGGAACCGAGACATCACCGGCCCGGCAACGACCACCGCGCGTATCCTGGTCGATGCCGATGCCCCCGGCGGGAAGGCGTTGGTTTTCGATGGGCGACAAACCGAACCGCTCAAGACCAGCCAACGCCTCACGCACGACGGCAACGTTGCGCTCACGCTCTGGGTGCGGCCCGAAAAAGGCGAAAGCGCCCAGTCGATCGTGTATTTTTACCGCAGCTTCGAACTGCGCTATTTTCAGAATGAAGGCACCATCAAGTTGATCGTCTGGCCTGAGGGCGACAGTCGCCCCATCGAGCTGGCGGCGCCCATCAACGTGGGAGTTTGGAACGCTATCCACGCTTCGCTCAAGGGCAGGGATCTGGAGCTGCTGGTCAACGGGAAGATCCATGAGGCCAAGATCCCGCCATCAAGCCCGACCGTCCCTTTCTTTAGCGGCTACATGACCCTTGGCCATGGTGCCCGCCGCCCGTTCACGGGTGCGTTGGCCGAGATCATGGTTTCATCCCTTAAACCATAAAAGCACAGGCTCCTTTAACGGTGCTCCCCTCACCCCGACCATGAAGTTCTTCGCCCGCATTTTTTTCCTCCTTTGCGGGGTGTGGGGCGCCGCGTCTTCCGGAGTCGCCGCCGACTACTACTTCGACGTAAACGGCGCGAGCCCCGGCAGTGGCGTGGTGAACGGTGGCTCCTACGGCGGCAGCGGTTCAACGTGGAGCATCACCAGCGATGGCACGGGTTCGACAGGCGTGCTCCCCGGTCGGCAAGGCATCCTGTTTTCCGCCGGCGTTGATGCGGTCGGCTTCGCCTACACGGTTTCAGGCTCACTCGGCCAAGTCTCCCAGGGCATCACCGTCCAGGAAGGCCAGGTCACCCTGACTGGCGGAGGCACGTTTTTTGCCGGCCAGACCGTGCGCACCGTCGGCTCCGGCACGGCGCTCACGTTTTCCGGCACCGCCTGGGACTACTACAATAACTCGATTACCTTCGAAACCGCCGCCGACACCACGATCACCATTGGCGGCACGAGCAGCGGCTCCCGGCGCGCCTACATCGTCAAGACCGGTCCCGGCCTGCTCGTCTTCCAAGGCGCGAACAACGGCTCCTCCGGCGGCACGCTCACGATCTTCGACGGCGAATACCGCATCCAGAACAACGCCGCCGTCGCCGACGGCGCGTCGGTGGTCAACACCGGCGGCACCCTTTCACTCACCAATTCCATCACTCCCACCCGCGCCCTCACGCTCAACGGCGCAGGCTTCGGCGCTAACGGCGCTCTGCGTAGCATCTCCGGCAACAACGCGTGGAACGGCTTGCTCACGCTCGCGTCCGCCGCGCGTATCCACGCCGACGCCAGCGCAACGCTCACGCTCAACCCCGCCGCCGGCGACGCGATCACCGGCGCCTTCCCGCTCACCTTTGGCGGAGCCGGCAACATCACCGTGCCGAAGCCGATCTCCTCGGTGACTTCGCTCACGAAAGACGGGACCGGCACCGTCATCGTCGCCGCCGCCAACCCGTTCACCGGACCCGCCACCGTATCCGCAGGCATCCTACGCTTCACCGAAACCGCCGGCGTGCTCGCGACCATCGGCGGTTCGCTCGCCGTCAACGCTACCGTCGAGGTGGTCAACGCCGCCGCTCAAACGTGGTCCACGCCGCTTTCCGGTTCGGCTTCCGGTCGCTTCGTAAAGCAGGGTGGGGGAGTGCTCACGCTTTCAGGCTCCCACACCTTCGCCGGCACGCTCGCCGCGCAGGCTGGCACGCTCGCGATGACCAGCATCCCGAGCGTCTCCCGCTTCGAGGTGTCATCCGGCGCGTTCTTGGCGGTCTCCGCTTTCACGCTCGGTTCCGGCCAGACGCTTTCCGGCTGGGGCACGGTCACCGGCACTCTGGCGACTCAGGCGGGCTCCATCCTCGATCTCACGCCGGGCACGCCGCTGACCGTCGCGGGCGCCGCCACGCTCGCCGCCGGCACCGAGGTGCGCGCGCCCGGCTCTCTGGCCAACGGCTCCTACCCGCTCCTTCGCGTCACCGGTGGTGGCACGATCACGGCCACGCCCGCCGCGCTTTCGCTGGCCGGCTTTCTTTCCACCACGCAGCTGGCCTCGCTCCAGCTCAACGGCGCGGCTACCGAACTCGCGTTGGTCGTATCCAATAACCCTTACGCCAGCCGGTCGCTCACGTGGTTCGGCGATGGCTCGACCAATCTCTGGAACAACACCAGCTCGGCCACGTGGCGCACCGGCGGCAGTGCGGTCGTGTTTACGACGTCCGACGCCGTCACTTTTGATGCGACCGGCGCGGCCAACCCCACGGTTACGCTCTCCGGCACGCTCATCCCCGGCTCCGTGGTCGTCGCCGCGACCGCCGACTACACGTTGACCGGCGCGGGCATCCTCGCGGGCGGCCTGTCCTTCAGTAAATCCGGCTCCGGCCGCCTGATCATCACCGGTGCGCACACGTTCACAGGAGGGACCACGCTGTCCGGCGGCACCGTGGAGCTGCGCTCCAGCGGCGGACTCGGCACGGGCACGATTGCGAACACCGCCACGCTTGCCCTCGCCCCCGCCTCGGCGCTCACGTTGAGCAACCCGTTGTCCGGCTCCGGCGCGCTCGTCGTCTCCGGCGGCAACTCCACGCTCTCCGGCAACAACACCGGCTTCACCGGCCCCGTCACCGTTTCCTCCGGCACGCTCGCGCTCGCCCACGCCTCCGCCCTAGGCACGGCAGCCGGTATTACCAGCGTTTCCTCCGGTGCGTCGCTCGACCTCGCCGGGCTCGCCGTGGGCGCGGAGCCCGTTGTGCTCGCGGGCGGGACGTTGCGCAACACGTCGGCCACCGCCGCCACGCTCGCCGGACCCGTGAACGTGTCGTCGGCCTCCTCCGCGGCCGCCCTCGGCGAACTCACGCTCTCCGGCGCGCTCGGCGGCAACGCCACGCTCACCGTCTCTTCCGGCGTGCTGCGCGTCACGGGTAACGCATCGGCCAACTCCGGCTCGGTCGCGGTCGCGAGTGGCGCCACCCTCGGCGGCTCTGGCACATTGGGCGGTGCGCTCACGGTCACTGGCACGCTCGCGCCGTCTGGCACGCTCACCGTCCTGGGCAACACCACGCTGCAATCCGCAGCAACGACACGGTTGCGTATCCAAAAATCAAATAACGTCGCCACCGCCGACCGCGTTGCCGTCGGTGGCACGCTCACGTTGGGCGGCACGTTGTCCGTCACGATCTCCGGCCAGGCGCTCGCCGCGGGTGACACCTTTACTTTGTTCTCCGCCGGCACGTTGTCGGGAAATTTTTCTTCCGTCGCGTTGCCCTACCTCTACGGCGATCTCCAGTGGGACCGCGCCACCCTCGCGACCTCCGGCGTGCTCCGCGTCATCGCGTTGCCTGCCGTCTCGACTGCCGCCCAACGTCGCGAGTGGTTGCTCACGCGTCTCGCCGACGACCCGGGCGGTGTGGATGGGTTCACCGCCGCGCTCGGCTTTTTCGCCCGCGGCGATTTGGATCAAGGCCGCGCCTACGCGCTCAGTCGCTCGCGCAGCCTGCTCGCCAACCATCGCAACGGTGCCGTCCAGGTGGACTTGTTCTACATCTGGCCCGCCGTGGACATGGTCGCGCGCTACGGCGCACTCCTCGACGACGAGACCAAGGCCAACATCCGCGAGATCGTCCTCACGTTCTACCAATACAAGGACACCACCACCTCCAATCTCAAGATGCTCGGTCATGTTGTCCGCTTCCTCGGCGGCGAACTCTACGGACAGGCCGCCTTCGACGCGGCCAAGATCTACACCAACGGCTCGCTCACCTCCGACAACGACTGGCGCCCCAGCGACCCCAACGCGAAAAATTCCCTTCTGAGCTTCATCGCCACGATGACCTCCACCGGCATCGGGGAGGTCGCCTCGCGTCCCTACCAGTGGAAAAATCTCGTGCCCATCCTCAGCCTCGCCCAGCTCGCGCAGGACTCCGCTATCCGCACCCGCTCCGTCCTCACTTACGAGGCCGGCCTCGCCCAACTCGCCGGCTACTGGCTGCGCGGGCACCTCGCCATGCCGACCACCCGCAGCTACCCCGACATGCTCGAACAGCATCCGTCGAGCGGCGCCTCGATGGGCCAGCTTTGGTATCATTTCGGCGGCGAACTTCCCGCCCTCGACAGCGACTCCGCCACCATGGTCGCCGCCATGAATCCGAGCGTCTCACCGTTGCTCGAACTCGCCGCCTCCAGTCGCGACACGCCTTTCCTTTCCCGCAGCCGCAACGGCCCCAACTACCTTCAATCGTGGATCGAGCGCGACTACGCCCTCTTCGCCGACGGCCCGGTGGGTCCCAACAGCGGACAAGTTTACGCCAACGGCGTCGTGTGGACCGATTCCGACCGCTCGCGCTACAGCCACCTCTGGGTCGCCAAGCCCATCCATGACGATCCGTCCTCAATCAACGTGTCCAACACGCATGGCAAGCATTCGCGCCAGTTCGCCGAGACCGTGGCCCGCGACGCGTTGCTCTATAGCTTCGACATCACTCCCCCCGCCGATCTCACCCTCACGCCGACCCCGACGCCCTATGGCATGGGTTACGTGCCGGGCGGTTACCGCGCGGTGGTCAATGACGCCGCGACCACCGGCCAGATCTTCCTCCACTACGGCAGCGTGCTGATCGCGATTCGCTCCGAGCTTCCGTTCGGCTGGAATCCCTCGACAACGATTACCACTCCGTCCGGCACGCCGCGCGCCGGCGACTCCGAATTCCTGATCGACGGCGACACCGCCACGACTCGCCCGCCGGCCACGTTCACCACGCCGCTCACGGCCAATTTCCGCTTTGCCGTCGCCATCGAGACCGCGCGTCCGACGGATTTCCCCGGCGCGACGCCCGCCGACCAGCTCGCCGCCTTCCGCGCCGCGATTCTCGCGCTCCCGCTCCCGGCGCGTGACCCCGCCGCGCCCACCACCGCCGTCTATACGACGCGCCGCGGCGACCAGCTCCGCCTCACGCGCACGCAGGACATCACGACCTACCCGGTCACGGTCAACGGCGCGCCCGTCGAGTATGGGATTTTTCCGCGCATCGATAACCCGTGGATCTACCAACCCGCCGGCTCATCGACACTCGTTCTGCGTTCCTCCGATCGTAGCGAGGTGCTCGATCTCGCCAACGGGACGCGCACCGTGCGCACCGGTGCCATCGACGTGACGCCCCCGGTTTTGTCCAACGTTCCTCCCAACCAAATCCGCACGCCGAACCACCCGCAGCCCGTGGTTACTTACTCGGCAACCGCCACCGACGCGGTGGAGGGCGCGGTGCCTGTAACGTTCTATCCGCCGAGCGGCTCCGTGTTCACGCCCGGCACCACGACCGTGGTCACCGCCAGTGCGAGCGACAGCAGCCTCAACACGGCGAACGCCTCGTTCACGGTCACCCTGCTCCCCTACAGCCCGCCGCCCCCGCCCGCCGCGCCGTTGAGCGTGCAGAACATCGGCACGCAACCCGTCACGCCCGGCTCCGCCCAGCACGACGTCGCCAATCGCGTTTTCATTGTCGCCGGCACCGGCGGCACCAGCGGCGGTGGCACCAATGGCGACATCTGGAGCACCGAGGGTTTCACTTACGTCTCCCGCAATTGGACCGGTGATGGCACCTTCACCGCGCGCATCTGGAGCTTTTCGGCCACCGATGGCGGCGCGAAGGCCGGCCTCATGTTCCGCGAGACCACCACGGCCGGAGCGAAAAATAGCATCACCTACATGAGCACCGGCAACGGTGGCACGGTTTTTTTCCAAAACAGGACAACCACCGGCACGCCCAGCTTAACCTCCACCACCAACCGAGGTTTCCCCGAGTGGATCCGGCTCGTGCGCACCGGCAACACGTTCACCGGTTTCTATTCGCACGATGGCGTGACATGGACGCAGCAAGGCACCGCCGCGACCAACACGATGACCGGAACCGCGCTCACCGTCGGTCTCGCCGTCGGCCCGCGCACGGGCGGCCAAACCGCCAATCTGGTGTTCGATAACGTGACGTTCCACACGCCACTCGACACGTGGCGGCTCGCGACCTTCGGCACCGACCAGAACACCGGCCCCGCCGCCGACACCGCCGACTTCGACAGCGACGGCGCGTCCAACCTCCTTGAATACGCCCTCGGCACGTCGCCCACCTCCGCCGCCTCCGCCTCCGCTCCGACCCCTCAGGTTTCAGGTCTCAGGCTTCAGGTCTCCTTCCTCCGCTCCCGCTCCGACGTGACCTACCACGTCGAAGCCTCCTCCGACCTCTCCGCCAATGCGTGGACCGTCCTCGCCACGAACCCCGGCACCGTCGGCCAGTCCGTCACCGTCACCGACACGGTCGATCTGCCGACCGCCAATCCGCCCCGCCGCTTCCTCCGCCTCCGCGTCACTGCTCCATGATCCGCTCCCTCCTCATTGGTCATTGGACATTGGTCATTCGTCATTTCGCGCCCTCGTCGCGACCGCTTCCTGCGCCTTCACGTCACCGCCCCATGATTCCCCGCCTCTTACATCTGCCCCTGTTCTTGGTTCTGTGCGCGTCCCTTGGCGCTCAAGTCACTTACACCAAAGTCAACAACACCACCGCGCTCGATCAGGCGTCTAGCTGGTCGCCCTCCGGCTCACCCGCGCTGGCCGACACCGTGTCATGGACCGGCACCTACACCAGCGGCACGGTTTCCATCGGCTCGGGCCTCTCCGCCGGGACGCTCGCCTCCACCTCTTCGACCGCGATCACCCTCAACGCCGGCACCGGTCCGCTCACCCTGAATTCCGGCGGCATGGACCTCTCCGCCGCCGCTCAAAATTTTTCCGTCAACGCCCCGATTACCCTCGCAGTCAACCAGACCTGGACGGTCAACGCCACCCGCACGCTCACCGTCGCCGGCGCGGTCGGCGACGCCGGCGCTGCGCGCGTGCTCACCCTCGCCGGCAACGGCACCACCGCATTCTCGGGTAACAACACCTTCTCTGGTGGCCTCCTCATCTCGCCCCCGACCGGCGGCCTGCCCACCTACAAGTTCGGCGGCAACAACCCCGCCGCCATCGCCCGGCTCACTGGCGGTGCCTTTCCCGCACCCATCGCCGCCAACGGTCGCCTCGACATCACCGCGCCGCTCACCGCCCTCGGCACCCTCTCCGGCACCGGTGCCGCCGGTTTCATCTGGAACGGCTCCACCACCTCGCAGAACCTCACCTTCGCCGGCGGCAGCAGTTTTTCCATGTTCCAGGTCGGCGCCGATAACGCCCGCGCCACCCTCCGGCAAACCGGCTCCGGCGGCGTCACCTTCTCCTTCTTCGGCTACAACACCGCCGCGCCCAACTCCGCCCACACCTTTGACGGCGGCACGTGGACCCTCGGCCAGATCGGCCAGAACAACGCCAACGCCCAAACTAGCGGCAGTTTCACCCTGACCAACGGCGCCGACGTCACCGTCTCCTCGCAAGGCACCTTCGCCCACGGCACCTGGCGCGTCATCAACGGCGCGCTCCGCTTCAACAGCGGCATCGCCGTCCAGCACGGCAGCGCCACCGGCACCAACACCTCCCTCGTCCTTCAAGTGAACAACTCCGGCGGCGGCCCCGGCCTGCTCACCGCTACCGGCGGCCTCACGCTCGCCGACGGTGGCTCCATGGTGAACGTCAACTCGCTCACGGTGGGCGAGGGGGGCACCGTCCTTCTGAGCGGCGGCGTCACCCTCGGCAGCACCACCGCGCGCACCGCCGAGACCGACACCGTCACCCTCGCGGGCGGCAAACTTTCCGCGAGCGGCACCGTATCCGCCGCCGCCGCCACCACCGGGCAAACGCGCACGTTCAACTGGACCGGTGGCCAGCTCTCCGCCTTCGCTATCACCCCGTCCGCCGGTTTCGCCTCCCCCGCCTCCGGCGGCATCACCCCCACCGCCCTCGTCCAGACCGCCGGCACCTTCGCGCCGGGCGATGTGGGCACCCCCGGTCGCACCACCATCAACGGCGGCTACACCCTCGGCGCAGCCGGCACGCTCGCCCTCGACCTCGCCGGCCCGGCCGCCGCGACCGCGTTCCAGCACAGCGGCGTCGGCGCCTACGACCAGCTCATCGTCAACAACGGCCCCGTCTCCCTCGCCGGCACGCTCACCGTTACCCTCGTCGGCGGCTTCGTGCCGTCCTCCACCCAATCGTTCACGCTCCTTAACAACACCGGCGCCGGCGCGGGCGTCACCGGCGCCTTCGCCAACATCGCCTCCGGTCAGCGCATCGTCACGACCGACAACAAGGGCTCGTTCCTCGTCACCGTCACCGCGACCGGCGTCGGCCTCTCCGACTTCCTCTA
The DNA here is from genome assembly GCA_031412735.1 of Rariglobus sp. Taxonomy (GTDB): domain Bacteria; phylum Verrucomicrobiota; class Verrucomicrobiia; order Opitutales; family Opitutaceae; genus Rariglobus. The sequence goes on along the minus strand of JANODO010000071.1, from coordinate 9,738 downwards.
TCTAGCCCCCGACCCCGTCATCACCACCCAGCCGCTCCCGCTCGCCGCCGCCGTCGGCAAAACCGGCGTCTTCTCCGTCTCCGTCGTCGGTCGCGGCCCCTTCACGTATCAATGGCGCAAGGACGGCGTGAACATCTCCGGTGCCAACACCGCCACGCTGCTCCTGCCCAATCTCCAGGCGTCCTCGGTCGCGAGCTACGACGTCGTAATCACTAATTCCGCCGGCACCGTCACCAGCGCCGCCGTCGCCCTCACCGTCGAGAGCGCCGTGCCCGGCGTGCTCCGTTTCGAGATGGACCAGACGCCCGTTTCCGCCGTCGATGGCATCACCAACGCCGGCGGCACCGGCAACGGCACGCTGGTCGGCTCGCCCTTGCCGAACGTCGTCGCCGGAGCGCGCGGCTTCACCGGCTCCGCGTGGGATTTCTCCTCGAAAACCTCGTGGCTGCGGGTCCCGGCCTCCACTCCCTTCCTCCGCACGCTCGGCAACCGCCAGCTCTCCAACGGCCTCACGTTCTCTTTCTGGATGAACCTGGACTACACCATCAACAGCGGCATGGACGCCGCCCGGCTCTTCTCCTTCAGCAACGGCGTCGAGAGCTACTCCGCCTACGTCAGCAAAACTTTCCTCGCCTACGGCCTTCCCAACGAACGCCAGGGATTTGTGTGGGGCAACCTCGACGGCGGCTGGTTCCACCTCGTCATCGTTTACGATTTTGAAAAAGCCGCCGACAACTTCCTCTTCTACGGCAAGAGCGCCACCTCCACCGGCAACCAGGCCCTGCGTGGCACGCTCACGGTCGCTCCGCCCCCGGTTCGCGCCACCAACCCCGGCGACTTCATCCTCGGTGCGATGGGCCCGCAGGGCTACCTCTGGCCCGGCAAGGTGGACCAGTTCCAGGTCTTCAACCGCGCCCTTACGCTCACCGAGATCAACCAGCTCTACACCACCTCGAGCACGCTCACCCACCGCTCGCCGTCCGTCTCCGTCGGCGCCAGCCGCGACACGCTCACCTGGCCGGCCAACAGTGTCACCGTCACCGCCTACGCCACCGACGACGCGCTGCCGACCGCCTCGCGCAACCTCACCCGCTCCTGGTCCCGGGTGAGCGGCCCCGGCACCGCCTCCTTCGCCGGCAGCACGCCCACGACCAGCCCGTCCACGCTCTCCGATTCCACCACGGTCACCTTCTCCGCCGCCGGCATCTACGTGCTGCGCTGCACCGTCAGCGACGGCAGCCTTTCCCAAAGCGGCGAGGTCACCGTCAAGGCCCTCGTCAACACCGCGCCCGTCGTCTCCGCCCAGGCCGACCGCACCGTCGTCTCCTCCGCCGCGCCCGCCCGCATCAACCTCACCGGCTACACGCGCGACGACGATGGCTTGCCCAATCCTCCCGGCATGGTCGTCGCCACCTGGTCGCAGGTCAGCGGCCCGGCCTCCGTTACCTTCGACCGCACCGACTTGCTCTCGACTTCCGTCACCGTGCCGGCCGTGGGCGGAACCTACGTCATCCACCTCAGCGGCACCGACGGCAGCCTCACCACGAACGCCGAGCTCACGCTCACCGTCACCGACAACTTCGCACCGACCGTCGCCATCCAAGCCTCCGCCCAAACCCTCGCGTGGCCCGCCGCCACCGCGACGCTCACCGGCGTCGTCACCGACGACGGCGTGCCCGGCCCGGTCTCCGGTCAGTGGATACAGCTCAGCGGTCCCGGCACCGTCACCCTCGGCTCGCCCGCCGCGCTGCAAACCACCGCCACGTTCCCCGCCCTCGGCCAATACGTGCTCCGCTTCACCGGCTCCGACGGACAAAAATCCGCCTCGACCGACGCCTACTTCACCGTCTGGTCTCCCGGCGCACCGTTCGTGAATCCCGGCAGCAGCCGCGCCGCCTGGCTCCCCAACGCCACGATCCCGCTCTCCGGCTCCTTCTCGGGCAACACCACCTCCACGCCTGCCGTCGCGTGGTCCGTTCTCCAGACTCCCCCCGGCGTTCTGCCGGGCACCGTGTCGTTCTCCGCGCCCGCCGCGCTCCAGACCAACGTGACCTTCACCACCAAGGGCACCTACATCCTCGGCCTCACCGTCACCGACGGCGCGGTCGCCAACACCGGCCGGCTCGTCGTGCAGGTTTACGATAGCACCGTCACCACCGCCTCGTTCCGCAACCGCACCGTCCCGAGCGGCAGCTTCGGCTACACCCGCGCCCAGCTCAACGCCTTCACCGGCGACCTCGGCCTTCAGTTCGACCTCGCCGGCCTCGACTGGACCGTCATCAAGCCGCCGCCGCCGGTCGGCGTTCACCCGCGCCTGCTCGTCAACGCCGAGGACCTGCCCGACTTGCGCGCCCGCCACGGCATCGGCCAACCCGCCACCACCACCGTCGGCCCCGTCCTCCTCCAGACGATGCGCGCCCGCTGCGCCGCCGAGCTCACCGCCCCCGGTGCGACGTGGAATGCCATCTTCACCCAGCTCATCAACGGCGACACCACCCTCTACGCCGCCATGGACAGGGACGACATCAACAACTTCTTCGGGATCCTCGCCTACGAGGCCTGGCGCTGCCTGCTGGAAAACGACCCCGTGGCCGGGCCGCGGATCGCCGCCGCGATTTCCACGGCCTGTGGCCACGACCTTGCCCGCATGCAGGCCTCCACCTCCGGCTACTGGGCCGGCATGGAAGGCGTTCCCAGCGGCAGCGCCTTCCACGACAACTTCACCGACGGTGTCCACCTGCATTTCACCGCCTACGCCTACGACTACGCCCACGCCTTCATGACCGAGGCCCAGCGCTCCGTCGCCCGCCAGACGCTCTCCTTCGCCACCACCAACCAGTTCTCCGTCGGCCTCGACGCCGTCCCCGCTTGGGCCGCCAACTGCTCCAACTGGATCTTCAATTCCAGCCTCTACCTGCTGGCCAGCGTCCTCGCGATCGAGGGCGAGGACGGCTATCCCGCCGACGTCCTGCCGCGCCTCGCCGCCACCTACGACCGGCTCTACTCCATCGGTTTCGGCCCCGACGGCGCCATGTGGGAGGGCATGGGCAAAGGCCAGTTGAACGCCGAGTCGCTCGTTATGCTCGGCAAACGCGGCTACCTCGCCCCGCTCAGCACCGCCGCCCGCTACTGCGTCCAGCGCCAATACCTGCACTCCCTCGAAACCACCGGCTACGCCTTCACCTGGGACGAATACAACCCCTCCAACGGCGGCCGGAACAACTTCGCCTCCGCCCGCTACGCCGACGTGCCCGTCCTCAAGGCCCTCTACCCGCAGGACCCGCTCATCGACTTTGTCCTGCGCAACGAATACGGCCGCGCCGACTACCTCGCCAGCTCGCGCCTCACCACCATCGTTAACAACTTCGTCTACTCGCGCGCCGACCAGCTCATCCGCAGCGCCCTCCTGCGTGATTTCCGCACCGATCTCACCTGGCAGCAGGCCGTCAACCAGCAGGTCGAGCCCGTCGCGCCGCTCTCCCAGCTCTTCAACTCCCGCGGCCTGGTCACCGCCCGCAGCACCTGGCAACCCGACGGCCTGCGCCTGATGTTCCTGCCGCGCACCAACGGCGGAGGCCACGCCGTCGCCGACCGCGGCTCCATAGGCCTCAGCGCCCTCGGCCGGATCTGGATTCCCGTCACCGGCGTCAACCCCATCGCCGGCGACACCTCGCTCGCCGCCTCCGTCCCGCGCATCGCCGACGTCGGCCCCACCACCGTGCCCGTGAAGATGGTCCAGTTCACCGACACGCCCGGCCTCTTCGTCGCCGCCGCCGATCTTAAGGACGCCTACAACTACGACACGGGCGCAGCCTCCACCGAACCCGGTGCCATCGCCAACTTCATCACGCCCAACTCCCGCCTGCTCACCCCGCGCCCCGTCGGCTGGGCCGATGTCCCGCTCTCGCTTTCCAATGACTGGCGAACTTCCGTTTATCCCCCCAGCGACGGCGATTACCTGGTTCCCAACACCGCGGTCCAGAGGGCCTACCGCACCCTCGGCCTCGTGCGCGGCACCCGTCCCTACGCCTTGCTGGTCGATGATATCCAAAAAGACACTACAGCGCGCGCCTATCTTTCCCGGCTCATGCTCGAATCCGATCTCACCAACGTGGTGGTCAGCGGCAACGACGCCATCGTCAGCGCCCCCGGTTCGAGCACCAGCCTGCTCGTCCGCGTCGTCAACTCCGCCGCTGCGCCGGTCTTCACCCGCGTCTCGCCGCTGTCGCTGAACGCGCTCGACATCGCCGTCACCGCCGTCGCGCCCGATTTCCGCGTCCTGCTCTTCCCGCACGTCAACGGCGCCGCGCTGCCCGTCACAAGTTACTCCGGCGGCATCCTCACCGTGGAGCTCGACGGTCGCACCGATCGCATCCAGTTCGCGTCCAACGCCGACGGACGCAGCCGCGTCACGTTGCTCCCGCTCACCGCCCTCCAGTCCTGGCGCCAGACAAATTTCGGCACGTCCACCAACACCGGCTCCGCCGCCGACACCGCCGACTTCGACGGCGACGGCGCGAGTAACCTCCTAGAATACGCCCTCGGCACCACGCCGACCTCCGCTGCGTCCGTCTCCGTTCCGACGGCTTCAACTTCCCAACTTAAACTTCAACTCACGTTCCTCCGCTCCCGCGCCGACGTGACTTACCTCGTTGAAGCCTCCTCCGACCTGTCCCCCGGCTCGTGGTCCATCATCGCCACTAACCCCGGCACCGTCAGCCAGTCCGTCACCGTCACCGACACGGTTGATCTCCCGACCGCCAACCCGCCCCGACGTTTCCTGCGCCTCCGCGTCACGAGTCCATGATCTCCTTCGTTTCCTCAGCATCATTGGTCATTGGTCATTGGACATTGGTCATTCGTCATTCCGCGCCCCGGCGCGGCCGCTTCCTCCGCCTTCGCATCACCCCGCCATGAGAATTCGCGAGACCCTCCTCTCTATCGTCCTGCTGTTATTCCTGTCGCCGCTCTCGGCGGCAGTAATCCACTGGGGAGGCCCTCGCGACATCCTGGCCGATACGGATGTCTCCACCAACGGCATCCTCATCCGCGCCCTCGCCAAAGCCGGCACGGCCGCGCCCACCGTCAACGGCGACACGTTTGGCCCCTTTCCCGGGCCCGATACCCTCGCCAGCCAAAATGCCGTCAACTACGCCACCGGGGCGCTGGCCACGGGTGGGGGCCTCAGTTCCGCCTACGCCACCCTCCTCAGCCAAAATGATTACCGCACCACCTCCGGCACCGGGGCCGGCGACAATCTCACGCTGACCCTCCACCAGCTTCTCCCCGGCCACCCCTACGAGCTGCAGCTGTGGTTCCATGATGCCAATGCCGGCGGACTCGGCACCCTCCGCGTCCGGTCGGGTTCTTCGCTCGATCCGTGGGTGCTCCTCGACGCCAATTCGGGCAACACCGCCGGCGGTCGCGGCCAATATGCGCTCGGCACGTTCACGGCCGACGCGACCACCCAAACCGTCCAACTCATCGGCAACCGCATCGCGGCCCTGCAAGCCTACCAGTTGCGCCTGGTCGCGACCCCACTGGCCGCCGTCACCTGGGACCATTGGCGCCCAACCACCGGCCCCGCCGACGTGGCCACCGAGGGTTCATTGGTGCGCGCTTACGCCTTTGGCGCGACTGCCCCCGCCACCCCGCTCAACGGCACCGCCTTCACTCGTTTCCTCTCCCAATCCACCGACACCCTCGCCGGCTTCAACTCCATCGGCACCGACACCTTTGGGTCAATGGCGGCACCTTTCGCGACGCTGCCCAGTGCTTACCAAACTTTGCTGCGCGGGGGCGCCTCCGGCGAACGTTCGGGCTCGCTCACGCTGAACAACCTCCAGCCCGGCCAATGGTATTTTGTCCAGCTTTGGGCCAACGATTCCCGCGCGGCTGCGGGCGGCCGCCGTCAGCGGGTTAACAACTCGATCTTCTTAAACTCCAATCCCGGCGGCCCGTCCGACAATCTCGCCTACGAGGGCGGGTTGGGGCACAGGCTCCAAGGTCGTTTTCAAGCGACGGCGAGCTCCCACCGGCTCGATTTTTCATCCGAAACCGCCGTGCAGCTCAATGCGCTGCAACTCCGCGCCATCCCTGCTCCCGACCCGGCCCTCGCCGCCCTGCGCTACCGGCGGCACTACGCCTTGGCCGCTTTTCGCGACGGTTTCTTCACCAGCTCCAATCCGTGGGTCGTCGTGCAGGCGATGTTCGCCACCGGTGATTTTTCCCGCGCCCGCGCCGAGCTCAGCAAACAAGCCGCCAGCTTTGCGTCGGGCAGTCTGGTGCCGACGTCGTCCTTTCACCTCTGGCCGGCGGTCGATCTCTACATCCGGCGGCAGGCGTTTATCGATCAAGTCTCCCGCGACCGGATGATCACCACGTTGCGCAAGTTTAACTACCGCTCGTGGTCCAACACCTCCAACCTCAGCAAACTCGCGTGGACCATGCGCACGCTGGGTTCGCAGGAGTTCGGCGAGGATTCGTTTATCTTCCCCGACAACGCATTTCGCGATTCCGACCCGCGTGGTTACAACCCGCTCGTCGCCCGTCTGGAGCAGGAGGCCCGGCAGGGCACGGGCGAATACGCCTCCGCCCCCTACGGCTGGTATAATGTCATGCCGAGCCTGTCCCTCGCGGAGCTGTCCACCGATCCGGCCCTCGCCGCCCGGGCGCGCGTCGCCTTTGACGCCCACCTCGCCCAACTCGCCGCCCAGTGGATGCCCGGCGGCTATCTCGCCACCTGGAGCGGTCGCACCTACGGACTGGGCGGCAGTGCCATGAGTATGGGGCGCCTGCTCTGGCTTTGGTTTGGCAATGCCGGTCGCTCGGGCGAGGCCCAGGAAATCCTCATGCCCGCCGCGATGGATTACGAACCGCCCGTGGCCATCTTGCGCGCCGCCTCCGAAAGAACGTCCATCTACTCAGCGCGCCATCGGGCGGACGCCTTCCAGACGGCCTACATCTACAAGGATCAATTCGGCTTTTTCTCCCACGATGGGTCCGGCGGGGGCGACCAGCAGATCCCCGATGGTCTGCGCTGGAACGGGATGCCCGGTAACTATTTTTACGTGACCGCCCCCGCCGTGGACACCCCCGACCAGGTGCGCGCCTCCAACGCTCCCGGCAACGTCAACGCCGACTACTCCACGCTCCAGCTGCGCGACGCCCAGCTGATGGTTTTCGACCTCAGCTACAAAGCCACCGCCAGCCCCTACGCCATCGGCTACGTGCCCGGCAACTACAGCGCGATGGTCAACTTAACCGGCAACGCCACCCCCGCCGACGGCCGTTCCCGCATCTTTCTTAACTACGACAAGGTCATGGTCGCGGTCACCGCCGACACGCGTTTCACGTGGGATCCCGCGTCCGGCATCTACTGCCCGTGGCCCAACGTGCGCACCACCGATTCCGAGTTCCGCATCGCCATTGGCGGCGTCGGTTTCCCCAAGACCGATCCGGAGGGCTACAAAGCCACCATCGATCAGCCCAATAATCGGTTTGCCGTCGCCATCGAGGTCGCCCACCCGGAGGAGTTCCCCGGCACCACCGCCGCCGAGAAACTCGCGGCGTTTCAAGCCGCCATTCTGACCCAAACCTCCCTGTCCCGCGACCCTGCCACGAGCCCGACCACCGCCCGTTACACCACCCGTCACGGCGACAGCCTGCGCGTCACCAGCAAGTCCGGCACGGTCTCCGCCAACTCTCCTCGTCCCGCCTTCATCAACGACGTCGCCGTCAACTACGACAACTCCTGGCCGATGATGGAGAATCCGTGGTTCTCCCAGCCCGCCCGCGGGGCCAACGCCACCCTCATCGGGGGAGGTGTGCAATCGGTCCTCGACGTCACCAACTGGACCCGCACCGATACGCCCGTCGCCAACGTCAGCCCCCTCCCGCAACTGACGTCGGCTCCCGCCGTCGGCTTATCCCTCACCTCCGCCACCGTCCTCGGCGCCCTCAATCATCCGGGTTTACCCGCCGCCACGGTCACGCTCGTTTGGGGCACCGCCGATGCGGGCACCGCCAGTCCCTCTGCTTGGCCCAATCAAGTCGCCCTAGGCACCCCGAGCGCCGGCCAACTGTTCGCCAACGTGTCCGGCCTCAGCCCGGCCACCGCTTACGTGTATCGGTTTCTCGCCACCAACTCCGCCGGCACCGTCTGGTCCTCCCCGATCACTTTCCGCACTGCCGCCTTCGCCCCGCCCGACGTGCCGCGCTCCCTGCGTTTCACGCTCACCCCCAGCTCGGTGCCGCTCGCCTGGGACCCCGTCCCCGACGCCTCGTCTTACATTATCCGTCGAGCCACCACCTCGGGCGGTCCCTACACCGATCTCGCCACCGGACTCACCAGCGCGAGCTACACCGATCCAGCCGTCACCACCGGGACGAGTTACTACTATGTCGTCGCCGCCGTGGGTGCCGGAGGGACCAGTGGCAACTCAGGCCAGCTCACTGCCACGCCCGCCGCCCTTCCCGCCACGCCCGCCGGCCTCGTGGGCGTCACCGGCTATCGTTATGCCACCCTCACGTGGACGCCGGTGCCCTGGGCGAGCTCATATACGGTAAAACGCGGCACGGTATCCACCGGCCCTTTCACCACCCTCGCCACCGATCTCACGGCGACTTCCTTTGAGGACACTACGTCGGTGCACGGCGTGCGGTATTTTTACGTCGTCTCGGCGAAAAACTTGGTCGGCGAAAGCAGTAACACCGCCGCCCTCGGGGTCACCGTTAACGTCCTCTCCTACATCACGGAAACGTCGGGCGCGTGGACCAGCGTGCCGTGGTTCCCGCCCGCCCGCGGCCAGCCCGTGTCGGCCACCACCACGATCGTCGATTTCGATAATCAGGCCGCCCCCGTCGTTTCCCGGCAAGATCGCGGCTCGTTCACGCTCAATCAGCTGCGCTCGCGCGGGCAAAACGTCTCCCTCAGCGGAGACCCGCTCACGTTCAACGGCACCACGCCCCGTTTCACCGTCGCCGCTACCTCCACCAGCACGGTCAGCAACGCCCTGTCGCTCGGCGCCGCCACCACCTTCGACATTACCGGCCAGCTCAGTATTCAGGCCCCCATCAGCGGCGCCAACTCCCTGACCAAGCTCGGTGTCGGCCAGCTCACGCTCGCCCAGTCGACGACCTTCACCGGCAACGTGCTGCTCGGCGGCGGCACCGTCGCACTCGCCGCCGCCCAGCCCGCTTGGCGTGGGATTGTCTTCGGGGCGACCGCCTCCGCCACCATCGGCACCACGCTGGACGTGGCCCAGAACACGACCGCCACCAGCCTGCTCGTGCAAACCGCCGGTCCCACCAACCGCCTGGTCATCGCACCGGGGCGCACGTTTACGCTCAACGGTCCGCTGACGCAGGGCGGGGTCAACAACGGCCCATCCGGCGCGCACCTGACCGTCTCCGGCGGCGGCGCTTTCGTGGTCAATCAGCCCACGGCGGACTTCGTGGTGCGTCGCTCCTCGACCCTTGATCTCTCCGCCGCCGGCCCTGTCACCCTCACCGCCGCACGCTTGCTGGTGGGCGATCTCGACAACAACCCCGGCGCGGCCCGCTCCCGCCTCATTTTGCCGGCCAACGCCGATACCTTCATCCGCACCGATCGGTTGGCCCTCTCCAGTCTTTCCACCATCAGCTCGGACTTGCGGGGCGAATCCAGCGAACTCGTCGCCCTCGGCGGCCCCGGGCGCTTCACATTGCGCAACACCGCCGGCACCGGCCCGTCCCTCT
>JANODO010000070.1:0-10196 GCA_031412735.1 Rariglobus sp. | reverse complement strand
TCGAACTTCATGCCAAGCGAGAGACCGAGGGCCTCGAGCTTGTCCTTGATTTCGTTGAGCGACTTCTTGCCGAAGTTGCGATACTTGAGCATCTCCTGCTCGGTCTTCATGGCGAGTTCGCCGACCGTGGTGATGTTGGCGTTGTTCAAGCAGTTCGCGGCGCGAACGGAGAGCTCGATTTCGTTGACCGACATGTTGAGGAGCTTGCGAAGCTTGTTCTGCTCTTCGCTGACCTCGGACTGTTGGTTTTCGAACTCGTAGGCCTCGTCGCTGACGCGATCAAACACGTCGAGGTGATGCTTGAGGATCGAACCGGACTGCTTCAGGGCGTCGTCCGGGGTGATGCGACCGTCCGTCCAGATTTCGAGGATGAGCTTGTCATAATCAGTGATCTGGCCGACGCGGGTGTTCTCAACGGCATACTTGACGAGGCGAACGGGCGAGAAGAGGGAGTCGATCGGAATGACGCCGATGGCCTGTTCTTCTTTTTTGTTCTGCTCACCGGGATAGTAGCCGCGGCCGGTCTTGATCTCGACCTCGGCTTCGAACGAGGTGTTCTTCTCGAGCGTAGCGATGACTTGGTCGGGATTGACGATGGTGATATTGGAGTCCGCCTGGATGTCGGCGGCGGTCACGGCACCAGCGCGGTTCTTCACCTTGATGGACAGGGTGAGGGCTTCGCGCTTGGTGGAGACGATGAGGACCTTCTTGAGGTTGAGGACGATGTCGGTGACATCTTCAACAACGCCGTCGATGCTCTGGAACTCGTGTTGGACGCCCTCGATCTTAATCGAGGAGATAGCGGAGCCTTCAATCGAGCTCAGGAGCACGCGGCGCAGGGAATTACCAATGGTGTGTCCGTAACCGGCCTCGAAGGGCTCGGCGATGAACTTGGCGTAGGTCGGCGTGGAGCCTTCCTCGACCTTGGTGAGCTTATTGGGCAATTCGAACTTTCCGAGGCGTTTGGGCATGTAGGCGAGTGATTGCTGCGTTTAAGGAGGAACTCCAGCTTAGAAGCGGGAGTAGAATTCAACGATGAGCTGCTCGTTGATGTTAGCGGCGATCTCGTCGCGATTGGGCAGGCGGGTGACGACGGCCTTGAATTGCTCGGCGTTGAGCGAGAGCCAGCCCGGGACGGGGCGGGCGCGGTTCTCTTCCAAGTTGCGCTGGGCAAGCTGGCGGGAGGACGCGAGGTTCTTGATCTCCACTTCGTCGCCGGCCTTCACGATGGCCGAGGCGATGTCGAGCTTGTGGCCGTTCACGCGAACGTGACCGTGGCCGACGAGCTGACGGGCGGCGGCGCGGCTCTTGGCGAAACCAAGGAGGTAAACGACGCTGTCGAGACGGGTCTCGAGGAGCTGAAGGAAACGTTCGCCGGTGACGCCGCGCTCGCGCTTGGCAGTCTCGAAGGTGAGGCGGAACTGACGCTCAAGCAGACCGTAGGTGTAACGGAGCTTCTGCTTTTCGTTCAGACCGACGGCATACTCGGAGAGTTTACGGCGGAGCTTGGGGCCGTGCTGGCCGGGGGGGAAGTTGCGCTTCTCAAGCGCCTTCGACGGGCCGAAAATCGGCTGACCGAAGCGGCGGCTGATGCGGGTGGTAGGACCTGTGTAACGAGCCATGGTGGGTTACTTTGTTTTAAAATGAATCCGAGTTGTGGATACGCGTCAGATTAGACGCGACGACGCTTGCGAGGACGGCAGCCGTTGTGCGGAATGGGCGTCACGTCGATGATGGTGGAGATTTCCAGACCGATGGCCTGGAGGGCGCGGATGGCGCTGTCGCGGCCGAGGCCGGGACCGGAGACCTTGATCACGACGTCCTTCAAGCCATGGGACATGGCGTTGCGGGCGGCGTCTTGAGCAACGACTTGGGCGGCGTAGGCGGTGGACTTACGCGAACCGCGGAAGTTGCACTTGCCGGCGCTGGACCAGGCGATGACGGCACCCTTGCCGTCGGTGATCGAAACGATCGTGTTGTTGAAAGAGGCGAGGATGTTGGCGACGCCGGAGGTGACGTTCTTGGATCCCTTGGCCTTGCGGATCTTTATCGTGCCCAATTCCTCTTTGAGGAGGTCTTCGGCAGTGGGCTGCTTGGCCACGCCACCGATGAGCTCGACGGGCTTCTCAGCTGCGGGAGCGGGAGCAGCGCCTTCGGCACCTTCGGTTTTGGGAGCCTTGGAAGCCTTTGCGGGCTTATCGGCAGCGGGAGCTTTGACCTCGGCGCCGGCAGCGGCGACCTTCGGGGTCTTCTCTTTCTTGGGAGCGGACTTTTCTTCAGCCATGGTGGTAAATTTTTATTCTTTGGCCTTGGTGACGCCGACGGTGCGGCGCGGGCCCTTGCGGGTGCGGGCGTTGGTGCTGGTGCGCTGACCGCGGACGGGCAGGCTCTTGCGGTGGCGAACGCCGCGGTAGCAATTGATCGCCTGAAGGCGCTTCAAGTTGCCGGTGTGTTCGCGGCGGAGGTCACCCTCAACGACCCACTTGTTTTCAGTGATGACGTGGAGGATTTTGTTCAGCTGTTCCTCCGTGAGGGCGTCAGCGCGGGAGGCGGGATCGATTCCGACTTCCTTAACGATAATATCGGCCCGGATAGGACCGATTCCGTAGATGTAACGGAGGGAATACGCGATTTTCTTCTTCGCGGGGATATCTACACCGAGGATACGTGGCATGGATGTGGTTTAGTTAACTTTAGTGGAAGGTGGTGAAACAGGACTGTCGGTGTGAACCGGCAATCCGGAAAGTGAATGGGGAAAGGGAGTGATCAGAGGGGCTTCGGGATCGTGAGGATCTCGGGGCCATTTTCTGTGGTGAGCACGGTGTGTTCGAAGTGCGCGGAGGGCGAGTTGTCGGCGGTGACGATGGTCCAGCCGTCGCTAAGGGTCTTCGTGCGATAGGCGCCGAGGTTGACCATCGGCTCGATGGCGAGGGTCATGCCGGGCTTGATCTTATCGCCTGAGTTTTTGCGGCCGAAGTTCGGGATCTGCGGTTCTTCGTGCATCGAAACTCCGACGCCGTGCCCAACCAGATCGCGGACAACGCCAAAGCCGTGGGCTTCAACGTAAGTCTGAATCGCGTGGGAGATGGCGCCGATGCGGTTGCCGACGACGGCTTCCTTGATGCCGAGGTAGAGGGCTTCTTCGGAGATTTTAAGGAGTTCAGCCACTTTAGGCGAAACCGGTCCGAGGGGAACCGTGGTGGCGTTGTCGCCGATGTAGCCGTTGTATTCAATGACGACATCGAGGGAAACCACATCGCCGTCGTGCAAGACCCGCTTCAGCGACCCGATACCGTGGACGACCTCTTCGTTGACCGAGAGACAGGTGTAAGCCGGAAAACGACGGTTGCCGATCTGGTAGCCGTAACAGGCGCTCCGGGCTCCTAGCTGGGCGATAAAATCGCGCGCAGCCTGATCCAAGTCATAGGTCGTGATCCCCGGGCGAACGAGCTCTTTGAGCTGTTTCAACACGAGGGCGGCAACCGCACAGGATTCACGCATCCGCGCTATCCCTTCTTTGTTTTTAATGGGGATCATGCGGCGATGAAGGCCTCGTCTTCCAAGAGAAGACCGAGGGTGCGATAGTGATCGACGAGCGGTTCGTTGGAACCGGTGGCGGCGAAGACTCCATGAATGTTTTCATCACGGGCTTCGAGCCATTCGTCGAATACTTTGGCTTGGAGCAACGTAGCCGGGAAGCCCGCAAGGGCGAAACCCGCATCAGGTTTGCGTGCCCAAAACCAGCGTCGCACAAGTGCGATCATGGTTTCGTCCGACAGGGGTGATTCCTGCCGAATCGCCCGTTCGACCGTTTGGCCGAGGGGCGAGCCACGCGAAATCTCCAGCCGTATCAGTTCGGCGGGAGAGACGTGCTCAATATTCAAAGAACGGAGCTGATTCATCACGTTTTCCGAGGAGAACGGGGACGAACCGAGCAGTAAGAACTTCTGTTTGGCGGGAGGGCCGAAAGAAGAAAAGAGGTCAGAGCGTGCAGTCACTGCAGCCGAAGTAAAGCCCTATTATTGGGCAAGTATCTTATAGGCCCAGATACCAACGCCGAGGAGGAGAAGGCCGAGCATGGGCACAGCGAGTTTCATCACGGCTTCGGAGCTAAGTGCATCACCGGTCGCACCGGGGGCGTTCGAGCTGCGGGCGCGGACGCGGCCTTTCTTGAGGAAGCCGTCGTAATGACGCTGCAACAGGAAGGTTTCGATCTGCTTCATCGTGTCCAAGATCACGCCGACGGTGATCAACATGCCCGTGCCGCCAAAGAATATGGCGATGCGTTGGGGAACGTTGAGCTCGAACAGGAAGATGTCAGGCATGACGGCGATGAGCGTCAGGAAAATGGCGCCCGCTAGAGTCATGCGGGTCATGATGAAATCGAGGAACTTCGCGGTGGGCTCACCCGGGCGAACCCCGGGAATGTAGCCACCGTATTTCTTCAGGTCGTCAGCGATCTGAATGGGTTTGAACATGACGGACACCCAGAAGTAGCTGAAGAAAAGGATGAGCGTGCCCATGGACGCGTAGTAGATCCAATGGCCGCGCAGAAGGTTTTCCGCGAAGTCAGTGAGGAACTTCAAGTTGAAGGCAGCGCCGACTTGGGAGAAAATTTGCTGCGGGAACAGGAGGATCGCACTGGCAAATATCACGGGCATGACGCCCGAGTAATTCACCTTCAAAGGAAGGAACGAGCTCTGGCCGCCCATGACCTTGTTACCGACGACGCGCTTAGCGTATTGGACGGGGATTTTGCGCTGACCTTGGACAACCAAGATGATGCCCATCGTCACAAGCACGAAGAGAAGAATCATCACGATGGCTTGCGGGAGGCCGAGGCCCTTCACGCCGATGGCCGGGAAGAAGAGCTGGTAGGCTGTCGCGGCGGCACCGGGGATGTCGGCAAGAATACCGATGGTGATGAGGAGAGAAACCCCGTTGCCGATGCCTCGCTGGGTAATCTGCTCACCGAGCCACATGAGGAGGAGCGTGCCGGCGGTCATGAAGATCACGGACGTGACAAGGAACCACGCGTGCGGCGCGATCACGATCGCTCCATAGAGATTGACGTCGAAGTTCGGGCCGAAGAGCCGGGCCGGATTCTCAAGTGCTAGAATGAGGAGCGTGCCCTGCACCAAACAAATGATCAGCGTTGCGTAGCGGGTGTATTGCGTAAGCTTCTGACGACCGACGTCGCCTTCCTGCTGGAGGCGGCTGAGGGCGGGCACTACGGCGGTCATTAACTGGAAAATGATCGACGCGCTGATATACGGCATAATGCCCAGCGCGAACACGGCACCCTTCACGAGGGCTCCGCCAGTGAACATGTTGTAAAGGCCGACCAGCGCTCCCCCGGTGCTGCCAGCCTGGTCCTTAAAGAAGGCGGCCAACGGCTCGGGGTTAAGCCCCGGGAGCGGAATGTGCGCACCGACGCGCGCAACAAAAAGGAGGGCCAGCGTGTAGAAGATGCGGGAGCGAAGCTCGGGGATCTTCAGAGAGTTCGTGAATGCGGAAAGCACAGCGGAGAAAACGAAGGACGAAGGGAGTCGAAAAGAAAAAAAAGGCCGCGCGATTTAATGTCGCGCGGCCTGCACCTAATATTAGGCGACGATGGCCTGGCCGCCGGCGGCCTCGATCTTGGCCTTGGCGGTTTCAGAGAACTTGGCAGCGGTAACCTTGAACGCGCGGTTCAAATCACCATTGCCGAGGACCTTGAGGAGCGACTTGTCACCACGGACGAGACCAGCCTTGGCAAGCATGGCGGAGTTGATCTCCGTAACGCTGGCGTCGAGCTTGGCGAATTCGCCGATGTTGATGACTTCGGGGGCGTTGCGGAACGCAGCCTGGTTGAAGCCGCGGTGGGGGAGCTTACGGTAAAGGGGCATTTGGCCGCCTTCGAAGCCGGGACGGATGGACGAGCCAGAGCGGGCGCTCTGACCTTTGCCACCGCGACCGGAAGTCTTGCCGTGGCCGCCACCTTCGCCGCAGCCCACGCGCTTTTTGCGGTGAATCGCGCCTTTAACGTTCTTAAGTTCGTGAAGTTTCATGTGTATTCCTAGAAGGGTCGCCCCATCCTACTTGTTGCAGGATGGGACTCGGATTGTGTTTATTACGAAGCGGCGCGAAGGGCCTTGATCTTCTCAGCCGAACGGAGCTGCAGGAGACCGTTGAGGGTCGCATGCACCACAGCGATGTGGTTGGAGGAGCCGCTGGACTTGGTGAGGATGTTCTTCACACCCGCAGCCTCGAGCACGGCGCGGACGGCGCCACCGGCGATGAGGCCGGTGCCGGTCGTGGCGGGCTTGAGCAGAACCTTGCCGCCGTCGGCAATGCCCATGACATCGTGCGGGATCGTGTCGCCCTTGAGCGTCACATACACGAAGTTCTTCTTGGCGTTCTCGGTGCTCTTTTTGATAGCATCGGGGACTTCGTTGGCCTTGCCGTAGCCGATGCCGACGCGACCTTTACGGTCACCGACAACGCACAGAGCGGCGAAGCTGAACCGACGACCACCCTTGACGACCTTGGCACAGCGGTTGATGAAGACAATCTTCTCAACCAACTCGTTGCCGTGTTCATCGAGTGACTTCGGGATTTCGCGAGGGCCGCGATTTTCGCGACGGGGGGGACGCTCGTTGGAGGAAGCGGGAGGATTAATTCCAGTGCTCATAATTAGAATGCGAGACCACCTTCGCGAGCGGCGTCAGCGAAGACTTTGACTTTACCGTGATAGAGAGCGCCGGAGCGGTCGAACACGACTGAGGAGATACCGGCAGCCTTGGCTTTGATAGCGAAGGCAACGCCAAGGGACTTGGCACCGGCGAGGTTGGCTGCGAGCTTCTGCTTGCGCAGGTCGGCGTCGAGGCTCGAGAGGAAGGCCAGCGTGGTGCCGGTTTCGTCGTCGATCGCCTGGGCGTAAATGTGCTTGCTGGTGAAACGGACGGCAAGGCGAGGACGTGCGGCGGTGCCAAACACCTTCTTGCGGATACGCCAACGGCGCTTCTGGAGGAGGTCGGCTTTGCGGATAGTATTCATGGGTTATGTGGCCCTTGAGAGCGGATAAATAGTTTAGGTAAACGTTAAGCGACCGTCTTGCCTTCTTTACGGCGGACGCGTTCACCAACGATGCGGACACCCTTGCCCTTGTAAGGCTCAGGCGGATAGAAGCTGCGGATCTCCGCGGTGACTTTACCGACGAGCTGTTTATCAGCACCCTCAACCTTGACCTTGGTCTGGTCGGTGACGGTGATCTTGATGCCCTCGGGGATGTCGAAAAGGATGGCGTGGGAGTAACCGAGAGCGAGGTCGAGGACCTTGCCCTTGAGGTTGGCCTTGAAACCGACGCCTTGGATTTCGAGATCCTTGACGAAGCCTTCAGAAGCGCCCTTGACCATGCCGGCGATCACCGAACGAGCGGTGCCGAACATGGCGCGGGAGAAACGGCTGTCGTCGTTCGGCTTCACGGTGACGGTTTTGTCAACGAGAGCGATGGTGACGACGGGAGCAAAGGTCTTAGAGACTTTGCCCTTGGGGCCCTCGACGGAAACGGTGTGTCCTTTGACATCGACCTTAACCTTGTCGGGGATGGGAACGGGAATTTTGCCTACGCGTGACATGTGATGGTGCTCCGGGTTACCAAACGTTGCAGAGCAGTTCGCCACCGACTTTTTGGCGGCGGGCGTCCTGGTCCTTGAGCAGGCCCTTCGAGGTCGAAAGGATACTGATGCCGAGACCGTTCAGCACGCGGGGGATTTCCGTGTAGCTGTAATAGAGGCGGCGGCCAGGGGTCGAAACGCGCGAGAGATTCGTGATCGCGGGGGCGCTGTCGACATACTTGAGCTTAACGATGACGGTCTTGTGACCTTTGTCGTCGGTGCCTGTGGTGACTCCGGAGACGAAGCCTTCGGATTTTAGGATAGCGGCGAGGCTTTCCTTGAGGGTTGAGTGCGGCGATACGCACTCGGCAAGACCGGCCTTCGACGCATTGCGCAGGCGGGTCAAGAAATCGCTGACGGGATCTGTCATGGTGGATGTTGTTTGATTAGGGCGCGCGGGTCATATCCGACCCCCGTGGCCCTGAAAGTGTTTACCAGGAGGACTTCGTCACGCCCGGGATCTTGCCGTTGAGGGCGAGTTCGCGGAATGTGATACGGGAAACGCCGAACTTACGGATGAACGCGCGAGGACGACCGCTCATGGCGCAGCGGTTGCGGATGCGGATCTTCGCGGAATTACGGGGGAGTTTCTGAAGCTTCTTCTGCGCGGCGAAGAACTCTTCGTCGTTGGTGGCAGGGTTGGCGAGGATGGCCTTGAGCTCGGCACGCAGAGGAGCGAACTTGGCGGTGAGGGCTTTGCGCTTCTCGTTACGATTGATGGCGGATGTCTTCGGCATGGCGGAAGTGGATTAGGCTGCGTTGTTTTTGGCGGCGGCAGCGTCAGCGGCGACCTGAGCCTCGGTGCGACGGAAAGGCATGCCGAGGAGCTTGAGCAACTCGCGGCCTTCTTCGTCGTTGCTGGCGGTGGTCACGATCGTGATGTCGAGCCCCATCGCCTTCTTCACGTTCTCCACGGTGATTTCCGGGAAGATGGTGAAGTCGGAGATGCCGAGATTGTAGTTACCCTGGCCGTCGAGCTTGGAGCCGACGCCGCGGAAGTCGCGGATGGTGGGGAGGGCAACCGCGAGGAGGCGGTAGAGGAAATCCCACATGCGCTCACCACGGAGTGTGACATGGGCGCCGACCGTCTGGCCCTGGCGCAGTTTGAAGTTGGAGATAGCCTTCTTCGATTTCGAGAGAACGGGCTTCTGGCCGGCGATGGCGGCGAGGTCACGCTGAATGTCAGCGATCTGGTTCTTGTCAGCCTCGGCATCGATGCCGGTGTTGAGGGAGATCTTGGTGATCTTCGGAACTTCGTGGATGTTCTTGTAGCCGCGGCTTTTGACCAAGGCGGGGACGACCTGCTCGGTGTAGTGCTGTTTAAGGAAGGGAGTTTTTTTGCTCATTATGGTAAGAGCCACCGGATTACCGACCCGAATGGCAATTTGAGTGATGTGTAGAGAGGGAAAAAGGTCGAAGTTACACGGTGTAGCTCCGACCCTGGCAAGCGCTATTTTGGATTAAGCGTGAATCAGGCCTTAACGACGCGTTTTTTGGACGCTTCGAAGACGGCTTTCTTCTGGAGGTTGGAGACGTGGATCGAACCTTCGCGCTCGATGATCGCGCCGTTCGGGTTCTGCTCCGACTTCTTGGTGTGGCGCTTCAGCATGGCGAGGCCTTCGACGCGCACGCGGTCTTTGGCCGGGAGGATCTCGAGGACCTTGCCCGACTTGCCCTTTTGGGAACCGGCGAGAACGACGACTTCGTCGCCGCGTTTAACGTGATATTTGCTGGTAGACATTTTAGAGAACCTCCGGAGCGAGCGAGATGATCTTCATGAAGTTCTTCGCGCGCAGTTCGCGGGCGACAGGGCCGAAGATACGGGTGCCCTTGGGATTGCCATCCGGAGTGAGGATGACGACGGCGTTGCTGTCAAAACGCAGGTAGCTGCCATCGGCGCGGCGAACCGGAGCCTTGGTGCGGATGATAACGGCCTTGGCGACCTCACCCTTTTTCACGGAAGCGTCTGTGCCGCTTTCCTTGATGTGGATGGTGACGACATCACCCACGCCAGCGGTGGTGGTGTTCTGGCCTTTTTTGCTGATAAACATGGCGCGGCGGGCACCTGTGTTATCAGCGATGTCTACCCATGAACGGAGTTGTAGCATGACGAATCTTTTTAAATGTTATGGGACTTAGGCCTTAGTCGTCTTGGTGGGGACGAGCTCGGCGACATCCTTCTCGGTGATGGCAATGCCATCGGCGGCGACGGCGGCCTCGATGATTTTAACGATGCGCCAGCGCTTGAGGCGGCTGAGGGGGCGGGTTTCCATGATCTCAACCTTGTCGCCGACCTTCGTCTCGTTCTTCTCGTCGTGCACGTGCACAACAGTCTTACGATTGATGGTCTTCTGGTAGCGGGGGTGCGGAATCTTGTAGGGGACGGTGACTTTGATCGATTTGTCTCCAGAGCGGCTGGTGACGAAACCGGTGAGGTCCTTGCGGGAATTACGGGTCGTGGTGGACATGTTCTTTTACGTGTTGAGACGGCGTGCGCAGCTTAAGCGGCGGCCTTCTTGTTCTTGGCGGTGCGCGCAG
>JANODO010000069.1:0-45921 GCA_031412735.1 Rariglobus sp. | reverse complement strand
TGGACGCAGCTCCGGCTGCCAGCTAAACACCGTCTCGTTCGTCTCGGTCTTTTGGTTCACACCCAAACGATACGGGGCGGATTTGCGGAAAGGGAGGCTAATCACCTCCCTTTCCGTTCAATTTAATTACGCTTATCGTTTTTTATAAAATACTTATGGGCTTGGGACAGGCTCTACTTACGATCAAGGATCTGGTAGCCTTCGAGGGCGTCGTGTTGCACGTGGCGGCCGGCGCGATCAATCAACTCGGGATCGGGCAGGGTGGGGCGGTATTCGTCCACGAAGAGACCGATCTTCTCAAACGGGATGGCCTGGAAGCCCGGCAGGTCTTTGAAAACCTGCGAGTCTGGCCGCAGGCGCAAATCGCCGCCGGCCAGGTCGACGAAGCCCGGGTCGGCGGAGTAAACAGCCTGCGGGCCGCTCGGGTAGGGCTCGATCTTCCGCTTCTTGGCGGCGTGCACGTCGCTCCACGTGAATGGCGTGGGCGCGCGGACCACGACGTTGTTCTCGATCTTGGCTTCAGTTGGTTTGGCGCTGACGAACTCGAAGCCGAAGTTGGACTCGATGGCGATGTTGTTGCGGCAGTCGATGGACTGCGGGAACTGCGCCTGGTAGCCGATTTTGTATAGGAAACTGGTGCCGCGCTTACCCTTGCTCTTCAGGTGAACCACGTTGCCGAAAACGGTCATGTTCGGGTGGTCGTGGTCGAAGTAGATGGCGTCACCGTCGTCGCTGGAGTGGATGTAGTTGAAACGTAATACGTGGTTACCGAACTGGTTGACGCGGTCGTAGGAATAGATGCCGCCCATGTCGTTGGAGACGGTGGCGAAGCGGAAAATCTCGTTGTATTCGACCACGTTGTCATAGCTGCCCAGCAGCACGCCGGCGTGGGGCGTATCGTGGATGAGGTTGTGGGTCACGGTCATGCCCACGCAGGTGTGATTGCCGCCGTTGCCGCCGCCGGTGAAGCCGATGTTCACGCCCGGGGTGTAGACCCGCTGTAGCTCGGAGAAGTGGTGGATGTGGTTGTTGGTGACGAGGTGGCCCGCCGGCACGCGCGGGGTGGATTTGTCGTCGCCACCGGCGAGGAAGACGCCGCCGGAGCCGAGTTTGGTGAGCTCGTTGCTGCGCACGACGTGGTTTTTTCCGCCCTCGACGCGCACGCCGTATTCGTCCACCAGCCGCACCGTGCAGCCGGCGATCACGTTGTGCTCGCCGCCGGAAATCCGGATGCCGGCGCCGGCGTTAATCGTGACCAGCAAGCCGCGTAACGTGATGTGGCGCGCATCGCGAAGCGACACCACCGGCTCGGTGGTGTCGGCCACCAGAATCTCGGTCTGTTCAAGCGGTGCGGGCGGGAAGAGGTAGAGTTTGCGGTCCTTGAAATCGAGGGCCCATTCGCCGGGCTGGTTCACCTCTTCGAGCAGGTTCATCACCCAATAGGATTCGCGGCCGTTGCCCTCGGGGCGCAGGTATTTGTTGCCGATGCCGCCAGGTATCGGCTTGGACAGCGTGAGGAGGCGTTTGTCGGCATCGATGGAGAGGACGCGGATGGCCTCGTTTTGCCAGGGAATGCGCCAGTAGCCCTTCACCCACACGCCGCGGTCAAGTTGGTCGGCCCAGGTCGCGTGTTTGGCGGCGAACTCGTCGCGATACTCAAATATGCCTCCCGTGGGGTGGTCTTCTAAAATGTGCCACGCCGCGCCTTCCCACTTGCGGGTGGTGGGGCCGCCGGCGTTGAACAGGATCTTGCTGATCGTCATAAATCCCCGGTCGGGGAAACGGGCGATGGGTAGGCGACGTTCGCGGGTGAAAAGGGAAAGGATGCTGCCGGTATCGTTGAAGACATCGGGGTAGGGTCCGAGGCGTTTGAGGCCGAGGGTGTCGGCATCGGCCATCACAATTTTTCCGGCACCCTCGGGTGCGAGGCGGGCAAGCGTGGCCGGGTCCGTGACCTCCTGGAAATCTCTGGCTTGGAGCACCCGTGCGCCGAGGAGTCGGGGTTGTTCACCGGGTTTCGCGCGCCAGACCACCGGGGCTTCCGCCGTGCCGGAATCCTCCGGCCCGAGGACGAGCGGCTCACCTTGCAGGTAGTCGCCCCCGGCGATCCACACGGTGACCGGCTCGGCGGGCTGAGTGCGGCGGGCCTCGCGCACCAGATCCCGGGCCCGGTGCAGCGAGGTCACCGGGCGATCAATGGTGCCTGCCGCGCGGTCGTCGCCCGCAGGCGAGACGTGAATTTCGGTGGCCGACACCGCGAGCGCCGACACCGCAATGATGACGCCGAGAAGGAGCCTAGACGGGAAATTCAGGTTCATGGACAGCAGGGTAGGGATAAAAATGAAGACTGCGGGGTTATGTTGTTAAAAATTGCACAAAATAAATAAACAAAAAGCAAAATAATCATTAAGGACCGTTGAATCCCGATTAGGGACGGCCAGTCAACGACGTCGATTTTACTTTAAATCCAGCGCAGCAAAAGGGAACGGACGAGCAACGCGGTTCGGCCACGTCGGTAATTTATGCAAAGTTTAGGGAAACTCTTGAAAAATTATGCAAGAAACATTTCGGTGTTTTGAGTTTGTCAGTGTTTACCCCGGTCTACTCCTCACCTTTTTCTCCCCCATGACCCCTCATGTTTCGGGGCCTGCCCCGGACTTTGCCCCGTTTTGTCATCTGTTGCCCAAGCCGTGCCCCGCGTCGTCGAAGTTATTCTAATCACCGCTCGTTTTTTTATGAACATCCTTCGTTATCTCCCGTTGTGCCTGATTGGCGCCGGTCTCGCCTCCGCCGATACCACGTTCTGGGTTTCCCCGAGCGGCAACGACTCCCGTGCCGGCACCAAGTCCGCGCCGGTCGCCACGATCGAGCGCGCGGCCGAGTTGGTGCGCGCCGCCCGCGTCGCCAAGCCGTCCGAACCGGTCACGGTGTGGCTGGGCGAGGGGACTTATCCGCTGCTCGATGGCATTGTGTTTGGCGAAGCCGATTCCGGCAGCGCCACCGCTCCGGTGGTTTGGCGCGGGGTGGATCGCGACCGCGTGCGCATCATCGGCGCGCGTCCGATCGCTCCCGAAAGCCTCCGTCCGCTGAAGGACCCGGCGCTCATCGCGCGCCTTGCTCCCGAGGCCCGCGGTCGCGTGCTGGAGCTCGACCTCGCGTCCGAAAGCGTGCGCCACGCGGATAGTTTTCCCGATTACCAGCGCGATCCCGCCAACTTGTGCACGCTCTTCTTTGACGGAAAACGTCTGCCGCTCTCCCGCTGGCCGAATGGCGTGTATGGCTACACCACGATGAAGAGCGTCATTTCGAGCGGCAGTTTCAAATCACGCAGCTCCGACGGCGGTGTCTTCGAGTATCGCGAGGACCGACCCGAGCGTTGGCAGGCCGCGCTGGCGGATGGCGGCGTGTGGGTGCGCGGATTCTGGCGGGTGCCTTGGGTCGCCGAGACGCTCCGCGTGAAGTCCGTGGATCCCACGGCCAAGACCATCACCCTCGCGGTTTCCACCGGCCAGGGCATCGGTTCCAAATACTCGAAGCTCGTCGGCAACACCCGTGTGGGCGACGGGAAGGAAGCGTGGTTCGCGCTCAACCTCATCGAGGAAATTGACCAGCCCGGCGAGTGGTCGGTGGATTTCAAACGCGGTAAACTCTACCTCTGGCCACCCGCCACGCCGAAGGCCGGCCGCCTGGTCATCGCTGACAACGCCGAGCCGTTGCTCACGTTCTTCGGAGCGAGCCACCTCACGTTTCGCGATGTGACGCTCGCCTATCAGATGGGCGAGGGCGTGACCATCAACGAGGGCGAGTCGGTGCAGCTCGCCGGCTGCCGCATCGAAGGCATTGTGCGCCGCGGCGTTGTAATCCGTGACGGCCGCAACCACCGCGTGCAGAGCTGTGACATCTCCGAGATCGGGCTCGCGGCCATCGACCTGCTCGGTGGCGACCGCGCCACGCTCACGCCGTCCGGCCATGCGATCATCAACAACCACATCTGGCATGCCGCGCTCAACTCGCCCGTGCCCGCCCTCATCGCGGGCCTTGATGCGAAGACGCAGCAGCTCGTCGGCGCTCGCATCGCCCACAATCGCATCCACGACGTCACCTACTCCGGCGTGCACTTTGCGGGCAACGACAACGTCCTTGAATACAACGAACTCTATCGCCTCGGCCTCGATGGCGGCGACCTCGGCGGGCTCTACACTACGGGGGGCTGGACTTCCCGCGGCAACGTGGCGCGCGGGAATTTCATCCATCACAGCCTGAACGCCAACGCGATCTACATGGACGACGGTTCGTCGGGCCTGCTGGTCGAGGACAACCTCATCTACCGCACCGAGTCGGGTGTGTTCATCGGTGGCGGCCACGACCACATCGTGCGCGGCAACGTGATCGTAAATACCCCGCGCGCATTCCATGTCGATGACCGCGGCGTCGCCCGCAAATACGTGGCCGACGACCCCCGGCTGCGCGGCGATCTGAACTCGGTGCCCTATTCCGAAGCGCTGTGGAGTGGGCGTTATCCCGCGCTCGCTCGCATCCTGGACGGCGATCCGGCCGTGCCACAGGGGAATGTGTTTACCGGCAATTTTGCCATCGGCTGCGACTTGTTGGTCCGCCGCAGCGGTAAAGAGCAGACCCTCGGCGGCTTCGTCTTTTCCGATACCACCGAGCGGGCCGGCACGGACGTGTTCGCCGACGTGAAGACACTCGATTTCACCACGGCGGCCGGCTCCGGTGTGCCCTCCATGCCGCTGGCGCGGTTTGGCCTCCAACGCGATGAGTTCCGCCGCGAACTTCCTCCGCGCAACCTGAAGTTACTCCGCGAGGGCGACACCCGCCGGAAGGCCTTCGACTCCCAGCAGGATGTCGATGCGTATAAGCGGCATTGATACGCGCAGTCCGATGAACACCCACGCATCCCGCCAGCACCGCCCCGCCGCGCGGTGGTCGCAGGCGTGTCCACGGGGCTACGTTTGCTTTGATCAAAGTCACCCCAATCACCCTTGCGTGCGCACCGATTCCGGGGGGCTTCCCGGCGACCGCCCGGGCGCGGCAACGTTCATCCTCACTGCGGCGACATCTTTCGCGGTCCACGACCGACCGCTCTAGATCCCCCGCCCGCCGCGCGGCGTGGCCCCCTTTTACCCCTTTTATTATGCTGCGCACGCTCGCCCTGTTTTGCTTCCTCTTGGGGGTCTCCGTTTCGGCGACGCCCATCACGTTTACCGAGTTATTCCGCGCGACGCCGTCGGACGCCCCCGTGTATCGCACGGTCGGTGAACGCGGCTTGCGCGTCCACCGGTTCGCCCCCGCCGGTCTCGCTCCTGGCGAGCGACGCCCGGCCATGGTGTGGATTCACGGCGGAGCCTGGCGGGGTGGGGCGGCCGATGTGTTTTTCCCTCACGCACGCTACTTGGCTACGCGCGGCATCGTGGCGTTTAGCATCGAATACCGCCTCGTTTCGCCCTCGTCGCTCGGCGTGGCCGACTGCGTGGAGGATTGCCGCGCGGCGATTCGTTATCTGCGCGCTCACGCCGCCGAACTCGGTATCGACCCGGCGCGCATCGCCGTGGGCGGCGATTCCGCCGGCGGACACCTCGCCGCCGCGCTCGCGACGTTGCCCACCGGCGATGCCGAATCACGGCCGGATGCCCTTGTGCTCTACAACCCGGTGCTCGATCTCACCGAAGGCGACTGGACGCGCTTCGTGGAAGGCGGCGTGGCCCTCGATACGAAAAAAAGCCAGCCGCCCGCCTCGCCCGAGGCGCTGGCCCGCGCGCGCGCATTGTCCCCGGTTTTCCATGTCGGCGCGGGGCTTCCGCGCACGCTGCTCATCCACGGCCTCGCCGACAAGGTCGTGCCGGCCACGCAAGCCGAGCGCTTCGCCGCCGCCGCGAGCGCGGCCGGAGCTCAGTGTGAACTTCAACTCCTGCCCGCGATCAGCCACGCGTTCATCGTGCCGCGCTACAAGGCGCCCGAGCCGGTGGTCGTCGATGCGCTCCGGGCGGCCGATAACTTTCTCGTCTCGCTCGGCTGGCTGACCGGCGAGCCGACGCTCGTTCCGTCGGATCCGGTCGATTGGGTCCCCTTGGCCCCCAAACGCTGAGACGGGTTCGCCTGATTTACGCTACCCCGCAAAAAATCATGAAGCACTACCCCGCTTTTCTCCTGGCATCGTTAACCCTCGGCGTGGTCGCGGCCAGCGGCACGCCGCCCGGGCCGCTCGCGTCGTCAACGCGCGATCCACGCGTTGGCGACGTGGTGCCGGTGCTGCCCTCGGAGAAAGTGGAACGCGCCCTCAACGGCACCTTCGGCTTCCCTCCTTCGCCTCCCGTTGACACGACGCCCGACGCGCGGGGTTTTGCCGCCGACCGGCTCTTCGGCGTGCCGGCCCCCGGTGTGCATCCGCGCATTTTGTTTTCGCCCGACGACCTGCCGCGCATCCGTGCGCGTTTCGCCACCGACGCCGCCGCTATCGGCATGCTCGCCGGCCTGCGCGCCCAACTGACCAAGGGCATCGGCACGCCCGGCACGTGGGAAGAACTGTGCTTCTCGGCGCTCGCTTCTGGCGACCTCGATGCCTTTCGCGCGGCCTACAAGGAAAGCCCGCAGGACGACAACCCGCCCGGCTCCGGCTTCCGCACCAACATCCCCGGCCGCAGCTTCGCCACCCGCTGGGGCACTCGCAACCCGCTGCTCGTCGCGATGCAGGTGCAGGCGCTGGTCGCGTTGATCGACGACGATGCCGTCGCTGGTAAACGCGCCGCCGACGCACTCGCGACTTATGCGCGTTACCTCAGCCCGAAAGTTGATGCGGCCAACGCGCGCCCGCGTCACGAGTTTCACTGGCACTCCACCCGCTACCTCGTGCCCAACGAAGTCGCCTACGGCTACGACTGGGCCTGGAAGTGGATGACGCCCGCCCAACGCGAGGCGCTGAGCTCGCTGATCGTCCGCGCTACCGTCGGCAAATACACGGTCGGCATGGACCTGCCCGCCCATTGGCGAAACTGGAACCACGTTTCCATGACGGAGTCCTACGCCGCCTGCCTCTTTGCCATCGAGGGCGAGCCCGGCGACGACCCGCGCGGCCGCGACCGCATCTTCGAGGTTTACCGCGATTACCTCTCCTACGGCATCAGTCCGCTGGGCTCCGGCAAAGAGGGCATCGGCTACCAGACCCTCGGCATCGGGCACCTGAGCTCGCCGTTGCTCGCGTTCGCCAACCGCGGTAAGAATCTTTTCACCCACCCGCATTGGCGCCGCCACACCGAGTCGTGGCTCGTCCAGTCGATGATGCCCTTCGGCGGCTCCTGGCAGTCCGACGGCGACCTGGGCAACTTCTCGCCCAGCTTGTGGATGCTCGGCTTGCAGAAGTATTTTTATCCCGACTCGCCGGGGATCGACTACGTCCTGCGCAACCACCCGATGGTCGCCAAAAAAGACTGGGCCGCGATCGCCACCGACGCTCTCGAGGCCCAGTGGATCACCCTGACCGCACCTGGCGCGGCCGACACCCGCCAGGCCGCCCAGCGCGAGGCCGCCGCGTTCGCCGGCGGCGACGGGCTCGCTTTCCACGATCCCGCCCTCGGCACGCTCTACGCCCGCACGGGCTGGGAGGCCGACGACCTGCTGCTCTTCGTGAGCGCCCGCACTGACACGACCTATCCCACGCACGACCACGCGGACCGGGGTGGCTTCACCCTCGCTTCCCACGGCCGCATCTGGGCCGCCGACGGCTACCGCGACACCGAGTCGAAGTTCCACAACATCGTCACCATCGAAGGGCGAGGGCAGGGCTACTTCGCGACGCCCGCGCGCTGGATTGCCTTCGAGAACACGCCGTCGGCCGTGACCGCCATCGTGGACGCCAAGTATTCCTGGGACTGGCAGTGGACCAAATCGATGTATACCGAGTCCGCTGCCTCCCTCGAAGGTCGCGCCCAAGCCTGGGGCGTCGAGCCCGCCGCCCGCCAGCAGTCCCGCATCCCGCTCGACGCGTGGGAGCCCGACCCCACGCCTTCGGTGGACGCCTATTATCGCGGCTTCGCCACCCGCGAACTCGGCGACCCGCGCATGTGGGACGACGAGGACGGCTGGCAGCTCCGCGCACCGTGGTATCCCGTGCAAAAAGCCTTCCGCACCGTCACGCTCGCGCGCGGCCAACACCCCTACGTGCTCGTCATCGACGACATCCGCAAAGACGACGCCGAGCGCCTTTACGAGTGGCGCCTGAATCTGCCGCCCGACGTCGCCGCCGTGTCCATCAACGGTGCCGACATCCTCCTCGGGGACCGCACCACCGCGCGCAAACCCGCCGACAACCGGTTCGGTTTCCAGGGCAACACCGACCTCTCGCCCGCCAAGGGCGACCGCCTCCTCCTCGTGCGCACACTGGACATCGGCGTGCCCGACGTGCCGACGTTCCAGCCCGTGCCGATGGTCGCCACCATCGAATACAAAAAGACCGCCGACGAACACCAGTTCACCGGCCGCAGCATGGGCCTGGGCACGCAGGTCGTCATTGGTTCACGCAGCGTGGATCCCGCGTTTGTCGTGCTGCTCTTCCCGCACCGCCAAGGCGACGAGTTGCCCCAGACCGCGTGGAACGCCGACAAGTCCCTCCTCAGCATCGCCTGGAAAAACCAGACCGACACCTACGCCGTAGCCACCACTCCCGAAGGCCGCCGCGTCTTCACCCGCGCTCCATAAACGAGCGCAGTCTTCCAGCCCGCTCCGCCCCATTTTCCTTATGAAATTCCCCTGTGTTTTTTTGCGCCTTCTGCGCCTTTTTGCGGCCATCCCATCCGTCCTCGCCGTCCTACCCGCCGCCGAGTTCGCTCCCGTCTTTACCGCCGATGCCGTGCTCCAACGCGACCAACCCATCGCGCTCTGGGGCACCGGCCGCGACGGCGAAGCCGTCACCGTCGAGCTACTCGACAAATCCGCCTCGACCACGGTCAAAGACGGCCGCTGGCGCGTCACGCTTCCGCCCACGCCCGCCACCGCCTCGACCACGCTGCGTCTCCGCGGTGACAACACCCGCGAGCTCGCCGACGTGGCCATCGGCGAGGTCTGGCTCGGCCTCGGCCAGTCCAACATGGAGTGGCGCCTGAACCAGTGCAAAGACTTCACCGCCGCGATCGTCGCCACCGCCGACAACCCGGGCATCCGCCAGATCAAAATCCCGCTCCGCCCCTACGTCGGCGATCCGTTGAACCCGATTTCCTGGAAAAAATTCGACCGCGCCAACGCTCCGTATTTCAGCGCGGTCGCCTACTTCTTCGCATCCGAGCTCCAAAAGAAACTCGGCGTCACCGTCGGCATCGTGAACTGCTCCTACGGCGGCACCACCATCGAAGCCTGGATGAGCCGTGACGCGCTCACCGCCGCCGGTATGACTGCTATGCTCGCCGACCACGACAAAAAGATGGCCGCGTGGTCCGACTTCGCCGCTTACGACAAGGCTTGGAAAGATTACGACGTCGCCCGCAAAGCCTACGAGGCCCGCAAAAAAGCCAACCCCTCCGACCCCGCCCTCGGCGCTCAGCCCACCGAGCCCTACGGCCCCCGCACCAAGGCCCGTCCCGCGGGTTTGCACGAATCCATGCTCGCGCTGGTTACGCCTTACACCGCGCGCGGCGCGCTCTGGTATCAGGGTGAAAACAACGCCGGAAAACCCGACGACTACGCCAAGATGTTGCCCGTATTCGTCTCGGAACTACGCTCCGCCTGGGCCCGCCCCGACTGGCCCGTCTTCATCGGCCAGCTGTCCTCGCCCACCGCCAACTGGCCGGACGAAAAAGAGGGCTACGCTCCCCTCCGCGAGGTTCAGCGCGCCGTGGCCGTCGCCGACGCCCACTCGGGTTTTGTCGTGACGCTCGACTACGGCGAGCGCGGCGACGTTCACCCGATTAATAAACAGCCCGTCGGCGAACGCTTCGCCCGCCTCGCCCTCGCTCGCACCTACGGAGAGACCGGCTTCGCCGCCCAAAGCCCTTGGGCCAACAAAGCGACGTTCACCGGCGGCAAGATCGCGGTCGCCTTCGCTGATCTTCCCGGCCGCCTTGAGCTGCGCGATCCCGCGATTCCCGCGCTCGAAGTGCGCACCGCCGCCGGCAGCTGGGAGCCTGCGGCCGCTGCGCTCTCACCCGACGGTAAACAGCTGCTGGTCACCGCGCCCGCCACCGCCGGCCAACCTCAAGCCGTGCGCTACGCCTATCGCAATTTCTGCGCCCTCACGTTGTTCAGCGACGAGGGCTTGCCGGTAAGCCCGTGGAGCCTCCCCCTCGCGCCCTGAATTTACCCACCCCGCGGCTCGCTTTCTTTCTACACCATGACCGGTCTAAATCACTCCACCGCCTTGATCGCTCTGGCGACTTTCTTGGTCGCCATCTCCACCCGCGCCGATGTCACGCCGCACGCGTTGTTCACCCCGCATGGGGTGCTCCAGCGCGAGATGCCCATTCCCGTTTGGGGCAAGGCCGATCCCGGAGAAAAAGTCACCGTCGCCTTGGAAGGAGCCAGCGTTTCAACCGTGGCCAATGCCTCCGGCGACTGGCTGGTCCGCTTGCCCGCCCGCCCCGCCGGCGGCCCGTTTACGCTGTCCTTCACAGGTAAAAACCGCATCGAGCTGAACGATGTCTGGGTCGGCGAGGTCTGGCTCGCCTCAGGTCAATCCAACATGGAACGCCAGCTCGGGTTGCGCAACGGACAGCTGCCACTGGTGAACTGGGAACAGGAGGTCGCCTCGGCTAATTACCCGCAGATCCGCCACTACGCCGTAGCACGCAAGTCGTCCGATACGACACTCACGGATACCGCCGGCAAATGGGAAGTATGCTCCCCGGCCACCGTCGCCCAGTTCACCGCCGTCGGTTACTACTTCGCTCGCGATTTGCAGCGTAAACTCGGCGTGGCTGTCGGCGTGCTCCACTCTTCATGGGGCGGCACCCCGGCGGAGACCTGGATGCGCCGAGATCTGCTGACCTCCGAATTTCCCGAGGTGATTACAGCACAGGAGAAGGCGGTCGCCGCCTACGAAATCGCGCTGACGAAATTCAAGGCCGAGGAGCCCGCATTGTTGAAGGCCTGGGAAGAAGCGGTCGCCGCCGCCAAGGTCGCCGGGAAGGCCGCCCCCGCCAAACCCGCGCCGCCACGCGATCCGAGCACGTCGCAGAATCGTCCGGCATCCCTTTACCAGGGCATGATCACGCCTTTGCAGCCCTACGCCATTCGCGGAGTGCTCTGGTATCAGGGCGAGTCCAACAACGGCCGCTCCGAGGCTTACCGCACCCTCTTCCCGGCCCTCATCCGTGACTGGCGCGCCCAATGGGGGCAGGGCGATTTCCCCTTCCTCTTTGTGCAAATCGCCCCTTACCGCGCGATGACTCCCGAACTTCGTGACGCCCAACTTCACACGTGGCGCACCACTCCCCACACCGCGATGGTCGTCACCACCGATGTCGGCGATGCCAACGACATTCACCCCACGCGCAAAGAGCCCGTCGGCTCCCGCCTCGCGCTGGCCGCCCGCGCACTCGCTTACGGCGAGGCGATTGATTACTCCGGCCCCCGTTTCCAAGCAGCCAAGATCACGGGCGCCAAAGTGGTGTTGAGCTTCGACCATCTCGGCGGCGGGCTCGTCGCCAAGGACGGTCCGCTGCGCGGCTTCACAATCTCCGCCGATGGCAAAACATTCGTCCCCGCCGAAGCGGTCATCGCGGGTGACACCGTCGAGGTGAGCGCCGCAACCGTCACCGCGCCCGTCGCCGTCCGCTACGGCTGGACCAACGTTCCCGACGTCAACCTTTACAATACCGCCGGCCTCCCGGCCTCACCTTTCCGCAGCGATACACCTTGATCGGCCCATGAAACTGATTCTCGCACTCACCACGGCAACGGTTCTCTTCACCGGCCCGGCCCACGCCGCCACCCCTGCCGACCCGCGTAAACTCGACGACCCCGAAGCCCTGCGCAAAAGTGTGCCCGCGCTGACGGCCCTGCGCCACTGGACCGAGTTCGCCACGCCCGAACAGATCGCGCTCTACGACGGACCGGAAACCGTTTACCCAGAAGTCTCCGCCTCGACCCACGACCTCACCGGCTTCGACCCCACGCTCCTCGGTTCGCCCGTCCCCGCGCCCGGCATTCATCCGCGTATCCTTTTCAGCCCTCAAGACATCCCGCTCCTCAAACGCCGTCTCGAAGGCAGCAAAACCGGCCGCAAAGCCCTCATCGAAACCCGCTTCCTGCTCGCCCAAACGCTCTACAACGCCACCTCCGACGAGGGTAAAATCTACGCCAAGCTCGTAGCCGGTGACACCGCCGACCTGAAGTTCATTTCCCCCGAGACGCCCCAGGAAGTCGGCTCCTACACGCTCGTCACTCCGCCCCGCCACTGGTTCGCCGGTTACAAACCGTCGCTCACCGAGACCGTCCACACCGCCTACCTGCCCAACCTCTTCGCCGCCGCCGCCTTTCAAGCCTTGCTCGACGGCGATGCCACCCGCGGCCGCGAGGTCGCCGCCGCCATCGCCAATTACTACACGCTGCGCAATCCGTTCATCGACGCCTACGTCGCCGACCAACACCAACGGCAACTCGCGCCCAAAGACTACTGGCGCTCCAACTTCGTCGTCGCCGGCGGCAACAACCTCGCCTTCTGCTACGACCTCGCCGCCTCGTGGATGACCGAACCGCAGCGCGCCGTCCTCCGCCACGCCATCGCCGGCGCCACCTCCGGACGCCTCGCCTACGGCATGAACGGCCCCGCCCGCTGGGTGGAAACCAACTGGTCCGGCTGGGACCTGGAGCACTACGTCACCGCCTTGGCCATCGAGGGCGAGCCGGGCTACGACCCGCAAATCCAGCCCGCCGCGCTGCGCACGCTGAAGGGTTACCTCCAGTGGGGCATCAGCGCGCAGGGCACGATTTTCGAGAGCAACGGCAAGATCGGCGGCGGCGTCCACTACGCCATGCTCACCGCCATCGCGCTCGCCCGTCGCGGCGAAAACCAGCTCGGGCATCCCCACTTGCGCCAGCTTCCTTTCGCGCAGGCCCAAACCGTCGTGCCGTCCGGTGATTACAACGTGAACAACGGCACGTGGGGCAACGCGCCCTTCGCCTACGGTCATTTCTTCACCGCCTTTTTCCCCAAAGAAAAAATCGGCGCCGTCGGCGACTTCCTCATGCGCCAGGATCGCCCCGACCTCGCTGCCTTCGACCCCGACCACTACCAGCGTTCGCTCGAAGCCGCTGTCGCCAAGCCCGCCTCGCCCGCCCCCGCCGGCAAGCCTTGGACCAAAGTTAACTGGCGCAGACTCACCCCGCTCACTCCCGGCCACCTCATGGGACCGACACCCTACGATAGCGCTGACTGGAGCGGCGCCGACGGCACTCCCTTGGCCTTCGATCAGGTTCGCGAAAAACTCGGCCTTCCCCTCGACTTCGCCGATCCCGTCCACGGCCTGCTCGCGAGCCGTTCCAGCGCCTCCGCCGACGCGCTCTTCCTGATGTTTGAGGCCCGCGCCAACCTGTCCACCATCGGCCACCAGCAACACGACGCCGGCCACTTCTACCTCGCCGCCCACGGCGAGATGTGGGGCGTCGAGGCCGGCGCCAAGTCCGGTTTCTCCCACGATCACTCCAACGTCCGCATCGACGGCCTTGGCCTCTCCGATGTTGCCTACCCGCCGCGCGTGAAGTGGATCGGCTCCGACCTCAAACCGGCCGGCGCACTCGCCTCCACCGATCTCGCCAACGCCTACAACTACGGCTGGGTCGGCCCGACCCAGTTCCAATGGGTCACACCCGACGCCGCGACGTGGAAGATCACCGCCGAGACCGATCCCGACGTGGTCGCCTTTTTCCGAGGCACGCAGAACTACAAGATGCGTCTGTGGGGCGACAACTACTTCAAACAAAACTGGGGCCCCACCTTGCGCGTGGCATCGGCCAACCCGGTAAAGTCCGCCTTCCGCACCGCCAGCCTCGTGCGCGGCAAACGTCCCTACGTGCTCGTCGTTGACGACATCAACAAGGGCGACGGCCAGGCGCACGCCTACGACTGGGTCATGCAGGTGCCCAACAGTGTCCGTCTCGCCGACGTCCAAATCCCCAAGGGCAACCCCGCCTCCTCCGTGCTCATCAAGGCCCCGGGCGGTGACCAGTGGCGTATCCCCGACGTGCAAAACGCACCCGCCGGCACGCGCGCGCTGCTCGTCACGCTGCTCGATGTGCCCGTCACCACCGGTCCGCAGTTGTGGAATTTCTTCAAGGCCACCGAACAACCCATCCGTCTCGATGTGCGCACCTACACCTCCGACCATCCGGATAAAATCATCACCCGCACCCGCCTCTACGTGAGCTACCGCGACACCGTCCTGCGCTCCCGCCTCGCTTTCATCCCCTTCAAAATCGGCGAACCCCTCCCGCGCATCACCTGGGATGCCGCCACCTCGACCGCCACCCTTGTCTGGCCCGACCAAACCGACGCGGTCGTCTTGTCCGCCGCCGACTCCACTGATCGCACTCGCTTCACCGTCCTGCGCGATGGCGCTGAGATTCTATCCTTGCGATGATGAAACTGAACGCCTGCCAGATCGTTTGTCTGCTCGTCTGCGGTGCGGCCCTCCAGGCGGCCGAGACTCCGCGCGCTCCGATCCGCATCGTCTCCGCCACTGCGGATTCCTTTCGCCCCGGCGACGAGCCTGCCAAGGCCGTGGACGGTGTCGTTTCCAATGCCTCGCGGTGGGTCGCCGCGACCTCGTCCGGCTGGCTGGAGATTCAACTCAACCGCACCCACGCCATCGCCGGTCTTCACCTCCACTCGGGTTTCAACGATACGGATGCCGTCACCGATTTTAGCGTGAAATTCTGGGCCGGCGGCGCTTGGCGCGACATCCCCTCCGCCACCGTCACCAACAACCAGGCCACCGCGCTCGCTCTCCCGTTTGACTCCACCGTCGAGGTCGTCACCGACCGCCTCCGCATCGAAATCCAACGCTCCCCGAAATCCGCCGTCCGTATAAAAGAACTCGTCGTCTGGCCCGCCGGCTCCGGCGATCTGCCCGCTCTCGCCATCAATCCCGCCCGCTCCCCCGAGAGCCCCGCCCGCGCCGCCGCTTCCTCGCAGTCAGCCATCGTCCCGCTCTATCTGAATCAAAGCGGCTTCAACCTCGGCAAACCCAAGCGCTTCACCGCGCCCACGCTCCCCGACGGCACCGCCTTCGTCGTCCGCCCCGCTTCGCCCAAATCCGCCACCGCCTCCGGTGCCGCTCCGGTGTTTCGCGGCATCATCCAACAACACCTCGGCGATTTCTCCGCCTTCGATCCCGTCACCGCCGACGAGTTTGTCGTCCAGGCTGGCGGTCTTGTTTCCGTCCCTTTCCGCTTCGGCCACGGGTGGCTCGAGCGCGTCAGTTATCAGAACTCGGTCAACTTCATGATCGATACCCGCCACCATGTCGGCAACGACCGCTCCGTCTGCACCGGTTCCTTCGGCTGGCGCGACGACCACCACTTCGGCTGGGAACTCCACGCCCTCGTTCCCCAGCTCCTTTCCAACCCGTCCGCCTACACCCGGCTTCCCCGCCAGATTCGCTACGAGCCGCCCGACCAACGCCGGCTGTGGGGCGCCCTCGATCCCTACGCAGACGATGCCCCCGATCTCGTCAAACTCATCCATTGGGGAGCCGATATCATCGTAACCCAAAAGCTCTCCCACGAGCTCCTCAAATCCCAACTCGCCTACTTCCTCTACGCCTGGCCGTGGCTCCGCGCGTGGCTACCCGAGCAAAACTACCGCGCCGTCCTCGCCTACACGTTCGCCACCTGGTCGCACCCCGACGCCGACCGCCGCTACCCTTACGACCTTTCCCCGGAGCACGATCTCCTCGCGCTCAAGACCAGGATCGGCGACACCAAGGGCCAGCTCCCGCCCGGCTTTTCCGTCCAGCCCAACCTGCTCCTCCACGAGGTCGCGCTCCGCGAAAACCGCCCCGACGCCGATCTCTATCTCGCCGCCGCCCTCCGTCAGGCCGAGTGGCTCGTCGCCAACCTCGATTGGGAAAATCCCCTCCACACCAAGGGCCAGCGCATGAGCGAATTTCTCACGCTCACCGGCCTCGCCCACCTGCTCACGGTTTACCCCGATCGCGCCCCTCCGGGCCTGCGTGCCAAGCTCGCGACGTGGGCCGATGTCGCCCTCCGCCGTTCCGACAACCTCTGGGATTTCCGCAAGCTCTCCGATGCCTCCGACCAGTGGACGCCCGTCGGCGAAAAGCCCACCATGTGGAACGAGCCGGGCAACGTCGTTGGCCTCCCCGCCATCATCTATTCCGTCTTGCCCCACCTCGACGACCCCGCCAAACGCGCCCGGCTCGAACAGATCGCGTGGGCGCACTTTGACCAGCTCTTCGGACGCAATCCCGTCGGCCGCCACTTTTCCTTCGACGCCCCGCGCGAGGTCGAGGGCGTCGAGCACGGTTGGTTCAAGTTCCACGTCGGCGGCATCGGCCGCCTCGCCGACGCCCGCTTCGTCCTCGATGGCAGTCCCAAAAACGTCCACTACCCGCACCACCCCGAACGCGGCGACGCCGGTTGGACGGAGGGTTGGATCCAGCACAACCTTCCTTTCAATCTGAGCCTCGCTTACCTCGCCCATGCCGACACCCGCGTTGAACTCCGTCGCGAGGGCACTGAGGTCATCGTCCGTCTCCAAGCCCCGCTCAACTTCGACCCCGCCGTCATCGAAACCGGCCTCGTCGATCTGCTCTTCTCCTCAGGAAAACGCGCCACCCTCGTCGTCACCGAGGACTCCGCCAACTCGCGTTGGTTCACCGCGCGCCTCCCCGTTCCCGCCACCGAAAACCTCACCGTCTCCTATGGCTGGGGCTACTTCGCCCGCTCCGCCCGGCTATCATCCCAATGATCCATCCAGCCATGACCCGCACCCCCTTCACCGCTTGCTTACTTTTTCTCGTTGGGGTCTGTAGCACCGTCTCGCCGCTCCTTGCGGAGACGACGTCCGCGCCCTCCTTGACGTGGACGACGCCGGGTCTGGATTCCCAAGACTCGATGCCTCTGGGCAACGGCGACGTCGGCCTCAATGCCTGGACCGAGGCCGACGGCGCCGTGCTGTTTTACATCGGCAAATCCGACGCCTGGAGCGAGGCGCAGAACACCGAGTTGGTGAAACTCGGCCGTGTGCGGGTGATGCTCTCGCCCAACCCGTTCGCCGGGGCCGCCGATTTCAAACAAACGCTTCAGGGCGAGACCGCCGAACTCCGGGTCTCGGGCGGCGGCACCCACCTGCGCCTCTGGGTGGATGCCCATGCCAACGTGATTCGCGGCGAAGTCGTGTCCGCGCAGCCCGTCACGCTCGCGGTCTCACTCGATCCGTGGCGCGTCGAACCCAAGGGCAAGGTCACCGCCGATGTCGTGGTGCCCGACGAATCCAGCCAGCTCGTCTGGTATCACCGCAACGCGCGCCAGGGCGTGCAGGCGCCGCTCGCCGACCGGACTTTTGGCGGCGTGATCTGGGGCGAGGGTCTCGCCCGCGACGGCCTGCGTTCGTTGCGCTCCGGCGCACCCGCCACCCGGCAGTCATTCGCACTCGCTGCGCACACCGCTCCGTCCGGCCAGCTCGCGGATTGGCGCGCCGCCCTCGATAGCCTCGCCGCCGCCGCGCGTGCCGCCGACCCGGCCGGGGGGTGGCGCGCTCACACCGACTGGTGGTCCGAGTTCTGGGCTCGCAGTTACATCCGTGTCACCGGCGACACCGAGGCCGAGCGCGTGTCCGAAGGCTACGCCTGGCAGCGTTTCATCACCGCCTGCGCCGGACGCGGCGCCTACGCGATCAAGTTCAACGGCTCGCTCTTTGTCACCGACAACCCCGGCAACACCCGTCGCGAGAAAGGCAACCCGCAGCCGGTCCCCGATCCGTTCACCGCCGACCAACGATCATGGGGTGGTCGCTACTGGTTTCAAAACACCCGCCCGATGTATTGGCCGCGCCTCGCCGCGGGCGACTTCGATCTGATGATGCCGTTCTTCCGCATGTATCGCGACATGCTCGCAGCCAACGTCGCCGATGTGCGCAAACACTACGGCCACGGCGGTTCCTATTTCCAGGAAACCTCCCCGTTCTGGGGCGGCCTGCCGAAGATCACTCCCGAGGAGGCGGGCTTTTACACCAAACATTATTACCTGCCCGTGCTGGAGCTCGCCACCCTGGCACTCGATTACCACGCCTACACCGGCGACGACGCGTTTGCCCGTGAGTTTCTCCTGCCCATCGCCGATGCCGGACTGACCTTTTACTCCGAACACTTCGCGCGCGGAGCCAACGGTAAGCTCCGCCTTGAACCGCTCAACTCGATTGAGATGTATTGGAAGGTCGCCGACCCGCTCCCTGATATCGCCGCCTTCCGGGTGCTCCTCCCCGGGTTGCTTGCCTTGCCCGATACGCTGGTTTCCGCCGAGCAGCGCTCGCGCTGGCAAAAACTCCTTGCCGAGATCCCCGAGATTCCCATCGGCGAAAAACAAGGCCGTCAGGTTCTGCTTTCTTACACCGGCGAACAAACCACGCCTGGTAAAAACACCGAGGTGCCCGAGCTCTACGCCGTGTATCCATTTGCCCTTTACGGCGTCGGGCGGCCCGGCCTTGAGCTCGCGCTAGCCACGTGGGAGCTCCGCGGAGTCAAGCGCGCGAAATGCTGGCACCAGGATCCGGTTTGGGCCGCCTGCCTTGGCCTCGCCGACGCCGCGAAAAAGGACGTCGTCGCCAACCTCACCAACCGCGACCCGCGCCTGCGTTTCCCCGCCTTCTGGGAAAAAGGCCATGACTACGCCCCCGGCCAGGACAACGGCGGCAATGGCGAACTCGCCCTCCAACGCATGCTGCTGCAAAACGACGGAAAGCGCCTCCTCGTGCTACCCGCCTGGCCGGCCGGCTGGAACGCCGACTTCAGGCTTCGCGCTCCGCTCAACACCACCGTCGAGGGTCGCGTTGAAAACGGCCGCTTGCTCGACCTCAAAGTCACCCCGGAATCCCGCCGCTCCGATGTTGTTCTGCTGAAGAACTGAAGTCCCTTTTCTATGCGCCCTCTCGTTTACACCGCTCTGGCCTCCGCTCTCCTCTGCGCTCCCGTAAAGGCCGATCTCGAAGCCGACTTCCGGTCTCCGCCCGTCGCCGCACGCCCCTACGTGTGGTGGCATTGGATGGGGCCGAACTTCACCACCGAGGGCATCACCCGCGACCTCGAGGCGATGAAGGCCTCCGGCATCGGTGGAGCCACGATTTTCAACATCACCTCAGGCGTGCAGGAAAGCGCCGCGCCGATCGCTGACAACCCGTGGCCAGAGCAGATTTATCGCGGCGACGCCTACTGGGCCGCGATCGCCCACGCTGCTCGCGAAGCCGGTCGTCTCGGGCTCGAAGTGGGCCTGCACAACACCGTCGGCTATTCCACCACCGGCGGGCCGTGGATCACCCAGGAACGCGCTATGCAACGCGTCGTCTGGAGCGAGCTCGCGGTGACCGGCGGCACGAGCGCCACATGGGTTTTACCCCAGCCCGCCAGCGCGCCTTATCGAGGGTGGGGCGGGGGCATCAAGGAACCGATTGCTTTCTACCGCGACATCGCCGTCTTGGCCGCGCCCGCGGATGGCGTGATCGAGCGCGACTCAATTATCGATCTCACCTCGCGGATGGATGCGGCTGGACGCCTCGGCTGGGACGCTCCACCCGGTGCGTGGAAAATCTACCGCTTCGGCCACGCGCCCACCGGCGCCACCCCGCACCCGCTGCCTGATGATGTGCTGGGCCGGGCGCTGGAGGCCGACAAGATGAACCGCGATCACACGCGCTTCCACTGGGAGCAAGTGCTGGCCCCGCTCCGCAAACACCTCGGAGCCGAGCTCGGGCGCTCCTTCGGTCACGTGCTCATCGACAGCTACGAGGCGGGCCCGCAGTCGTGGACACCCGGCTTTCGCGAGGAGTTTCTTCGGCGCAAGGGCTACGACCCGGTGCCCTGGCTGTTGAGCCTCGGTCAGCCGGTCACGCATGATAAGGCCAACCCTGCGCGACGAGTCGTCGAGACCGAGGAACAGACCGCGCGCTTCGAATACGACTACAAAGAAGTTGTCGCCGCTCTTTACCTTGAAAACGGCTGGGAGCCGGCGCGCGCACTGATCCACGAAGCCGGACTCACGCTTCAGTTCGAAGCCTACGGCGGTCCCTTCGACACGGTCGCGGGCTCGGCGCTCGCCGACCTCCCGATGGGCGAGTTCTGGAGCCAGTCCGGGGGCGGAATATCCTCTGTGATCGTCGGCGCAGGCCGGGCCGCCGGGCGCGGGGTGATCGGCGCCGAGGCGTTCACCGGGCTGCCACAAAACAGTCGCTGGGACGAGACGCCGGGCAAACTCCGACTCTCCGCGGACGGCAGCTTCGCATCGGGCGTCAACCGACTCATTCTTCATCACTGGGTGCATCAACCCTTCGACGACCGTTACCGGCCCGGCTACGGGATGGGCTGGTGGGGCGTTCACTTCGGTCGCAACCAGACCTGGTTCGAGCCGGGCAAGGCGTTTTTCGCTTATCTCGGTCGTGTTCAGGCCATGCTGCAGCGCGGCGAACAAAGCATCGATGTTCTCAGTGTCGGCCGGGTCGTCGGCTCCTCCGATGTCGTGTCGTTCCCGGTTTTCCTCAACGCCCTGCGCGTTAACGACGGGAAAATCGTGACGCCTGCGGGTCGGCGTTACGCGGTCCTCGTGGTGCCGCATGACAAAACCCTGACGCCCGAGGCGGTCCGCCGCGTCCTCGAACTCGCGCGCGCCGGAGCCACCGTCGCGTCCACGCGCCCGGAGCGCTCGCCGAGTCTTCAAGGTTATCCGGCCTGCGACGACGAGGTGCGCCGCCTGGCTCTGGAAGGGTGGGGTGAGGGAGGGGAGGCGGTGCGAACACTCGGCGCCGGCCGCCTCTATGCGTCGGATAATCCGAACGCCGCCTTGCGCGATCTGGGTCTTAATCAGCCTTGGGTCAGAGTGCTCGGTGAAAACGCCAAACAGGTTCGCGCCCTTGAACGGCACGACGTGGCGACCGGCAGTCGATTTTTCTTCATCGCAAACCAAGTGGCCACGCCTTCCCGCGTGACGGCTTCTTTCCGCGTCACCGGTTTCACGCCCGAGTTGTGGGACGCCGAGGACGGCAGTATCCGCCCCGCACCGAACTGGCGCGTGCGCGATGGCCGCACCGAGGTTGACCTCGCGTTCGCGGGCATCGACTCGGTCTTCGTCGTGTTTCGCCAACCGACGCAGGCCACCGGCGCCGTCACCGCGGAGCCGATCGAGGTAGGTTCTGCGGTGCTGGAGGGCCCGTGGGAATTGGAGTTTCCCGTAACCGCCGGGGCGCCCCGCCTGGTGACGTTACCGCGCCTGACTTCGTGGACCGAGCAAACGGAACCGTCGGTGCGCCACTTCTCCGGCACCGTGCGCTACCGTGCCTCCCTGCGGATTGACCCGGGCTGGTTGGCGGAAGGACGTATCCTGCGGCTCGACTTGGGCCAAGTCGCCGACCTCGCCTCCGTTCGTCTCAACGGACGGGAGTTGGGCGTGCTTTGGTGCGCTCCCTACCGCGTCGATCTCGGGCCGGCCGCGCGCGCCGGCGAAAACAGCCTCGAAATCGCCGTGACCAACACCTGGCACAACCGCTTGGTCGGCGACGAGCTCGAGCCCAGCGATCTCGACTGGGGACCGACACGCCAGTTCGGAGGTAAGGACGTGGGACGCCCGCTGGCGCGCTTCCCCGCCTGGCTGTTAGGCAACGGGCCCCGCCCCTCGGTCGGCCGCTCCACTTTCGTCACTTGGAACTACTTTACCAAAGACGAGCCGCTGCTGCCGGCCGGCTTGCTCGGCCCGGTGCGACTCGACTGCCTCGCGCCACCTTCCTCACCGCCCTGAAGCGCCGGCTTTTCTCTACCCCATGTTCTACGGAACAACTGAGGTCCCTTTTCTCTACACCCTTTCATGCTTCTACCCCGCCTTACCTCCCTTTTGACCCTCGGCGTCCTCGGGCAGGCTTCCGCCTTCGCCGCCGAACTTCCACCCATGTCTCCGCTCACGCTTTGGTTCACCCAAGCCGCCCAAACCGGCGCGCCCGACGGCGGGCCAGCCGCCATATTGTCAAATTTCGGCGTCCCCAGCAAAGACGCTCCCGACGCCAAGCCGCCCAAAACCACCGACCCCATCTACCGCGTCACGAAAGGCCCCGGCACCGGCATCGGCTCCCTCTACATGAACGAGGCCGTGCCCATCGGCAACGGCCAGCTCGGCGCGCTCGTGTTCGGTGGCACCGCGCTCGAACGCCTCGTCCTCAACGAAATCAGCCTGTGGAGCGGTGACGAA
Source organism: Rariglobus sp. (assembly GCA_031412735.1). GTDB lineage: Bacteria > Verrucomicrobiota > Verrucomicrobiia > Opitutales > Opitutaceae > Rariglobus. Next base: position 23,514 of record JANODO010000069.1, on the reverse strand, counting down.
AATCCCGGCGGCACCTACGCGACCATGGGCAACTATGAAACCCTCGGCAATCTCTGGCTCCAGCTTCCCGGCCACGCCGCCGCCACCGGTTACCGCCGGCAGCTCGACCTCGACCAAGCCCTCGCCTCCGTCTTCTACACCGTAGGCGACGTCCACTACACCCGCGAGCTCATCGCCTCCGCCCCCGCCGGCGTGATCGCCTTCCGCCTCACCGCCAGCAAACCCGGCTCCCTCACCGGCAAACTCGCCTGGCAGGACGCCCACCAAGCCCCCGCCACCCTCGAAGCCGACCACCTGCTCGCCGTCGGCAAACTTCCCAACGGCCTGCGCTTCGCCACCGGCATCACCGTCGTCCCGCTCGAGGGCCAGGTCACCCGCGGCGCCGAAGGCATCGCCTTTACTAACTGCGACTCCCTGCTCGTGCTCGCCGCCTCCGCCACCGACTACGCGATGGATCACGCCCGCGGCTACCGCGACGGCCTCGACCCCGCCGCCACCGTGCGCGACCGCCTCACCGCCGCCGCCGCCCAATCTTGGTCCACCCTCAAAGCCGTCCAACTCGCCGACCACCAAAAATATTTCCGCCGGGTCGGGCTCCAGCTCGGTGCCTCCTCTCCCGACCAACGCGCCCTGCCCACCGACCTCCGTCGCAACCAGGTCGCCGCAGGAGACCCCGAATTTGACGCCCTCCTTTTCAACTTTGGCCGTTACCTGCTCATCAGTTGCTCCCGCCCCGGCTCCCTCCCGGCCAACCTCCAGGGCCTCTGGAACGACATAAACAATCCGCCGTGGCACAGCGACTACCACACCAACATCAACGTCCAGATGAACTACTGGCCGGCCGAGTCCGCCAACCTCTCGGAACTCCACACCCCGCTCTTCGACCTCATCCTCAGCCAGCTCGAACATTGGCGCAAAGCCACCGCCGCCTCACCCGACTTCAAGCCCACCGTGGACAACGCCCCCGGCGTCGGCTGGGCCGTGCGCACTTCCCACAACACCATGGGCGGCGGCGGCTGGAAATGGGACAAGACCGCCAATGTCTGGTATGCCCATCACTTCTGGGAGCACTACGCCTTCAACCGCGATATCGCGTGGCTCCGCGCCACCGCCTGGCCGCTCATGCGCGAACTCGCCGAGTTCTGGATCGCCCGCCTCAAGACCTTGCCCGACGGCAAGCTCGTCGTCCCCAAGGGCTGGTCTCCCGAACACGGCCCTACGGAAGACGGCGTCGCCTACAGCCAGCAAAAAATCTGGAACCACTTCACCAACTGCCTCGATGCCCTCGCCGTCCTCGGCGGCGAAGACGATCTCCGCCAACGCCTCGTCTCCGCCCGCGACCGCCTCGCCGCCCCCGCCATCGGCAGCTGGGGTCAGCTCCTCGAATGGAGCACCGAAAAAGCCCGCCCCGTCTTCACTCCCGACGCTCGCTGGGAAAAATCCGGCGAGGCCGTCGTCATCCGCTTCATCTCCGACGCGCAAAAAAATCCCGCCTCCGCCCAGGCCTTCGTCTGGTCACGCCTCGGCGAGGAAAACACCCGCCGCCTCACCGCCAAACCCAAGGACTTCGCCGCCCTCGCCGACGGCCTCAACGCCCTCGTGGCCGGCCCCGCCCTCATCACCGAACCCGCCCTCGCCAAAGCCACCACGCCCTCGCTGCTCCAACTCCACGCCCTTAAGAGCACCCTGCCCGCCATCCAACGCTGGCTCAACTGGTGCCTGCTCGTGCGCGCCGCCGACCTTACCAGCGTCATCAACACCGAGGACACCCCGCTCAACACCCACCGCCACACTTCGCATCTTTTCGCCGTTTATCCCGGACGCCAGATCAGCCCCGCCCTCACCCCCGAGCTGGCCGAGGCCGCCCGCGTCTCCCTGCTCGGCCGCGGCGACCAAGGTAACGTCACCGAATGGGCCTTCGCCTGGCGCGCCAGCCTGTTTGCCCGCCTCCGCGACGGGGAAAACGCCCATCGCCAGATCGCCCGCTTCTTCGGCACCACCTGCCCAAACCTCTTCGGCAACCACCCGCCCATGCAGATCGACGGCAACTTCGGCATCACCGCCGGCATCGCCGAAATGCTCCTTCAATCTCACGCCGGCACCCTCGATTTATTGCCCGCGCTGCCCGCCGCCTGGCCCACCGGCTCCGTCACCGGACTCCGCGCCCGCGGCGACATCGCCGTCGATCTCACCTGGGCCACGGGCCGGCTCACCGAGGCCAGCTTCCTCTCCGCCCGTGACGCACGCGTGACGGTCGCCCTAGGCGACTTGCGCGTCGACCTCGTTCTCCCCGCCGGAACACCCGTGCGTTGGTCGCCACCCGACACCGTCAAGCCCGCAGTCACGCGGTGAACCAAGCCGCGCCACCTCAAAAAAACTCCCCATGCGCCCCGCCCTGCTTTTCTGCCTCACGTTCATCGCCCTGGGCTCCATCCTGCGCGCTGAAACCACCACCGCCCCCGCTTCCGTATCCGGCTTGCTGATACGCGACGACGTGGACTGGCCCGCCTTCCTCGCCCGCCAAGATCTCGTCTGGGAACAGCTCCCGCGCCAGTGGAACGAGGGCGCGTTCGTCGGCAACGGCCAGCTCGGCGTGATGCTCTACGCCTCGCTCGCCGACAACCGCGTCGACTTCCATCTCGGCCGCGCCGACGTCACCGACCACCGCAAGGCCCCCGCTCGCAAGACCTCCATGGGCGTGCCCGGCGCCTCCGTGATGTTTGACTTTCCCCGCCTCGACCTCGGCCGCATGGCGCTCCGCCCCGCCGGCAAGATCCTCGACGGCACCCTGCGCCAGGACCTCTGGAACGCCGAGATCACCGGCATTATCAAGACCGACCTGGGCGAGCTTCGTCTGCGCCTCGTCACCCTTCGCGACCGCATGGTCCATGTCGTCGCGCTCTTCTCGACCGAACGCGACTCCTCCGGCCGCGCCGCCCCGTGGCGTTGGGAATTTCTCCCCGGCAATGCCGATTCCCCTCGCTCCTTTACCCACCCCGAACAAGCGAAAAAACTGAATTACCAGTCCAATCCCCCCGCTCAGCTCACCCAACTCGACGGCATCCCCGTTTGCGTCCAGGCCCTGCTCGCGGGCGGCGATTACGCCACGGCCTGGCTCGAAGTTTCCTCCCCCGACGCAAGCTCCTCGCGCCTCTACCTCAGCACCGCCAACGAGGTGCCCGCTTCCGGCCGTTCCGCCCCGCAGGCCGCCGCCGACGTCCGCGCCGCCGCCACCGCGCCCGTCACCGATCTCCTCTCGGCCCACCGCGCATGGTGGCACGCCTTTTTTCCCGCCGCCTTTCTCTCCATCCCCGACTCCCGCCTCGAATCCTTTTATTGGATACAGATGTATAAGCTCGCCGCCGCCTGGCGCGAGGACGCCCCCGCCATCGATCTCTTCGGCCCCTGGTTCCGCGTCAGCCAATGGCCCGGCGTGTGGTGGAATCTCAACATCCAGCTCACCTACTGGCCGGTCTACGCGGGCAACCGTCTCGCCATCGGGCGCAACTACCTCGACCTCGTGGACGCGCAGTTCGACACCACCTTCGCGAGCGCCATCAAGGGCAAGGTCATCGGCGACTTCGCTTGGGCGCTGCACAACTACTGGTGGCAACTGCGCTTCTCCGGCGACTGGCGCGGCGTGCAGGACAAGTGGTCGCCCAAAGCCCGCCGCATCGTGGACGCCTATGCCGCCAAGCTCGTCAAAAACGCCGCCGGCCGCCTCGAACTCCCCGGTCTCGGCTCGCCCGAATACAACGGTTTCGCGACGTTCAACAACACCACCTACAATCTCGCGCTTTTTCGCTGGTTGCTTGCCGCCTTGATCGAATCCGAGTCGCGCGCCGCCAGCCCCTCCGCCACCGATCTCGCCGAATGGCGCCGCCTGAAAACCGAGCTCGTGGACTACCCGGTCGATGCCAACGGCCTCATGATCGGCAGCGACCAGGCGGTTGATCAATCGCACCGCCACTCCTCGCACCTGCTGCCGCTTTACCCGTTGTATCTGCTCGACCCCGACAACGCCAAGGATCGCGAGTTGCTGCTCCGCTCCACCCATCACTGGCACCGCATCGGCGACGGCAAGGGCCTCGCAGGCTATTCGTTCACCGGCGGCGCGTCCATCTACGCTTCGCTCGGTCTCGGCGACGACGCCCTCGGCATGTTAAACGACTTCCTCAACAACGCGCGCGGCGGCGGCAAGGTCCTGCCCAACACGATGTATGTGGAGAGCGGCGGGAAAAACCCCGTCATCGAGACACCGCTCAGCGCGGCGTCCGCGACCATGGATTTCCTGCTCCAAAGCTGGGGCGGCAAGATCCGCGTCTTCCCCTCCGTCCCCTCCGCTTGGATCTCCGCCAGTTTCCGCGACCTGCGCGCGATGGACGGTTTCCTCGTCAGCGCCGCCCGTGAGAAAGGCCTTACCGCCTGGGTCGCCCTCACTAGCGAAGCCGGCGAACCGTGCGTGCTGAAGGTCCCCGATTGGAGCGGTTCCCTGGAGGTTCTCGCCGCGCGTCCGCCCGGGATTACCGTGCTCGGCCCCGGCGAATACCGGGTCGACCTGCGCAAGGGTGAACACGTCGTGCTCTTCCCGCGCGGCCGGGTCGTCTCGACGCTCGTGAAAGCCATCTCGACTGCTTCCGGCTCCACCAATCCATTCGGCGTCAAACGGGGAGGTGAGCTGAAAACACGGCAAGCCTGGCCCGATCCGCCCGTCCCCGCGCCCGCTCCCGACGTACGCCCATGACGACATCGTCGCCCCCATCGTCGTTCGTTCGCCGCCTCCTTCGCCTGTCGGCGTGGATGCTCCTGTGTGTTCCCCCGCTGCGGGCCGCACCGGCTTCCTTGTGGGATCTCGACGCGCTCGCGGCGCCGCCGGCGGCCTATCAGTCCGAGGCCATCCACGCCTCCGACGACCGCGTCCGCGCCCTGTTTTTTGAGGGCGCCCCCTTTCGTGGAAACCCCACCCGCGTCTTCGCGTGGCTCGGCCTGCCCCGCCTCGCCCCCGGCGAGCGCGCCCCGGGCATCATCCTCCTCCACGGCGGCGGCGGCACCGCGTTCGAATCGTGGGTGAAGACGTGGGTCGATCGCGGCTACGCCGCCATCGCCGTCGACCACTTCGGCACCCTGCCCGTTCCCCCCGACGCCAAACCCCGCCCGCGCAACCCCGACGGCGGCCCTCCCGGTGGCGGCGCCTCCTTCGCCCAGCTCGGCGAACCGCTCCGCGACCAATGGCCTTACCAGGCTGTCACCGCCGCCCTCCTCGCCCATTCGCTCCTCCGCGCCGAGCCCGGCGTCGATCCCGCCCGCATCGGCGTCACCGGTATCTCCTGGGGCGGCTACCTCGCCTGTGTCGTCGCCGGCCTCGATCCGCGCCTTCGCTTCGCCATCCCCGTGTATGGCTGCGGCCACTACGAGGATACCGTCTTCGCCGGCGCCATCGCCAAACGCCCCACCGCCGAGTCGGCCCTGTGGTTCGGCCATTGGGACGCCTCCAACTACCTCCCCTCCGTCGCCGCCCCCATGCTCTGGATCAACGGCACCAACGACCACTTCTTTTGGCTCCCCGCCTGGCGGCAAAGCTACCGCCACCTCGCCCCCGGCACCCGCACCCTCGCCCTGCGCGTCGCCATGCCCCACGGTCACCCGCCCGCCGGCGATCCGCCCGAGGTGCTGGCCTTCGCCGACGCCATCGTGCGGGGCGCGGCTGCCCTCCCCGTCGTCGAGCCCATGAGACGCGAGGGCGACACGATCACGGTCGCCTACCGCGCGGCCCGGCCGGTCATCCGCGCGGAGTTGAACTATTGCGCGGAATCCAAAGGCTCGTGGATCGAGCGTGAGTGGCTCACCATCCCCGCCACCTTGACCCCCTCCGCCGCGACCGCCCGGCTACCCGCCGAAGCGTCCGTCTACTTTCTCAACCTCATTGATGACCGTGGCTGCATCGTAAGCACCGAGCATGAGCTTGGTGCCCCGGCTCCTGACCCTCTTACCCGACCCCTTCTATGAACCGTCTCGTTCGCCCCTTCCTGCTCGTCGCCGTGTTCGCCGCACCGGCATTCGCCTCCGCGCCCGACCGCGCCTTCTACCAGGAGCCGGCCTGGAAACCGCGCGCGCACCCCTCCGCCGCCGATGTTCTGGGCGGCAAGTTTATGCCCGCGTCACCGGCCTTGTCGGTTCCGGTGCGCTACGACACGCCAGGCTTCGCCGCCGACCGCATCACCCCTCCGCCCGCCCCGGGCGTTTACCCGCGTGTCCTGCTCACGCCGACCGATGTCGTCGCGATCCGCGCCCGCGTCGCCCAAGGTGACTCCGCCCCGCCAGAGTTCCGCACCCTCTGGCAACGCATCCGCGAATCCCGCTCCGCGTTCTCCGCCTTGATCGCCCGGGACGACACCCTCGGCCGCGCCCTCGCCGCCCAGTTCGTCGAAAAACTCCACGCCCTCGAGCCCAAGCTCGACCGCCTCGACGCCCAGCCCGACGCCGAACACCTCTGGTCCGCCGAGCGCTCCCTCATCGCCTCCCAAGACCCCGACCCGCCCTCCGAGATCTGGACGCTCCTCGACTACGATTACCTGCACGGCTGGTTGTCAGCCGCCGACCGCGATCTCGCCGAGCGCATCATCCTCCGCCTCGTCAAAGACCGCGTCTCCAACTTCCTCGTGGAGCCCGATCACTTCATGATCAACAACCACAAGGGCTTTGGCATGGAGTTCATCCGCCTGATGCTTCTCGTCGAGGGCCGGCCCGGTTTCCCGGCGGAGACCTTCCGGCTGTCCACGCACAAGGTCCGCGCGATGCTCGACTGGTTCCTCAGCCCCGACGGCATGTGCTACGAGTCGATCAAGGGCTGGCTCAACACCTCCGCCTTCGTCGCCGTCGGCCGTCGCGACCGCGAGGTGCTCCATCACGACCACCTCGTCGCCAAACTCCGCTTCTTCCAATCCACCCTGCGTTGGGAAAACGGACGCTGGATCATCCGCGAGGAAATGCGCGCCTCCGCCTTCCATGTGATCTGGCTGATGCGTTACCTCTACCCGGAGAACCGCAGCTTCGATCTGCTCTACCACGCCACGCTTTCGACCCACGATTTCCTCACCGACCCCAAGGCTCGCTGGCCCGACCCGGTTGGCATCTCGCCTGAGTTGCTCCTCCTCTTCGCGGGTGGCGGACCCGGCGACGGCCGCGCTGGCAGACTCGCCGACTGGAACACGCAGGCCGCCATTGATTCCCTGAAGCTTCCGATCACCTGGCAGGACAACCTCCGCGGTTACGTCGAGGCCCGCAACTCTTGGAAAATCGGCGATCTCCACCTCGGCTTCGTCAACAAGCAGGACTTCTTCTACGGCGGACACGAGGGCTCCGAGGCCAACCGCATCACCCTCTGGAAAGACGGCGTCAACTGGCTGCGCGACGAAGACCTACTCGCCGTGAAAGCCACCGGACTCCAAAACATGCTCACCGTGGACGGACGCGGTCTCAGCTGGCCGCCCGTCCCCGGCGTGTGGCTCGGCGTCAACGAGGGTCCGCAAGGACTCTCCGCCGCCGGCGACGCGCGCATGGCCTACAGCTACGGCAAGGTCATGCAGGTCCACCCGCTGTCGTTTCCCTCGGGCAAGCTCCCCTACTACGCGCCGTTCACCGAGCGAAACTTTGACCTCTCCCGTGATCTTCAGGTCGCCTTCCACCCCGGCACCGTCGCCTTCAACGACGGCTACGCCCACACCGACTACGGCCCCTGGAGCGGAGAGACCCGCCTTGTCGAGCACTACAACACCAACAACCCCATGGCCCAGGCCTACCGCACCGTCCACCTCGCGCGCGGCCCCCATCCCTACGTCCTCCTCCTCGACGACGCCCGCAAGGCCGACACCGCCGACCATCTCTTCGAGGCCTCCTTCAACCTACCCGACGACGCCGTCGTCGTGGACGCCAAGACCACCGAGATCCAGTTCCAGAACGTCGAGCCCTCCGAGCGCCGCGAAAGCGAGTTCCTCCTCGCCCCCGGCGGCGTCCCGCGCGACCCCGCCACCGGAAAACCCGTCGTCAAAAAGGGCGACCCGCTCCTCCTCGTCCGCATCCTGTATCGAAACTCCAACTACGGCTACCCCGCCCCCCGCGTCCAGGTCCTGCCCGCCCGCCCCGAGCGTCCCTTCAACCGCTTCACCCAGCTCGTCGTCCCCGCCGTCACGCGGTCGCCCGAGTTCCGCATTCTCTTCTACCCGCACCGCTCCGGCGACCCGCTCCCCGTCACCGCCTGGAACGCCGACCGCACCGAGCTCGCCGTCACCCTCGGCAAACAACGCGACCTCTATCGCCTCGCCCGCGCCGACGGCGGCCGCACCGTCCTAGATTTCACCCGCGACGGGAAACCCGCCCTCGCCAACGTCGTCCCCCCCGCCCGCCCCGTGCTCGTCATCCGCGGCGACCGCTACGACGCCAACGACCACCGCACCACCCGCCGCGAAGGCGAGACCCCCGTGTATCCGTTTTCCACCGACACCGGCCTCCCCGTCGCCTTCGAGCGCGTCGCCGCCCCCGCCGAGATCCGCTACACCCTCGACGGCTCCGAACCCACCGCAGCCTCCGCCCTCTACGCCGCCCCCTTCACCGTCCGCGAGTCCTCCACCCTCCGCGCCCGCGTTATCGACTCGTCGTGGCCGGGCAAAAACCAGACCAGCGCCGAACTCACCGCCCGCCTCGTTGGGCTCCCGGCCACCGCCGGGCTCGCCACCGCGCCCGCCAAATCTACCCCCGGCCTCCTCGCCCGTGTTTACGAACTGAATACCAAGATCTGGGACGACCGCGGCTTCTTCCGCGCCGCCAAGGTCATGTTGCCCGACCTCGACCGGGCCACCCCGCTCGTCACTGCGGCGACTTCGGATGGTTTTGTGTTGCCCCACGCCGTTCCCGCCGCGCCGCTCAGCGAGCAAGCCAAGGGTTTTTATCGCTTCACGGGTTTCTTCCACGCGCCCGTCGCCGGGGCCTACGACTTCGCGGTCGATTCCTGCGGCCCGGTGCTGCTCACGGTCGCCTCGCAAGATGCCATCGCCGAGACCGGCCAATTCCATCAGCAGCAGGCTGAGCGTCGCGGGGCCGTGGTCCTCGGTGCCGGTTGGCACCCGCTGGAGTTAATCGTCACAGATCCTCAGTTCTGGAACCTCGCGACGACCGGCGTCATGCCGTTTGTCGTCACGGTGCGCGGCCCCGGTGAAACCGCATTCACGCCGATCCCCGCCGCCCGCCTGGCCGCGTCGGTGTCCGCCGACACACGCCCCGCCCAACCCGCGCTCATCTGGAAAGACGCCACGCCCGCTCCCGGCGGACTCGTGCCGGGCGTCGTGCGCACCGCTTACGAACGCGAGGGTCTCACCCGCGAGCCCGACTACCTCGAAATCGACGGACTCGCCCCGCGCCGTCGTGACGCCGCCGATACGCTTTCGGGCAACGATAATCCCGCCCAGGTTGTCGTCTATGACGGCTGGTTCGAGGCGCCGGTGGACGGCGTTTATGCGTTCGACCTCCCCACGCGCCGCGCCGGCGTCGTCCACCTCGGCGGCTTCCGCGCCGCCTATCAAAACCAACTCCGTATCTCCGGCGAAGTGGTGGTCCAACACGGCGTCGCCGGCCGCGTCGCCCCGGGGAGCATCGGCCTCAAAGCCGGTTGGCATCCGCTCTCGCTTCGTCTCGGCTCCAGCACCGCCGAGCTCACCGTCACCTATCCCGACGGCGAAACCTCGCCGCTCATCGCCGCTAAACTCCGTCGGTCCGCGCAGGTCGCCACGCTGCCGGTTCCGTCGCCCGAGGCTGGCCTGATCGCCCGGTTCGATTTCGCCAAGTGGGACGGTCGCCCCGGAACGACGTCTCTCGAAGACCGGTGCCGCGTTTGGGTGGCTGACTTCGCCACCGCAGCCACTGTCGGCGGGCGCCCCGCGTTGGTTTCCGCCCCCGTTGTGGCGGTCACCGGCCCCGGCGGCGTGGACATCAACATGACGCGCGGCTCGGGTCGTGTTCCCGTGAAGTTGCACTTCCTCAAGATGCGCGACCCCGAATTCACCATCGGCCTGTGGTTCCGCAGCGACACGGGTGACGGACGCCTCTTCGGCAAGCAGGGTCTCACCGCGTTCGGGAAATCCTATAAAACTGTCTCGGTTTCAGTCGGCGGCGAACGACTCCGCGGCGACCCCGGCCGCCTCACGGGGGGCAAGATCGAGGCCGGCCGCTGGTATCATGCCGTGCTCTCCGCCACGCCGACGCGCCTCGCGCTCTACTTGGACGGGCAGCTCATTGCCGAGGGCCCGGGCGCTCCGGGTCTCTCGACCGATTCGCTCGACTTGCTCGCCGACCACCCCGGCGCGCTCGGCGAGGTCCGCATCTACAACCGCGAGCTCACCGCCGCCGACGTCACGCAGTGGTTCACCTCCGGCAAGTAGAGCAGGTTTCCAACCTGCTCCGGAGGGAGTCCCGCGAATACCAAATGCCCCCAAGCTTTTGGACTCATGTTGGACGGGCGGGTCCCCCCGCCCGTGGATTGGCCGACCACCTCAAAGCAGCGCGCGCAGAGACGCGCCCGCCCACCCGGATAGTCTAATACCAACAGCCCGTGATAATCGGACTTTGGGAGCCGGAGTTTTGGCCATAGATTGCACAGATTAATACCGGATAAAACCCCCGGCTCCTCGACTCTGCTGCCTTATATCCGGTTCGGCAGCAGCCGTGACACTGATTTACTCGGGCAATGCCCCGGAGCCGTGCACACGTGCCTAAAACGACCTCAAGTCGAGACCGGGCACGCGGGCAAACTCGGCGGTGTTGTTTGTCACCAAGGGACGGCCATGGGCGAGGGCGGTGGCGGCGATCCAGAGATCGTTGGTGCCGATCAGTTGGCCCCGAGCTTGGAGGTGGCGAAAAAGTTCTCCGTAGTGCCAGGCGACTTCGCGGGTCCAGTCGAGGACGGGAAACGGTTGGCAAAGCCGTTCCCAGTCTCGGCGGGCGGCGGCGGATTGTCCGCAGGCAAGTTCCCCCACGACCGTGAAGGTGAGCGTAAAACGGTCTTCGCGATGGAGACGCAGGAAGCCATGGGCGGGGCCCGGGACCTTGCGCCATGCCTCGCGTTCGAGTGCGACCACGAAATTGGTGTCGAGGATCAGTTCCACGGATTATCCGGTGCTTGATCCTGGGCGGTGGCGGCCTCCACAGCGTCTAGGTAAGTTTCATCCACGCCGCTTCCTCCGGTCTCAAAGCGTTTGAGCAAATCCTCACCGGACGGCGCGCAGGTGGCGACCTGCATACGCCGCACCACGGCTGAGAAAGACTCACCGGGTAATTTTGCGTCCCGCAGCTTATCGTAGGCATCCAACTCCAAACTAATCGTCTTCGTTGCCATGCACGAACCATGCATGAAGCGGGAATGGACGTCAAGTTTCCTTCAAGTTAAAATCTGCCTCCGTTCTCCCACCGCCGAATCACCAAAAACCCACCGCCTTCGTGAATAGGTGCCGGGGAAGCTGCCGGCGGGGGGCGGTCCGCTTGAAATTTGGGCACAACTGAAGCGTTTTGAGGCATGCCTACTGTTCAGCTCCGCACCCGTCTGGACCGAGACTTGAAGCTCAAAGGAGATGCCGTGTTGAAGGCCATCGGCCTCGACGCATCGACCTTTGTGGCCATGTCGATGGCCCAACTGGTCAACCGTCGCGGGTTGCCCTTCGGCGGTGACGGTAGCGGATGCAGATTACTTCGCGGCGGAATATGGGGTGACAGCTGCGCAAGCCGCCCAAGTTGGCCGTAAACTACGAGGGGAAACCGTGCGAGCCCGCCGTTCCGGAAAACTCCGTGAAGTGACCAGCGCCGCCGATCTCGCCCCGTGAGACTGCTCACCACGCCGCGCTTCTTGAAAAGCGTCCTGGCAAGTCGCCGGGAGGAAGTTTTTCAAGTGATGCGCGGGGCGCTCGTGGCGTTTGGCTCGCCGCACCTGCACGCCGGTATTGGGCTACGGCGCATCCCTCCGTTTAGGGAGTGCCGTTGCGGCCTTGACCTGCGTTTGATTTTTCAACGCGAAGGGGATGCCTTGGTTTTTCATTTGTGCGGGACCCATGACGAGGTGAAGTCGTTTCTGGAAAACCGCGTTGATGTGGGTTCGGGCCGTTGGAGTGATACCAACGTCCATTGATGTTCAGACTTTGGTCTTCTATAGGCCCGACCGGTGGTCGGGCTTTTCTCACGGAGGCCCCGACCAGAGGTCGGGGCTACATCGAACCCGGTTAAGTCTGAATTTCACGGGCGTTGGAGTGAGCCAGCAGAATGGCGTCCAACGGGAGCCTGGCGCGCGATGCTTTTCCCTATGCAGATCACCCACGCGACTTCGCGGTTTTTATCGCTTTGTATCCATGTAACGGCGCGACCCCGTCTGGTTGACGCTGGTTGACGGCGCGACCCCGTCTGGTTGATCGCTCCCCTTGGCTCGACCAGACCCCTTAGGCTCGACGGTATGAGTTAAAACCCCGAAGCCGCAGCCTGAGACTCCAACGTGCGGATGGCATTGAGATAATCACGGCGTATCGCAGGCGAGGGGACCTGGGCTTTGCGATCAAACTCCGCCAAGTCTCGACTGGTCGTGGTGACGCAGTCGGTTGTGCGTGAGGCAAAGCCGAAGCCTTTGATCGAGGTGGAGAGCACTTGTTTGGCGAGCCGGTCGATCAGCAGGTCGTCGTCGGCAGGTGCGCGGTCCGGGCTGCCGAAGCGTGCATACGAAACGACACCATGGAGATTAATCCGGCTGCCGAAAACGAAGTTGGTGTTTTTAATGAAAAGGTCTTCTGGCGTGACCAAGATATATTGGCAGGCACCGATGGCGGGTGTTGTATCGGTGAACTTGGACCAGAGGGAGGCGGGCTGCCACTGGCGGTTTCCAATAAGTCCGAAAGACCGATCAGGTGGAGGCAGGGCGAGGCTTGTGCGGTAGCGGTAAACCGGGAGCTCGCTCCGGGCCGAAACTTCAGCGGCGACCCGATCCAGGACTTTGTCCGGAATCACTCCGCACGGCACCAGAACGATACTGAAGCGGGAAGGCGCAGGCGTGGGTAAAGGCCCGACGGGGGACACGTTTTCCGCTTTCACCCAAAGGATTGTAGATGACCAGGGCCCGCTTCTTTCGGGTTGCGGCGGGTTCGCGCTCGGCCCTTGAGAAATACTGGCGAGGCGGTGCCGCGCGGCTTCGTTGTAGGAATCGAAGGAAAGTCCGCGTTCGAGCACTATGGAGGCATCCGCCGGACGGCCCTCGGCGATTAGGTCCTCCGCGTAGGCGAATAGTTTATCCGCATGCCGGGCGGCTTCAAAAGTGTGGCCGAGGTTCCATACTTTTTCGGCAACGAGGCGGCGTTGGGTCGGGCCGGTAGTGAGAAGATACGGATGACGCGCCATGACAACGGCTGTCGCCACCAGCATGACGAAGGCGATCGCCGCGCGATAGTATCCGCGCAGCAAGGGCACTTTGATCAGGCCGGAGCCGAAGTGAACCGCTATGGCCGCGGCCAGGCTGGTTGCGACGGGCCAGCGGGCAACTCCTGTAAAGGCCACGATGTTGGCCGTGAGCATGAGCACGAGCAGCATGGCGCACGGTATGATGACAATCAGGCTCAAGGCCTCGACGCCTACGTCGAGACGGCTGCGCTCGCGGTGTGCCAACGCCTTGATCAACCAACTGAGTCTGATTAACATAACCAATCCGACGATGCGCCAGATTTCGCGTAGATCCACGCCTCCCCACAGGACTAAGAAGACCAAGGCCAACAGCGCGGTGCTAACGAGCTTCTGCGTGAGCGTTCCGGCCAAGGGTGGGGGATTCTCGTCTTTTCCGGTGCTCATGTGGGTGATCGCGAAATGAGACCGGAGGCGTGCTCGTCAGATGTCAGGGCAAATATCAACGCGCGCGTAAACCTGACTCACTAACGTATGATCGGGTCTAAAGTTGTAAGACAGGGTCAAGGAAGCGCGAGGCGAAGCGGGCCTGGTCGCGGATCACGAGGAGAGTCGTGCCGGCAACGAGGGAATCGGGGGCAGGGAGGTCGGCGAGGGGGACGATCCGACGTTCTCCCACGCCTTGCAGCAGGTCGTTGCTGCGCAAACCGGCGCGGTCGGCGGGCGATTGGGCCGGGACCGTGACGAAACATATGCCGCCGGATTCCTTTCTGACGCCGAAGACGGAAAACTCTGCGCCGGCGAGCGCACGCACGGTGGCCCCGAGCCAGCGGGTGCCGCGCTCGGCCGCAGGGACAGTCGTTTCGGCGTCGGCGGCGGGGAGCGAGTAGGTCGGGAGGGTGGGGTCCGCGCGATGGAGCGGAGGGACGGTTTTTTCACGCCAAATTGGTCCATCGGGAAGTTGACGAAACCGAGCGCGAGGGCAGGGGAGTCGGGCCGCACGCGGTAGTCGCCGGCGACGGGATCGACAAAGCGAGGGTCCCCGGCTGCCGAGTGGGCGTCGGCGCCGGAAGCGCGATGGCGGCCGAGGTCGGCGGCCGAGACAAAGAAGTTGCGGTCAACGCCGGCTCCCCAGCCCTCGGGTTGGCGCACGGGCGCGTGGGCCCGCATGACGATGTTGGCGTAGAAGCGGTCGTCGCTGCCGTCGAACCACACGTGGGGGTGAAGGCCGTTATTCACGAGGCCGTTGTTCCAAGCGTGGCGGCGGTAGCCCTCGCGCAGCTTGAGGCCGCCCGCGAGCATCAGGTTGTTGAAGATGTCGTAATTGCTGGAGCCGTCGTCGAGGCCGACGTCCCAGCCGTGGTCGCAGCGCCAGCGGCTGTCGCGGATGATGCTGGTCTCTACGGCGTCGAGGAAGGGGAGGAGGACCAGCCGGTGCCGGGTTTGCGCGGGGCGAACCAGAGTTTGGTGCGGAGGGCGTCCACCTTGCCGGGCTTGCTGTCCACCCAGCCGAAGCAGAGGGCGTCCTCGACGACGGTGTTGTAGTCGAGGTGGACGTCGCCGGTGGATTTCTTGAAGGGTACCAGCCAGACACCGGCGGCGCGGGTGTGGTTTTGTCTCAACCAACGTCGCCAGTCAGCGCGGGTCGTGGCCTCATAATTGTCTTCGGCAGGCGGCTTCATGGACACACCGGTTTAGTCCAGTTTTCACGGGTTCGCCAAGCCGGCTTTGCAACGGCGGAAGCCTCGGATCTTGGCGGCGAAGAAGACGAGGTTACCGATGATAATGGCTATTCTGGGAGCGTGTCGGTCAAGCCCGCCACAGCGCCCGCCGACGACTGGCCCGACGTGAAACAGTTCCGGCGTTCCGATTCGAGGTTCGGAGGCACGAAAAACCCCGACCGCGTTTTTGAGTCCGCGCGCATCCAAACCGCCCTGATCCGGTTCGCCGACACAGACGGACTGCTTTGGCGGAGCTCAATATGATAAAATTTCTAAAATTTGCGCAAATAACCCTTGTTCTTGCAAGCGACCCATAAGCATCGTTTACCGACCCCCTCGTCTGCCTGCCCTTTCCGGCAGACTCAATCCCTAGGTTTCCCCGCCTAAGCCGAGCATCCATGTCCATCGCCCATTCCCCCTCCACCCAACCCCCCGCCTGGTGGCGTGAAGCCCGCTTTGGGCTTTTTATCCACTGGGGCGTTTACTCCGCCGCCGCCGGTGTGCATCGCGGAAAACCCATCGCCGGCGCGAGCGAGTGGCTCATGCACTCGGCCCACATCCCCGTCGCCGACTACAAGCCCTATGCCGCTGGGTTCACCGCTGCGAACTACGACGCCGACTCCTGGGTCCGCGCCGCTCTCGACGCGGGCATGGGCTACGTCGTCGTTGGCGCGAAGCACCACGACGGTTTCGCCCTCTTCGACACCGCGCTCACCGATTGGAACGCCCGTGACGCCACCCCCGCTGCACGCGACGTGCTTCGCCCGCTCGTTGAGGCCTGCGGCCGCCACGACGTGCCCATCGGCTTCTACTACTCGCACGCCCAGGACTGGATCAACGGCGGCGGCAACTACGCCGGCAACTGGGACTCGCCCGCGCAAGACCGTGACTTCGACGACTACCTCGATCACTTCGCCATCCCGCAAATCCGCGAACTGCTCACCAATTACGGGCCGGGCGTCCCCTCCTGCCTCTGGTGGGATACGCCCGCCAAAATGACTCCCGCCCGCACCGCGCGCGTGGACGCCGCCGTGCAGGCGCTCGCCCCAGGCATCCTCCAAAACGACCGCCTCGGCGAAGGCCACTCCGGCCACTTCGACACCCCCGAACAACGCATCCCCGCCAATCGCCCCGGCCGTTCCTGGGAAACGTGCATGACCACCAACGAGTCGTGGGGCTTCAACCTCCACGACCACGATTGGAAACCGCCCGCGCTCCTCATCCGCCAGCTCTGCGAGGTCGTCTCCCAAGGTGGCAACTACCTCCTCAACATCGGTCCGCGCGCCGACGGCACCATCCCCGAACCGACGCTCCTCGCGCTCCGTGAAATCGGCGCGTGGATGCGCGTCAACGGGGTCGCCATTCGCGGCGCGTCGGCCGGGCCGTTCCCGCACCGCCTGCCTTGGGGCTTCGCCACCACCCACGGAGACAAGCTTTACTTGCTCGTCGAGAAATGGCCCGCCGACGGCCGCCTCTCCGTGCCGCTTATCGACCTGCCCGCCGCCGCCCGCCTGCTCGCCGCACCCGACGCCCCGCTCGCCACCGAGCCCGTCGCCGCCGGTGCCTTCACCTTGTGTCTGCCGCCCGTCGCGCCCGGCTCCGCTATCAGCGTAGTGGAACTCCACTACGCCGCCGCCCCCCGCCTCGGCGACGTCCCGCCCCGCCCGCGCCCGCCCATCATTCCCCAACCCGCCGACGGTGCCATCTCCCTCCGCGCCGCCGATTCCGAGGTGATCGGCGACCACCTCGCCCTCCACGCCGGCTCGCATCCCGAGCTCGGTTGCTGGACGTCTCTCGATTCCTGGCCGCTCTGGCGCGTTCGTCTCCACCAAGCCGGCGCCTACCGCGTCGAGCTGGAATACGCTGTCCCGCTTCACCGCCAGGGCACCTTGGCCGAGGTCGAACTCGGCGACCAACGCCTCGCCCTCGTCGTGGCGGGAACCGGCGGCTGGGGCGAATACGTGCGCGCCGATGTCGGTGTCGTCACGCTCGCCGCTCACGACGAGCTCCCTGTCCGTGTCCTCCCCAAATCCATCCCCGTCGGCGCGGTCATGAACCTCCGCGCCGTTCACCTCACTCCCGCTTGAACATGACCAGACCCGCGCTCCCTCCAGCATTCCGACCGCCCACCGTCACTTGGGATTCCCCGTCCGCCGACGCCACCGGTTCCATGCCGCTGGGCAACGGCGACCTTGCCCTCAACGCGTGGGTGGAGCCGTCAGGCGACGTTATTTTCACCCTCGCCAAAACCGACGCGTGGGACGAACACGCCCGTCTCGTGAAACTCGGCCGGGTTCGCGTCTCGCTCACGCCCGCCCGTCCCGCGACTGGCACCTGCTTCCGCCAGTCGTTACTCACCGACCGCGCCGAGCTGCACGTGTTGCTCCCCGGTGCAGCCACCGAGCCCGGCCTGCCCGCCGCGCCCACCACCCTTCGTCTTTGGATCGATGCCCACCACCCGGTTGTCCACCTGACCATCGACTCGCCCACACCCGTTACGGCCGTCGCCACCATCGAGCTTTGGCGCACCGAGCCCGCAGAGCTTCCTTACGTCGAAATCAGCGACCTCCTCTTTTCCCATACCTTGCCCGGAAAACAGGTGCGCCCCACCGTCGTCCAGCCCGACACCGTCGTTCCCGCCCGGCCCGGCCAGCTCGGCTGGTATCATCACAACGCCCGCTCAACCGGCCCGCGCGAGACGATGGCGCACCAAGACCTCGACGGTGTGCCCGGCTGGACCGACCCCATTCTCCACCGCACCTTCGGCGCCCTCATCCGCGCCACCGGCGGCGAGCCCCGCGACAATCACACCCTCGTCTGCCCGCCCGCGTTGCAGCACCGCTTCGACATCCACGCCCTCACGGTGCAGCCTTCGACTCCCGACGCGTGGCTTGGCGCCATCGACGCCCAGGCCGACCGCATCGACGCCGTTCCTTTCGCCGCGCGCCGGGCCGCCCATGAGGCCTGGTGGTCCTCCTTCTGGGACCGCAGCCATATCACCCTCACGCCCACCGTGGCCTGCGCCGACCCATCCGCGCCGTCCGAGCTTACTCAAGCGTGGGCGCTCCAACGCTACGTCACCGCCTGCGCCGGACGCGGCGCCTACCCGATCAAGTTTAACGGCTCCCTCTTCACCGTCGAGTGGCCTGATAAACCCGGCGGCCCCGACTACCGTCGCTGGGGTCCGGGCTACTGGTGGCAAAACACGCGTCTGCCCTACGCTTCCGCCCTCGCTGCCGGCGACGCCGACCTGCTCGAGCCGCTGCTGCGCATGTATGCCGGCCCCGTTCGCGACGCCTCTGTGCTCCGCGCCGAACGCCACTTCGGCTACAAGGACGCCCTTTACCTGCCGGAGTGTGTTTACTTCTGGGGTGCCTGCTTCCCCGAGAGCTACGGAGACACGCCCGCGAAGGACCGTGTCGACAAGCTCCAGGACAGCGGCTGGCACAAACGCGAATGGTCCTCCGCCCTTGAGTTCTCCCACCTGTTGCTCACGGCGTATTCATATTCCAATGACGCTGTGTTTCTCCGCGAACGCGCCTTGCCCTTCGTGCTCCCCGCCCTCCGCTTCTTTGATCTCTACTACGGAAACGGCCCCGAGGGAAAGATGCGCCTTGAGCCCGCCCAAGCCCTGGAAACCTTCTGGTCGGCCGTGAACCCCGCCGAGCTCGTCGCCGGCCTTCGCGTCGTCACCAGCCAGCTCCTCGCGCTCACGGAAACGCTCCTTCCCGCCGCCGACCGAGCCTGGGTCGCCTCCCTCGCCGCGCGCCTGCCCGAGCTCCCCGTCGAGGAGAAAGACGGCGTCCTCCGCCTCGCTCCCGCCGCGTCTTACGACGTCTGCAAAAACTCCGAGCTGCCCGAGCTCTACGCCGTCTGGCCCTACCGCCTGGTTTCGTTTGAGAAACCGACCGCCGCCCTCGGCATCGCCGCGCTCGATCGCCGTGCCTTCCGGGGCGCGATCTCCTGGAGGCAGGACGAGTTGTTCATGACCCATCTCGGGCAAGCCGAACAAGCGCGCGATTTCATCGTCACCCGAGTTCGCACACGTGGCGTGGACCTCCTACGGGGGGAGTCCTATCCCATGCGCTTCCCCGGTTTTTGGGGGCCGGGTTACGACTGGGTGCCTGATCAGGACCAGCCCAGCGTGATGCAGGCCGCGCTCCAGGCCATGCTCATCCAATCCGAGGGCGACAAAATCTTCCTCCTCCCCGCCTGGCCGCGCGATTGGAACGTCGCTTTCAAACTCCACGCCCCGCGAGGCACCGTCGTCGAGGCCGAGTTTCGCGAGGGTCGCCTCGTCGAGCTCCGCGTCACTCCCGAGTCCCGCCGCGCCGACGTCGTCATTTTCGCCCCTCACTCCAAAACCGCCCCATGAAACTCCGCGTCCCCGCACTCACCGCCTTGCTCGCCCTCACCGGCTCCGCCTTCGCCGCCGCACCCTCCGCGCCCTCGTCTCCCGCCGCCGCTTCCGCCGCCTCCGCCGAGCGCACCCAATGGTTCCGCGAAGCCCGCTTCGGCCTGTTTATCCACTGGGGCGTCTACGCCGTGCCCGCCGGTGAATGGCAGGGTAAACCCATCGGCGGTATCGGCGAATGGATCATGAAAAACGGCAAGATCCCCGTGGCCGACTACAAGGCCTTCGCCAAGGACTTCACCGCCGCCAATTACGACCCCGCCGCCTGGGCTTCGCTCGCCCGTCGCGCCGGTATGAAATACGTGGTTATCACCGGAAAACACCACGATGGCTTCGCGCTTTATGACTCCGCCGTCACAGACTGGGACTCCGTCAACTCGTCCGGCGCCGGTCGCGATTTACTCACACCGCTCGCCGCCGCCGTGCGAGCCGAGGGGTTAAAGTTCGGCCTCTACTATTCGCAGGCCCAGGACTGGAATCATCCCGGCGGTGCCGGCGCCGGATGGGACCCGGCACAGCAGGGCGACTACGACCAATACCTCCAAACCATCGCGCTGCCTCAGGTGCGCGAGATCATCGAGCGCTACGACCCCGCCATCATCTGGTGGGATACGCCCACCGGTATGAGCGGCGAACGCGTCAAGCCTTTCGCCGACTACATGGCCGAGCACCCCGCGATCCTGAACAACAACCGCCTCGGCACCGGGTTTCAGGGCGACACCAAAACCCCCGAGCAGCACATCCCGCCGCGCGGCTACCCCGGCGAATTGTTCGAGGTCTGCATGACCATGAACGACACCTGGGGTTTTAAAAAGAACGACCTCAACTGGAAGAGCGTGCGCCAGCTCCTGCGCAACCTCTCCGACATCTCCAGCAAGGGCGGTAACTTCCTCCTCAACGTCGGCCCCGCCGCCGATGGCCGCATCCCCGACGCCAGCATTGAGCGTCTCGAAGCCGTGGGCCGTTGGATGAAGATCAACTCGGAGGCGATCTACGCGACCGACGCCGGTCCGTTCCCGCGTCGCCTGCCGTGGGGCCGCGTCACCCAAAAACGCGCTACCGATGGCGCGACGACGTTATTCCTCCATGTCTGGGAGTGGCCCGCCGACGGCAAAATCCTCCTCCCCACCGTCACCCAATCCCCGGTTTCAGGTCAGCTCCTCGCCAACGGATCCACAGTGAAAACCGCGTCTTCACCTGAAGGCTTGGTCGTCCAGCTCCCCGGCACCGCCACCGACGCCGACGTGTCCGTCGTGCGCATCGATTTCGCAGCCCCGGTCGTGGTCACCCAGGAGCCTTTCCTCACGCCCGCCGCCGATGGTCGCGTCACGTTTGGCGCGGCCGACGCCGATGCGCATGGCCACTACGACGGCAATATCCAGCTCCGCGACTCCGGCCCCGACGCCTACCTCACCTACTGGAAGAACCCGAAGTGGAAACTTGAATACACACTGAAGACTCCCGCCGCCGGCAAATGGACGGTCACCGCCGAAGTCGCCGCCCCCGTCGCCACGCCGCTCGTCCTCGCCGTCGGCAAATCCGAAACGCCCGCCGCCATCGAGGCCACCGGTCCCGGCCTCACTTGGAAAACCGTCACCTTGGGCACCCTCGAGCTTCCCGCCGGACAGACCGCCTTCGAGCTGCGCGGCGCCCCCTCCGGCTGGAAAGGCCTGAGCCTCCGTAACGTCTGGCTGGCCCCCGTCCGTTGATGCTCCCGAGCATTCACGCTCTCACTCGGCCAACCTTGCGTTACGCCTTTTTTTTATGACTTTCCTCATTCCCCAAGTTTGCACTGCCGTCATCGCCGCCTCAGACAACGGACGCGAACGCCTTTCCTTCGACTCCGGCTGGCGTTTCCACCTCGGCGACATCCCGATGCCCGTGATCAAGGGCCACAGTGCGACCTATCTCAACGCCAAGGCCGGCAAGGCGTGGGGCGCAGCCGCCCCCGACTTCGACGACAGCGACTGGCGCGTGCTCGACCTGCCCCACGACTGGGTCGTCGAGGGGCCGTTCGACCAGGAGGCCAACCTCTCCCAGGGCTACCGCCCGCGCGGCATCGCGTGGTATCGACGCCACTTTGAAATCGACGAGGCCGACAAGGGCAAACACCTCGAAATCCAATTCGACGGCATCGCCACCCACGCCACCGTGTGGATCAACGGCCTGCTCGTGCACCGCAATTTCTGCGGCTACACGCCTTTTCAGATCGATCTCACCCCCATCGCCACTTTCGGCGACCAGCTCAACTCCATCGTCGTGCGCGTGGATGCCGTGGCCCAGGAGGGCTGGTGGTATGAAGGCGGCGGCATCTACCGCCACACCTGGCTGGTGAAACGCGCCCCGGTCCACATCCAGACTTACGGGGTTTACGCCGCCCCGGTTCCCGCCGGTGACGGCTCCTGGTCCATTCCCGTCGAAGTCACGCTCGACAACATTCAAAAATCTCCCGCCGGCGTTCAGGTGCGCGCCGAGTTGCTCGACCCCGAAGGCCGCGTCGTCGTCGCCGCCACCACCCCGGCCCGCGTGCCGGTCCTGCGCTCCGAAGTCGTGCGCCTGTCGCTCGCCGTGCCCGTCTCGCCGCGCCTGTGGTCAGTCGATTCCCCCGTGTTGTATTCGACCCGCGTCACCGTGCTCGATGGCGACACCGTGCTCGACCAGACCAGCGTGGTCTGCGGTTTCCGCACCCTGCGTTTCGACGCGAAACTCGGCTTCTTCCTCAACGACCAGCCCCTCAAGCTCCAAGGCACCTGCAACCACCAGGACCACGCCGGTGTCGGCGTGGCCGTGCCCGCCGCCCTGTGGGATTTCCGCGTGCGCCGCCTGAAGGAACTGGGCAGCAACGCCTATCGCTCCGCCCATAACCCGCCCGCCCCTGAATTCCTCGAAGCGTGCGACCGCCTGGGCATGCTCGTGATGAACGAAAATCGGAATTTCAACCACACGCCCGAATACCTCGCCCAGCTGCGGCTCATGCTGCGCCGCGACCGCAACCACCCGAGTGTATTCCTCTGGTCCGTCTTCAATGAGGAGCCCATGCAGGGCACCCCGCAGGGCCGCGAGATGGTCCGCCGCATGGTTGCCGAGGTCCGCCAGTTGGACACCACCCGCCCCGTCACCGCCGCGATGAACGGCGGCATGAACAACCCCGAGGGAGTCTTTGAAGCCGTCGATGTCATGGGTTTCAACTACGTCCACGACTCCTACGACTCCTTCCACGCCAAGTATCCCGACCTGCCGATCACCAGCGCCGAAGACACCTCGGCGTTCATGACCCGCGGCGAATTCGCCACCGATCCCGCCCGCAATGTCATCTCCTCCTACGACGACGAGCGCGCCGTCTGGGGCAACACCCACCGCAAGGCTTGGCAACTCATCGCCGAGCGCCCCTTCCTCGCCGGCGGTTTCGTCTGGACCGGCTTCGACTACCGCGGCGAACCGCAACGGCTCGCCTGGCCTTCCGTCTCCTCGGTCTTCGGCATCATGGATACCGCCGGCTTCCCCAAAACCGCCTACTACATTCACCAATCCAACTGGATCAAAGACCGTCCCGTGCTCGCCTTGGCGCCGCACTGGAACTGGGCCGGAAAAGAGGGCCAGACCATCCGCGTCATCGCCATGACCAACGCCGAAAAAGTCGCCCTTTTCCTCAATGGTAAACCGCTCGGCGAAAAGCCCCGCCCCGCCTTCGACTATATCCAGTGGGAAGTGCCCTACGCGCCCGGCCGGCTCGAAGCCGTCGCCTACCGCGATGGTCGCGAAATCGCCCGCACCTCCGTCGAAACCACCGGCGAGCCCGCCGCCGTCGTGCTCACTCCCGACCGCCCTTGGCTCGCCGGCGATGGCCGCGACGCCCTGCCCGTCACCGTCTCCGTCGTGGATGCCGCCGGCCGCGTCGTGCCGCGCTCGGCCAACCTGATCACGTTCACCGTCTCCGGCCCCGCCGAAAATATCGGCCACGGCAAC
>JANODO010000068.1:0-4769 GCA_031412735.1 Rariglobus sp. | reverse complement strand
GGAGTAGTAGGCGCCGAAGCGCAGGCCCTCGCCGCGCACGGCCTCGGCGAGCGGGGCGAGCAGGTCGCGCTTGGCCGCGGTGGCCTTGACGACGTTCCAATCGCTGGCGGGGGAGTCGTAGAGCGCGAGGCCGTCGTGGTGTTTGGCGGTGACGACGACGTATTTCATGCCCGCGTCGCGGGCGAGCGCGGCCCAGGCCTGCGGGTCGTAACGCGAGGCGGTGAAGTTCTCGCCAAACATACGGTAGTCTTTGACCGGGATGGAGAGGAGCCGGAAAATCCATTCGCCGCCATTGGTGGGGGAGATTTTCCGGCCGTTCCACTCGCCGGCGGGGACGGCGTAAACGCCCCAGTGGATAAACAGGCCGAAGCGGGCCTCGCGGAACCATTGGGTGCGGGCGTCGCGGGCGGCGGGTGTTTCAGTGCCTTGGGCGGGGGCGGCTTGGGCTCCGATGGGAGCGAGGCTGGACAGCACGAGAAGCAGGGAGAGGGCGCGGTTTTTCATGGATTAATGGAAAGGTTGTTATTCAAGCGGAGCGGAACACCCGGTTTGAGCAGAAGTTCGGCGGACCGCTTGGCGTAGTTGATGCGAACTGTGGAGGGACTGTTGGTGGAGGCGCGCAGAACGGCGGAGACGAGCGCGCCGTCGTGCCAGACCAGATCGACTTCGACGCCGCCGCGGGCGCGCAGGCCGCGCACGGAGCCGGTAGGCCAGGCGGCGGGCAGGGCGGGGAGCAGCAACAGGCCGTCTTCGTGGCTTTGCAGGAGCATCTCGGCGATGCCGGCGGTGATGCCGAAGTTACCGTCGATCTGCATGGGCGGGTGGTTGCCGAAAAGATTGGGGCAGGTGCGCGAGAAAAACTGCATGATCTGGCGGTGCGCGCCCTCGGCGTCACGCAGACGGGCGTAGAGCGAGGTGCGCCACGCGAAAGCCCATTCGGTCACGTTGCCTTTGTCGCCGCGGGCCGCGAGCGAAACGTGGGCCGCCTCGGTGAATTCCGGGGTTTTGGCGCGGCTGATCTGACGGCCGGGATATACGGCGAACAGGTGCGAAGTATGGCGGTGGGTGTTCTTGGGATCGTCGAGCCCGCCGACGCCTTTTTTGTCGGTCATCCATTCCTGAAGCTGACCCCAGGAGCCGATCTGCGGACCGAGAAGACGGTCGCGCAGGCCGGCGACGCGTTCGCGGTCGGCGGTATCGACGTTAAGGATACGCGAGGCCTCGACGAAGTTGTTGAATAGGTCCCAAACGATTTGCTGGCTGTAGCTGACGCCGTCCTCGTGCGGGCCGTGCTCGGGGGACCAGGCGTCGGGGACGACGAGGCGACCGTCGGGCAGCGCCTTCAAGTGGTCTTCCCAGTAACCGACAACCTCTTTGATGAGCGGGTAGGCGACGTCGCGCAGGTAGGCGGTATCGCGCCCGAAGGCGTAGTGTTCCCAGAAGTGGAGAGCATACCAGGCGTTGGCGGTTTTGTCCCATTTCCAGCCCATGCCGCCCATGGTGTTGTGGGAGGTGCGCACGGCCCAGCCGCGGGCGGGGAGCGTGCCATCCGGCGCCTTCAGGTCCTTGGCGGCGCGGGTGGTCTCGCGCCAAGCGGGGAGCTGGCTGCGGACGAGATCGAGCAGCGGCGTGTGGCACTCGGCGAGGTTGGCGGGCTCGGCGGGCCAGTAGTTCATCTGGACGTTGATGTTGGTGTGGTAATCCGAAGCCCAGGCCGGGGTGTTCGTATCGTTCCAGAGACCTTGCAGGTTGGCGGGCAGGCCGCCCGCGCGGGAGCTGGCGATGAGCAGGTAGCGACCATGTTGAAATAGCGTGGCCTCGAGTTCCGGGTCGGGAGTCTTGGCGGCGGCGAGCCGACGCTGGTCGATGGGCAAGGCGCGCTGGGCGGGGGTGGAGGCACCCAGGTCGAGGGCAACGCGGTCGAAAAGGGACTGGTGGTCTTTGGTGTGGGCCTGAAGGAGACGATCCCAAGGCTGCGCGGCGGCGGCGGCGAGGCGTGCGGCCACCGCTGCGGCGGGATCTGTGCCGCGAAAACCACGCGTGATGTCCGGGGCGTAGTCGGTGCCGGCGGAGACGATGAGCACCACACTGTCGCAACCCTCGAAGGCGAGCGTCGAGCCCTGCACCGAGAGGCGTCCGCCCGTCGGGAGCACGCGGACGGAGGTCTCGTAGCGGAGTCCGTTGGCCAATGCGCCGCTGAAGCGCAGTTCGTCTTTGAGCGCTTTCGTTTCGTTGGTGCGGGAGTCGGCGAGCGACACCGCGCCGGTGTAGGCGCCGGGGCGGTCGGCGGTCAGTCGGATGGCGATAACGCCCGCCGGGTGGCTCGCGAAGATTTCGCGGCGGTAGGTGACCCCGCCGCTGGTGTAGGCAACGCTGGCGACGGCGGAGCGCAGGTCGAGATCCCGGCGGTAGGCGGTCGCATTCGTGTGGCCGGGGAGATCAATGGCGAGGTCGCCAAGAAACTGATACGCGCCCATCGTCTCATAGCGGCCCGACGGATTGCCGTCGCCGGTCCAGAGCGTGTTGTCGTTGAGGCGCAGTAATTCGCGGGCGGGCGAACCTGTGACCAGAGCGCCGAGGCGGCCGTTGCCTACCGGCAGGCCGGTGGAGATGTAGCTCGCCCAGTTTTGTTTGGCCCAAGTGTCCGGTTTGGCCGCGGCAGGCTGGTCGAGAAAAAGAACCGGCTCAGCCGCCGACACGCAGAGGGCCGGTAGAACGAATGCGATAAGGGTGGTGACCAGATGGCGGGATTTCATGGGGTGGGGACGGATAATTGGAGTTTGAGCAGCACGGCGCTCTCCGGCGGAAGGGTGACAGTTACGACGGTGGGCTCGATTCGGACTGCGGATAACCGTTCGAAAATGGGAACAGAAGACCTCGCGGCGAGGCTCCACGCTTCAGCCCGGTTGGCACGGGCCGTTAACGGCAGCCGAACGGCCCGGGGCTCGGGACGCTTGTTGATGAAGGTCAGGTTGAGATTAGCGCCGTTGGCGGAGGCGTAGGCGAAAACGCGAACCTTGGGGTCGGAGGAGCGGGCGGAGACGAGCTGCTCGAGCACGGTGTCTTTGATGATGCGATGGGCACTGACCACGGCGGGGAAGTGGCGGGCGCGGCCGTCGCGGTTAAATGAGTCATAGTCGAAAAGACCATACGCCGGGCTGCCCTTGTGGGCAGGCCAGTGCGAAGGCCACGGCAGGATGACGTCGGCCTGGCTGTCGTTGATCGTGGAAAGCAGGAGATCGAGGTAGGCGAGGGAGCTGCGCAAGTCGCCGGCCATGGGGGCGAACCAGTCGGGCCAGAGCACGTTGATCTCGCCGATCATGTAGCCTTTGCCGGGCGGCACGGTGACGGTCACGTCGCCCTCGCTGAGGCGAACGAGGTTGGTGTCATCTTGGTTGTAATACCATTGCCACGGGTCGTTCCCCTTGCCGCCGCAGGTGAGGTAATGGTGCCACTGCACGACATCGTAGTAGTCGACGCAGGTCTCGGTGATGAACGGGTGGTATTTTTTGTTGATGTGCGCGACGACGCGGAAGCGCGGGTTGATGGATTTGACCAAGGGATAGAGGAGCTTGAGCGCTTCGGCGTAGCGTTCCGGGGCGAGGTAGGGGGTGTGGTAGGGCTCGTTGCCCATCTCGATGTAAACCGGGGTGGTGAGTTTTTGAGCGTGGACGTATTGGACGATGCGTCGGCTGAGCTCGACGACGCGCTCCATCGATACGCCGGCGGCCAGGGCGTCCACCGGGAGCATGACGGTGGGCGTGGTGCCGGTCTGCTTGCAGTAGGTGACGAACTCCTTGAGGCCGAAGCTGCCGGCGTCGTCGGGCGTGTTGGCGGCGGACCAGTAATTATCGGTCAGGGGTTTTTCGGCGAAGGCGTCCCACCAGATGGCGGCGTAGCCCCAGCGCAGGGTCTTAATGTCCAATTCGCGAAACGTGCGCGCCATCCACTGGTTGTCGGCTTTCCAAAAGCGATCCGAGATCAGCGCCATTTCTAGATTCAAACCGACGCCACGCGCCCCCGTCAGGGTCTGGCGTGGGGCGGTGTCGAGGGAGATGGAGACGGTGGGCGGCGCTACTTCGGCGAAGCCCGCGACCCCCAACACGGCGAAGCAGATAGCGGTGAGAGAACGTCGAAGGGTTATCACGGGAAAGCGCGGAATTCGGTGATGCTGACGTTGCGGTTTTCCTGAACGTTGACGCGCAGGTAGCGGACGTTCGGACGGTCGAGGTTGAGGCGGGACAACTCGGACGGGCTGTCCGGGGAGGTGGGCACGGCGGTCGTGTGGTCACCGAGTGTTTTCCAGGTGTTGCCATCGACAGACCCTTCAAGGGTGTAGCGGTAGTGCTTCTGTTCGGCGTCCCAGACGATTTCGCAGATGGCGATCGGTTGGGCCTTGCCGAGATCCACGGTCAGGGTGCCGGTCTTTTCGTTTTTGGCGACGGCCCAGCGGGTGTCCGTGTCGCCGTCGGTGGCGGCTTTGGCGCGGGCGTCGTCGGCCTCTGAGCTGGCGGAGGCGGCGGCGAGGTAGGCGAGATTACCGGCGTTTAGCTTGGCCAGGTCGCGATCCGGGAACTCACGCGGAACGACCATCGGGATGGAATTCGGATCGACGGGCCGGTCGGCGAGAATGATTTCGCGGCTCGATTCGCGTTCGACCACCAGGCTGATCTTGGACGGGTTGGCACCGGTCTCGTCGAAGATGACCAGCTCGTTGCCCTCGGCGCGGAGCCACGCCTCGGGGAGGTAGAGCGAGTCGATGCGGATTT
>JANODO010000067.1:0-58939 GCA_031412735.1 Rariglobus sp. | reverse complement strand
GCGGCGAACGCCTTCAGCTGCCCGTCGCTGGTGGCGGCGGCATACTCGGCGGCGACGGCCTGCTCGCGTTGCGCGACCACGAACTCGTAGGCGCCTTTGCCCAGGATCACGAGCAGCACGAGAGCGCATCCGGCCAGCACGGCGCGGGAGTTCTTGGCCCAGAATAAGCGCAGGCGATCCTCGAAGGTCGGCGCGAGGTAGTTTTCATCGACCGGAACAAGGTTGCGGTCGTCGCCGGCGGAAGCGGAGGAAGCGGGTTTCGAGGTCATGGACATTGCTTGAAATTTAAAGGAGTGCCAACGAAACACATCCCCCCAAGGGCGTAAAGGCGGGATTCGCCTACGCCCTCGGGCGGAGTTTCACGAAGGGTAAATCCGAACGCACCAAGCTGGCGGCAAGGCGCAGAAGCCACTCGCCTAGTCAACGGCTGCCATTCACGGACCAATCCATCTGCACAAACGCCTCCCGCGCGACCGGGCTGCTCAACGCGCATAATACCTTCCGCTTTTTCGCATTTTTTTAAAACGGGGTTTGCAACCCCTTGAGAGGAGCGCCGATATCCGGACGTTCAACACGCCCCGCCCCGGTGTGCCGACGAGCCGCACTCGTTTTGACCACCGCTCATGCCCCGATGAATGCCGAAGCGCGGATACCGGCGCGTTTACCCCCTCCGCCCCAACCCTCATCCCGCTAAGATCTTATGCGTCAAAATGTCATCTATTTCGCGCTCGTCTTGGCCGTCGCGCTGACGTCCGGCTGCACCAGCATCGGCCCCTCCTCCGTCCGCTCCAACCGGCCGGCCTATAACCGGGCGGTGCAGCAGACCAACGACCAAGAGTTGCTGCTCAACCTCGTGCGCAGCCGCTACCGTGACACCCTTTATTTCACCAGCGTAGAGCGCATCGCCGCGACTCAGGAGCTGATCCAAAGCGTGAACGCCTCCGCCGGAGAGACCCGGAGCCGCACCACCACCAGCCCGACGCGCACCATCGCCAATCCCTTCAGCCTCGGCGGCAGCGTGTCGGTGAACGAAAAGCCGACCATCTTTTACGCTCCGGTCGAGGGTGAGAAATTCGTGCGCCAGATGATGACGCCCATGAACCCCGACCTGCTGCTCCTGCTGGTCAAATCAGGCTGGTCCCTGGATCGCGTGTTCGCACTCGGGGTGGCCGAAATCAACGGCCTCAAAAATGCGCCCACCGCCTCCGGCCCCACACCGTCCTACGAGCCGGAGTTTCGCGATTTCCGCGTCGCGATTCGCCTGCTGCGCGTGCTCCAGCGCGAACAACTCATCGACTTGGGCAAACCTGCCGACGCCGATGGCATCGAGCTACGCTTCGCCGCTGCGGCCGCCGACCGCCCCGAGACGAGCCAGTTGAAAACGCTGCTGCGCCTCGACCCCGCCCGGACGAATTACCGCGTCTCCGTCGGTGGTGCCTTCCGCTCCGCCAATGAAATCACCCTGGCCACCCGCCCGCTCATTTCCGCTCTCAATTACCTCTCGCAGGGCGTCGAAGTGCCGGAGCGCGACTACGAAAAAGGCAAGGTCCGCCGCACCACCCGCGCCGATGGCCAGCCCTTCGATTGGCAAGAGTTGCTCAGCGACGTTTTCCGCGTGCGCGTCGCCTCGCGGGAACCCGCCGAAGACGTCACCAGCACCGCGATCGAGTATCGCGGCTCGTGGTTCTACATCGAAGATAACGACCTCGACACCAAATCCACCTTCGTGCTGCTCACCCAGCTGATGTCGCTGCACTCCGCCCCCGCCAGCAGCAGCCCGGCACTGAGCTTTTCCTTCGGGAAATAAGCTCCCCGCCCAGCCTCCGCCCCACGCAAACCGGCCATGAAAAAACTGATTCCCTTTATTAAATCGCTCTGGGCTCCGCTCGTCGTGGCGGTGCTGTTCTTGACGGCCAGCGCCTACCAACAGGAGATCATCATCCGGCTGGGCGCGAAGACGATTGAACGTTTCCTGGCCTACTTCCCACTAGCCGTCGGCGTGGGCATCTGGCTGTCGCTGGCCTACCTGTTTAACCGCGCCTTGGGCGTCGTGGTCTGGGATACGCTCAGCCGGCGCATGCCGATCCCGCGCCTGTTGCGCGATGTCGCCGCCGTGGTCATCTACGCGATCGCCATCACCGGCATCGTGGGCGCGGTGTTCGATAAACCCATCGGCCCGTTCTGGGCCGCGTCGGGCGCCGGCGCCATCGTCATCGGCCTGGCTCTGCGCAACGTCATCCTCGATATCTTTATCGGGCTCGCGATGAACTTCGACCGGCCTTTCGAGATCGGGGACTTCATCCAAGTCGCCAACGGCCCCACCGGCCGCGTAGTCGAGCTTAACTGGCGCACCACCCGCCTCGAAACATCCGACAACAATCTGGTTGTCGTGCCCAACGGTAAACTGGGCGAGATGATCGTCACCAACTTCTCCAAGCCCAAACCCACCTCGGAACAGAGCTTGCCGCTCTTCCTGGATTTCGAGGTCGATACCCGGCGCGCCATGCGCGTGCTCAACGCCGCCTCACGCAGTGTGACCGGGCAAGCGGGCATCCTGGAAAACCCCGCGCCGAAGACTCAAATCAGGGCCATCACCCAACAAGGCGTGGAATACAAAATCGTTTACGAACATGACCCCACCAAGGGCAGCATCGGCAAGGCGCGGCACATCGTGCTGCAAGCCGTGCTCGAGCAACTCCATCGCTCCGGCCTCCAGCCGGCCATCGCCAAACAAGACGTCTTTGAAGCTCCTCGCCCGCAGCGCCATTTCGACAGCCGCTCCCAGGAAGACCGCGTGTCCATTCTCTCTCGCGTCGAGTTGTTCCAGAGCCTGACCCCCCAGGAATGCGCCCAGCTCTGCACCCGAGTGCGCGAACGCTCCTTCACCGAGGGCTCGATCGTCATCCAACGCGGCGCCCCCGACACCTCCATGTTCATCCTGATCGAGGGTCTACTCAACGTCATGCTGTCCCTCAAGGAGGGCGAACCCGAGAGCCGCGTCGCGCGCCTCCAAGCGGGCACGTTCTTCGGCGAGATGAGCGCGTTTACCGGCGAGCGCCGGAGCGTGTCCGTGCATGCCGCCACCGATGCACTCGCGTTCGAGATCACGAAGGAAGACCTCGCCGAGCTGATTCAGAAACGCCCCGAGCTGGCCGAGACAATCAGCCGCGTGATCGTCGCCCGGAAGATGCGCAACTCCGAGTCCATCACCCAAGCCAGCATGGTCCTGCAACAAGCCGCCGAGCGCTCCCTCGCGGCCGAGCTGGTGGGCAAGATCCTCACCTTCTTCGGTGTGCGCAAAACGGCACCCACGGGCACCACCCAGGCCCCCTTCCCCACCTCCTCCTGATACAGCGTGGGTGTGCGGTGAGTTAAACATCGCAACCAAGGCGCCCTCCGGCACCGAGGGCTCGCCTAGCCGGTAACGTGGCCAGCGCGGGTCTTGCAGGCCCGGCGCTTCGAGCGCTCCGCAGCACCGCCCCAGGCCGACCCAGGGGGGGGCACGCCTGCGGGCAGCAGCACGCGGAGAAGGAAGCAGGCGGCGTGACAACCGCTAGCAGCCTGTCGGACTTAGATTACAATCTCAATTAAGGCCCTCCGTAGCTCCGTATTCTCAATAAAATCGAACCGAAAAGTCGTTTATGCGCCTACAGACGGTTTCGACGGTCTAAGTCCGACAGGCTCCTAGGGGGCTGGCGCGACGTATGCCGCTCGATCTTTTGCAATCTTTGCGAACTCGAAAAACAACAAAACTCGGCTTGACCCCGTCCGCTTATGCCCGCGTCCGCTTATGCTCGGTGGTGAACGCTCCGGGTGATTGAGCGCCGGCTGAACCAGAGCCGAGGAGGGGGCTTTTTCTCGCGAAGGAAGGGAAGGGAGCGAAGGACTGAACTTCATTCTGAACCTTCGCTCCCTTCGTATCCTTCGCGAGACCCTCAGCCGTTGGGGTTGGCGGGTTAGCCGGGTCCAGCGCGTTGGGAAGAACGTGAGCCGCGACGATTACGATTAACAGCCGCCGGACCGCACCGTCGGAGCCGAGGAGGGGACGTTGTCTCGCGAGGGATGGGAAGGTAGCGGAGGACTGAACTTCATTCCGAACCTTCGCTCCCTTCGTATCCTTCGCGAGACCCTCTGCCGTTGGGCTTGGCGGTTCAGCCGGGTCCAGCGCGATGGCAAGAACGTGAGCCGCGCCGTCGACGATTAACAGCCGCCGGACCGCACTGTCGGCGCCGACGAGGGGGCATTTTCTCGCGAAGGATGGGAAGGGAGCGAAGGACTGAACCTGCGCGGCAGGAGGTCTCCCGAGCGTTCCGGTCAAACCGCATCAAGCAAAACTAACAAAACACGGCTTGACCCCTTCGGATCGAACTCCGTCCGGCTATCGCACCGTGTCGAAGTCTGATTGTCGTCAGTGTCGAAATCAGATTGTCGTTGAACAAAGGGGACTGGCGGTCAGCTCGTATGGGGTCTAACAAGGGTCTTTCAGGCGAGCGTTCCTGATACGGCAGGGGCGAAGCGGAGGCAGTGATTGGATGCCTCCACTCATTCATCGGACCTCGAACTCGTAAGATACTGAGTTGGCTCCTACGGCATAAGTCCCGGGATCTAGGCTGCTCTGGGGAGTAAATAGCAGTGCGCCCGGCGCAGGTTCGGAGAATCGTCCCGCCACTCCTTGCACGCCGAAGGCGGCAATCCCAGGCACCACGCGCAAGAGGTCCAGACGACGCCTGCCGTCCTGTTCCAGGCGCGTTGGAGCGACATCCATGAGGCGCAGTCCTTTAAGGTCGCTTGCATAACGATTCGCCGATTGCACGGCAGTGGAATCTATAGGGCCGACGTGCAAAAGCAGCACCCCGTCCCCCGCTACACGAGGCAAAGGATCTGTTCCGTCAAACGTTAGCTGAGAGATCCGCTCGCCCGGCGCGCCTGCGGTCGCGGTTTCGTTGGCCTGTTTCCCTCCCAACGCGCCGATGATATTATTCAGGCCAGAGACGACATTGAGTGTAGTCTGGACTGCACTGGCTCCGACTTTGCCATTGTTGCGGGGGAGCCGAACCCATTTCCCGTCTTGCAGCACGTAAGCGCCTGGCAACGAAGGCAGAGGAGGCATCGCGACTTGAGACGCATCGGCCACGGCAAACTTTAAGTTCCATGAATACGCAGTTCCTTCAATCTCGCGCTCCGTAAGATTTAATTCGAGCGGCATATCCGTTTCGCTGCTAAAATAAGGGAAGCGAAGAACTCCGCTCCGATCAATGACGCCCGTGCGAGGGTTTAGGATGATACTCCCGCTGGCGGGAGCCACGACGCCCGTAAAACGTCGCAATACGCCAGGCTGTTCTAGCGACTCCAAAACGGCGTCCACTGTGCCCGAGTTCAAATCCAACGCCGTAAAACGCAAGCGAACGCGCGCGATCGAACGATCTCCCCCGACCGCCGTGCCATCCCAGCTCGTTCCGGGGCTTAGGCAAGAAGCGATACGCTCCCGTCGCGCCCTCTCTTCGGCCTCTATCCGCGACACCTCGTCAGCGGTGAGGTGCCGGAATCGTAGCGTGCCAAAACTGGTGTTGCTTGCGACCAGGTCCTCGCCGTCGGGCATCAACGCTAACGTAAGTTCGCCGGGAGACCCGAACATATAGTCGCCGACGCGGTTGGCTTCGCGCACAGATTCGCGACCCGCCGACTTCATTTCCACCGCTGGATCGTCGGTGCGATATTTATTAGTATTCAGGGTAACTTTAAACGAGCGGCTCCAATTTCGTTCGCTCGCGATAAGTCGCGCGATAACGGCTTCGCCCCCATCGGACGAGGCCCCGAATCGCAGAAGAGCGCGCGAAACCACGCCGCGGGGGAAGTCTACAGCGTAGGTCGCGGTTGGTGACACCGCCGCCCGCAGTTTCTGCCCGGCGCTTCCAATCTCCTGACGCGCCTTTGTCAGCTCCTCGTCAGATAGAGCCGCGAGCTCATAGGCGACGGTTTGGGTGCGTGCGGAGAGGCCGCCCTCCGGCGAGAGGCTGAATCGCATCGTCCACGAGTCACTCAATGAGAGGATCGGCCCCGCGCCTCGCACGCGGTCACCGAATTTCGTGTGTAACTCCAGCTCCCATCGCTCAAACTCCGGGTCAACGCGCCACTGACCGGTCACGGGCCTCGCCTCCTGCCAGCCGCCGTCGTTGCGCAGCAACCCGGCGAGGGTCCCTGAGGTGGAGCCCGAACCGGGCGCGCCGGCATCCAGTCGCACTATCTCCAAATAAAGCGGCACAGTCGCACCGTCGGAAAGATTGCTAGCGGTGCCACCAAAGTGGCGCCCGGACCCTATGCGGGCCAGTGTTTCCGTCCGGCGTTTAGCCCGATCGGCGGCACGCAGTTCCTCCAGTTTGGCGCGAGCGCCGGTGATGGAAGTGAGAAAACGGGCATGTGTTTCCACCATGGTCTTTAAGCGCTCCATATCCACCGGATCGTCGACCACGATTGCATCCTTAGGAAAAGAGGACCGAAGGCCACCCGCTGGTCGCGCATCGGCGTAAGCGCCCTCGACGTCGGGGAAAGTCCATTTACCGTTCACGCGGTTCGCCAGGATCGAGCCCCGGTATTCAAAAGACGCGTCGGTCTCGACCAC
This sequence comes from Rariglobus sp., assembly GCA_031412735.1. Classification (GTDB taxonomy): domain Bacteria; phylum Verrucomicrobiota; class Verrucomicrobiia; order Opitutales; family Opitutaceae; genus Rariglobus. Next base: position 52,320 of record JANODO010000067.1, on the reverse strand, counting down.
ACGCCGCAGCAGAACCGCTGCAAAAGGATCGGCGGGAGAACCGCCTAACCCGGCCAACTTCAGCACCCGGTCCGCATCCTTGCTGGCGAGCAAGCGGCGCTCCTCCGCAGAGGTTTTGGGATCCACCCCGAGTTTCTCGCGCAGCACCGATTCCGTCTCGACTCGCTCAAACAGTGGCGCGCGCGATTTTAAACCCGCCGAATACTCGATCAACACGCTCTTACCGCCAGCCTGCTCGGAACGCGACAGAGGCTTGACCGAAACGACCGAAACCAGGTCCCGCTCGTCTAATCCGGCCTCGATTCGCTCCGCGAGGGCGCGGTCGGAGATTCGAGATCCAAGCCATGAGTAAACAAGCCCGGCTCCGAGCACGACAACAACCGCTGCAACCCCGACCAAGACTCGCCGTTTCGCGGCAGTGCTCATCGGCTTCCGCGGAGCCGCCAGCGGAGGTGGCGGCGGAGGTGGCGGCAGCCCAGCGCTCTGCCCGTTTTCGGCACGCGGCAGCGGAGGTGCAGGAGGAGGAGGTGGTGGCGCCACCACGCGAACGGGAGGAGGAGGCGGCGGGGGCACGTTTGGCTGGCTATCTTGATTTGACATGGCGATACGCGACTAATGGGAGATTTAAGGACCCGACGCAGGCGGTGGAGCTAAGCCACACGGCACTTTGACGATGTAAATTTTAAGCGCGACGCAGAGCATCCAGTTTGCCCGGTATCGACACGATCGCACGGAAGAGATCGATGAAAAGATAGAGCAGCAGGAAAGTCACATACACCAGGAAGGGCAGCGACGTGGCGACGATGGCGAGCGCGATGCCCACCAGTGGACCGGCGGCCGCGAAGGGACCGGACATCAGTTCCAAAAACTCTAGGGCGCTAGGTTGGAAAAGAACCACCATCAACACCGCGACCTGAAGTAGCGCCCCCAAGGTGGAGAACAGGCCAAAAAGCAGCGGGACGACAAAAAGACTCAGCTTCAGAAAATAAGCCAAGATTCCCACGGCCTCCTCCCCCGCGCTGGCGTCCGACTCCACCCTAACATTCAGTTGTTTGAGATGAAAACTGCCCGAGGCTTGAGCTAAATAAATCAGGGCAAAGACCAATGCCGCAGGCACCATCAACCATGCCCCCCCTCCTTCTTTGATCGCACCGAACACGGCACCGGCGAGTCCGCCGACCCCGACCAGAGTAAGCAAAAGCCCAAAGATATCATACATGGATGCGCTGGAGGTGCGGGTCGGTGTCGCTGCCAGCAGGGCCGCGCACGAGCCCAAAAACCGGTTGGCCGCAAACTGAGCAACGGCGAGCAGTAATGTGGCCGCGACTCCCACGACCAAAAGTCCAGGCTGCTGGTTTCGGATAGCGTGAACAATCGCCGCCAACAACGCTAACGCCCCAGTAATTAAAACTGACTGATGGCCGCTGCTGACCGAGAAGCCTTTTAAGCGATCAGTAAAGTCCGAAGAGAGGATCGTCTTGAGCCACGCGAGCGCTTTTTCCACCCTCCAGACGGGTATCATCGCCCAATCGGGAATAGCGCCGTCGGATGACGAGTTTACACCGTGCCTGCCAGCTACAGGAAGCGTGCCACTGAACTCCGGCATACTCGAAAGAGCAGACCAGTGTGACTCACCTTCCGGAACAATGTTGGTTGAGAGCGTGATTTCACTCCGCGCCAGCAGTGCCTTTAGCTCCTCGAGCGAGACGGGGCCAGTGGCTTGATTCTGACCATTGGTATAATAATACTTCATAGAATTAAAAAGTTAGCGAGGCAGTGCCAATAAGCATAAAAGACGCCAATCAATAGCCGTAGCTAACAACCCCAAGGCTCCGTGTCGTTACAGAGATGGGCTCACCCTGCTTAAACCGTATCGCGCGATAGTCCTCGCCGTTCACTGGCTTGAAACCGTGGGAAATGTATTTCCCGGGGCCGACCAACAAATCGTAGGTAGCCACAGCCACCCCATTCTCCAAGTAAAACTGGTCCGCAGCCGCTGAGAGCTGACGCAGATTGCTCTCTACGGCTTCCTTGAGGTCGTCGTAACGCTTCGATGAGTCAGCCAACGGCCGGTCCTCGCTGCGTGTGAAGTTACCCAACTGCCGCTCACGAAATTCCGATATGCTGCCAGGCAAATCAGTGGCCTCAGATTTTTTAAACCCATCTCCGAAGCGAAGGGCGATGGATAAGTTATCAGAAGAATCTGGAGCACGAGAATCCACTAAATGGTAAACATCCGCTTTGCCGCTGGGCTCCTCGGTTAGCGTGAGCCTGTCGCCTTTCCGCTCGAACCGGAAACGCTGCTCTTCGCCACTCTTAGCTTTAACGATTCGCAAACCATCACCGCCAGATTTTGTCCATTGGCCATTAATCACTGCAAGTTCCGTCATGCTAAATCGAAAGCTACCGTCTGCCAAAAAAATAATGCGCACAAATGGTAGCTCTTCGTGCTGCCAAGTCCCAACCAACGGGTTGCTACCGCCGCACCCAGCTACCCCAAATACCACGAGCAGCCAAAACGAGCGCCAAACACGCGATGAAAAAATCATGAAAAATTGCTAAACTCCGTGCATAGCCCCCTCAAGCCAATAAAAATTATTGCGATAAGGAAATGTCCTTCCGCTTAGAGCACGCCGAGAGCTTCACGTCGCCATCTATCGGCACTTTATCCCGAAGAGCTGCTTCTGCCTAACCCGTGGCTCGCTTACGTCGCCAAGGATATCTGCACAACATCCATCAGCAGCTCACAGCCAGGTCGATGTCGTGAGCCTTACGCCTGCGTTTGGGTCTCAGCGGATTTTTTTGCGAAACGGCTCTCGGTGCCGGTGAGCAGGCGCTTGATGTTGGCGCGGTGCAGGACGATCACGAAGGCGCCGATCACACCGGCAAGGATCACGACGAGCTTCGGCTCTTTAAGGAAATAGGCGGCCATCGGCATCGCGGCGGCCGCGAGAATCGAGGCCAGCGATACGTAACGGGACCCGTAGAACGTGACCAGCCACACGCCGAGCGCGATGAGCGTCACGAGGGGCATCAGCACGATGAAACCACCCGCGGATGTCGCCACGCCTTTGCCGCCTTTGAACCGGGTGAAGCACGAGAAGCCGTGTCCGAGAACGGCGAAAAACAGGCCGGTCACGGCGGCAGGGACGACGGTGTCGGGCGTGAGCAGCGCGGTGTCGAGAAACTTGTAGGTCCAGCCGACGGCATTCCGGGTTTCGGCCATTTGCGCGACGCCGATGCGCTCCACCAGTAACGGCCAGCCGGCGGCGAGCGCTCCCTTGATGGCGTCCAGCGCGAAGACGGTGTTACCCGCCTTCTTGCCGAGGACGCGTTTCACGTTGGTCGCACCCGGGCTCTTGCTGCCGTGCTCAAAGATGTTGATCCCGTGCGCCCGCGCGACGAGCCACCCGAAGGGAATGGCTCCCAACAGATAACCAGCGACGGCGGCAATGGTAAGGGGGATCAACATGGGGTTGGAAAGGTAGGAGCTCACGGGTGAGCGATGGGTTCAATCATCGCCCATAAATGGGCTCCTACATTTCGGAGCGGTTGCTCAGAGCTGCACGAACTTCGCCTGCTTGATCGCGGGGTTGCCCTTGATCTCTTTGCGGGCGGCTTCGCTCGGTTCGGTGTCAACACGCACCACCATGTAGGCCGTGCCGCCGGGCGTGAGGCGGCTGAGGGACATGTCGGCGATGTTGACCTTGTCCTTGCCGAGCAACGTGCCGACGGCGCCGACCATGCCGGGCTGGTCGAGGTTTTCGAGGACGAGCAGTTTGCCCTCGGCGGCGACTTCGACGTCGCGCCCGTTGATGCTGACGATGCGGGGCTCGTTGGTCTTGCCGATGAGCGTGCCGGCGGCGGAGTAGGTTTCGCCGGTGGCGCTGACGGCCTCGACGGTGATGAGCTCGGTGTAATCGCAAGGCACGCTGCTCTTCACGACTTCAGCCTGGATGCCGAGGCGTTGAAGGACGAACGGAGCGTTGACCGTGTTGACGTCTTCGCTGATGCGGAGGAGGAAGCCGCGCTGGATCGAACGGGTGATCGCGTTGGCATCGAGGTCCACGATCTTGCCCGAGTAGGTGATGCGCAGGGTGGCGAGTTGCTGCGGGGCGATCTGCTGGACGAGCGTGCCGAGCTTGGCACCGAGGTTAAGGTAGGGGGCGAGGAGCTTGGCGGTGGCGGCGTCAACCGAGGGAAGGTTGACGGCGTTGCGCACCGCGCCGTTCACGAGTAGGTCGGCGATCTGCTCGGCGACTTCGATGCCCACGGTCTCCTGCGCCTCGGCGGTGGACGCGGCGATGTGGGGCGTTAGGATGATGTTCGGAGCGGAGCGCAGCTCGCTGTCCTTGGGAAGCGGCTCGGTCTCGTAAACGTCGAGGCCGGCAGCGCCGACCTGGCCGCTCTTGAGGGCGGCGACGAGGGCTTTTTCGTTAACGATACCACCGCGGGCGCAGTTGACGATACGGACGCCCTTCTTGCACTTCGCGAGGGCGGCCTCGTCGATCATGTTGTTGGTCTCATCCGTCAGCGGCATGTGAACCGTGATGTAGTCGGAGCCGGCGAGGAGCGCGTCGAGCGTGACGGCTTCGACCTGCATGGCGGCGGCGCGGGCGGGCGTCAGGTAAGGATCGTAGGCGAGGACCTTCATGCCGAAGGCCTGGGCGCGCTTGGCGACCTCGCCGCCGATGCGACCGAGGCCGATAATGCCGATGTTTTTCCGGAGTAGCTCGACGCCGCTGAGGGTCTTGCGATCCCAGTTGCCGGCCTTCATCGAGGCGGCACCTTGAGCGATCGGGCGGGCGCAGCAGAGGATGTGGGTGAACGTGAGCTCGGCGGTCGAAATGGTGTTGCCGGCCGGCGTGTTCATAACGACTACACCGCGCTCGGTGGCTGCGTCCACATCGACGTTGTCCACGCCGACGCCGGCGCGACCGACGACCTTCAGCAGGGGAGCCGCTTCGATGATGGCGCGCGTGATCTTCGTCTCCGAGCGCACGGCGATGGCGTGCACGTCCTTGACGAGTTCCAGCACCTTTTCCGGAGAGGAACCGTAGGCCTCGATAACTTCAAAGCCCGTCTGCTGGCGCAGGTAGGCAACTCCCTTAGGTGAGATCTTGTCGGCAACGAGGATTTTCATGGGAAAATAGCCTTCAAGCGAAGAGCCCCCCGCCCCGGCAAGCAAGGAAAAGGTTGTCCCTCCACGAGGCCGGGAACTGGACACATTTTCACACCGCTTGCCCTGCACCCAGCGCCTTCCGCCTAATCCAGTTTGTCATTTAATAGGTGACAAACTGGATTGAGGGCGTCCGAGGTGGCGGGAGGTAGTCCGCGCTCGCAAAGTGCGGAGGCGAACGGCAATCGTGACGCCATGTCCACGCACACGCGGTTGGCGCAACAGATTCGGTTCATCGTCGAGGTCGACAAACTCAAGGAGATCTTCCGCCAGACGCTGCTTACCCAAAGCCGCCGCCAGGAAAACGACGCCGAGCACACGTGGCATCTTTGCCTGATGGTCATGGTGCTCGCCGAACATACCAACAGCCCGGGCCTCGATACCTCGCGCGTAATCAAGATGCTCCTGATCCACGATCTCGTCGAAATCGATGCCGGCGACACCTTCGCCTACGATACCGCCGGCAGGGCCGACCAACACGAACGCGAGGCGCGGGCGGCGGACCGGATCTTCGGTCTGCTTCCCGCCGACCAAGCGGCTGAGTTTCGCGGGCTCTGGGACGAGTTTGAGGCCCGGCACACTCCCGAGGCCAAGTTCGCCGCCGCCGTGGATCGCTTCCAACCGATGCTGCAAAACTGCCACACCGAGGGCACCGCGTGGCGTCAACACGGCATCACCCGCGACCGGGTGATCGCCCGCAACGCCCACATCGCCGAAGGCGCGGAAGCCATCTGGGACTACGCCGCGCAAATGATCGCCGACGCGGTCGCTAACGGGCATCTGGCGAAATAAGAATTAGACGGATTGAGGAAGGGACCACCTCCGTGTGGTCCGCACCGAACAGCGGAAAACGACCCAGCACACGAACTGGACGAGACGGAGCTCGTCCCTCCCTTCTCGATCCGCCCGTTCGTCCGGCTCAGCTCAGATCCCGGATCGATCCGAAATCCGGGTCGTTGAGCCGCTTATAGGTGCGCACGATCAAGCCGTCCGTGAGTCCCGCGAGCCAATCGCAGATGCGGCGCGCCTTGCCGGAGACGTCCGCCTCCGCATCCACCAGCCGGCCGACACGCGGCGGCAGGATGTTGATCGTCCGTCCGCTTTTCTCGACGTAGTTGTGCCAGCAGGACTCCCACAAACTGAAGAGAACCTTGCGCGCCTTGTGCTCGATCTGCTGGAGCTGCGGGCTCTCAAAAATCACGTCGTTGGCCATCGCCTTGAAAAACGCCGCCTCGCGCAACGCCTCCGGCGCCACCACCAGATCAAACGCATAACGGTGCGTCTGGATCGCCATGAAATTATCGCGCGGACGCAGCCGGCACGCGGTGATGAAGCCCCCGATTTTGTCCGCAAAGATCGGCTCCAACTTGTCGCCACGAATCGCGTTGATGAGCGTTTCCAAGTGGTGCTGGCCCTCCGCATCGACGCCCGCGCCCGCCGCCCAACTTTCGATGCGCTCGATCGTCAGAAACCCGGCCTTCACGCCATCAACGATATCGTTGAGCGAGTAAGCCGCGTCGTCGGCCCAGTCCATGATCTGACACTCCACGCTCTTGAATGAGTTCAACGTCTCGCCACCCTGCAGCCCCGCCGGAATCGCCGCTCCACCGAAAACAAAATCCCGATAACTCACCTGCGGATCATAGAGAAAATGATTCTGCGGCGGCTGCGGGAATTCGCGGTGGAGTTTCTTGTATTTGAGCACGCCGTCCAACAACGCGCGCGTGGGCAACATGCCGCGCACACTCGACTCGTCCTGATACATCGTCTCCGTCAGCAGGTGGAGTGTCTGCGCGTTGCCCTCGAAGCCGCCGTGCGGCTTCATCAACTCTTGCAACGTGCGCTCGCCCGAATGCCCGAACGGCGGATGCCCGAGGTCGTGCGACAGGCACACCGCTTCAACAAGATCGCTATCGATGTGGAAATCGGATCCGAGCGGTCCACCCCGCGAAAGCAGGTAGTGGCAAATGGAACGCCCGATCTGCGCGACCTCCATCGAGTGGGTCAGCCGCGTCCGGTAAAAGTCATATTCGCCCGACAGAAAGACCTGCGTCTTCGACTGCAGTTTACGAAACGCATGGGCGTGAATGACCCGGTCGCGGTCGACTTGAAACGCCGTGCGATAATCGCTTTTGCGGACACCACCCCAGGTCTCCTCGTCGAAGGCACTATAAAAGCGATTGGTCATGGTTGAGGATGGAAAGGTTTTCCAGGTTCCGCAGTCTGCCAAACTAATATGCGTCTCCTTACCCTCGCTTGGGCGCTGATGGTGGGGTGCGCCGCCGTCCACGCGGCCACCGTCGACACCTTGATCACCGCCGGTGACCTGCTGAAGATCAGCCAACTCGGCTCCCCCGCGATTTCGCCCGACGGCCAAAAAATCGCCTACACCGTGCGCTCGCTGGAAACGTTGTCCTCCGGCGACATCGTTTATCGCAACCGCCTCTGGCTCGCCACGACCGCCGGCGACGAAACCCCGCGCGAACTGACCTCCGCCGGTCCCCTCGCCCACGCCCCGGCCTGGCATCCGTCCGGGGATCGCCTGGCCTTCGTTCGGGTCGAAGGGGAAGGCCTCGCCCGCATCTGGGTGCTACCCCTCGCCGGCGGTGAGCCTTACGCGATCACTCCGCCCCTGCGCCACGCGGCCTCCCCCCAGTGGTCGGCCGACGGCACTCGGCTGCTCTTCACCGCAACGATCACCTACTCCGAAGTTCAAGCCACCCCGGCAAAAACCAACGCTCCAGTGACCACCTCGCCGTGGCCGCCGGAAAAAATCGGCGCCACCGCGCCTATGCCAACGCCTTCGCGCACGGGCTCGTCTCCGGCCCCGTCTCCGGCACCGTCACCCTCGCCCGACGGCACGCTGGCCGGCCGTCGCGCTTGGCTGGCCCGCAACGAAGCCCTGCGCGATCCCCTCGTCACTCATCGCCTCGATCTCAGTGCTCACCTGAGGTCGGAGGCGGAGCCCGAGTTCACCCACATCTTCGTCGTCGAGCGCGCCGGAGCCGAGCCCGTCGATCTCACGCCGGGATTTATCTCCCGCTTCCATCCCGCGTGGCTGCCCAACAGCCGCGTGATCGTATGCAGCGGGCCCTCTTCCGACACCGAGCACCCCGATCGCATAAACACCCGCCGGCTTTTCATCTCGAACGCGGACGGCACGGACTTCCAGTCATTGCTCCAAGCCGAGGCCTACTCCCTCGACCACCCGGTGGTCTCGCCCGACGGAAAACAGATCGCCTGCACCGCCCAACCCGCGGTGGACCTCGCCGACCTCAGCTACGGACAGACTCGCATCGGCGTGATCAACCTCGAATCGCGTGCGCTCAAGCTCGTCACCGAGCAATTCGACCGCGCGGCCGACGACCCGCGCTGGTCGGCCGACGGCAAGTTCATCACCTTCACCGCCGAGACCGGCGGAGGCCTGCCGTTGCATCGCGTGCCCTCGACCGGAGGGAAGCCCGAGCGTATCACCGACTCCAATACCTGGGTAACCGCCTACGCAGTCGCCGCCGACGACCTGGCGGTCGTGATCGCCCGCGCCGGCAACCCCGGCGAACTCTACCGCACGCGCCCCAACGGCAAATCCTCGCGCATCCTCTCCGCGCACAACAGCGACTGGCTGCGCGACAAAAAAACCGCCACGCCCGAACGCCGCAAACTCAAGCGGCCCGATGGCGTCGAAATCGACTACTGGCTCGTGAAGCCGCCCTACCTTGAAGGCGGCTTCCACTACCCGCTCCTCGTGATGATACACGGCGGCCCCGCCTCGATGTGGGGCGCCGCCAACCCCACGATTTGGCACGAGATGCAGTTTTTCGCGGCCCGCGGTTACGGCGTCGTATTCGCGAATCCCCGAGGCTCCTCGGGCTACGGCTACACCTTCCAACGGGCCAGTTTTCAAAACTGGGGCCCGGGCCCGGCCGACGATGTGCTCGCGGTCGCCGACGCCGCCGCCAAGGAACCGTGGATCGATGCCAACCGACAGGTCATCCAAGGCGGCAGTTACGGCGGATACCTCGCGACGTGGATCATTTCCCACGACACGCGCTTCAAAGCCGCCATCGCCGCACGTGGCGTCTACGATCTCACGACTTTCTTCGGTGAAGGCGACGCCTGGCCGCTCGTGCCCTGGCATTTCGGAGGTTATCCGTGGCAGCCGGAAATCCGCAAACTGCTCGATACCCAATCGCCGCTCACGCGCGTCGACTCGATCCACACGCCGCTGCTCATCAAGCAAAACGACGCCGACAGCCGCACCGGCACCGCCCAAGGGGAGCTGCTTTATCGCAGCCTAAAATTGCTTGGTCGTCCCGTGGAGTTTGTGCGTTATCCGCGCGCCTCGCATTCGCTGAACCGCAGCGGCGAGCCCGAGCAACGCATCGACCGCCTCGTGCGCTTCGATGAGTTTTTCCAACGCTTCATCGGCACGCCCGCGCAACCGATCCCGCCGCCCGCCGACCCCTCGAGGTAGGAGCCCATTTATGGGCGATGGCTTGAATGGTTTGGGAACGTTGGGGCAACGGAATCGCCCGTAAACGGGCTCCTACCTTTCGATCCCGGCGCACGGGCCTACCGCTTCGTTGTGGTGATCGCCAGCGCGTAGGCCTTCACACCATCGGCCAGCGCTTTCGCGAGCGCGGCGCGATACGCAGGCGTGGCGATCCGGCGCGCCTCTTCGTTGTTAGACAGATAACCCGCCTCGATCAGCACGCCGGGACTGTTCACCAGCCGCAACACGGCAAACCGAGCCCGTTTAAACCCGCGATCGGCACTGTCCAACTCGGCCAGCACTTTCGCGTGCATGTGATAACCCAGGAGAGAATTCCACGGGTCCATCGCGTTGCCCGGATTGGCGATATTGTCGCTCGCCTCACGTTTCGCGCCCGAGGTGGAACGTTGATAGCGCGGCGTCATCACGTAGGTCTCCGAACCCTTCACGGCGGAGGAGCCGGCAACCGAATTAAAGTGAATGCTGATGAAGAGGTCGGCGCCCGCCTTGTTGGCAATCTCCGCGCGGCGCGCCAGCTCGATAAACCGGTCGTCGGTGCGCGTCATCACGACTTGGTATCCCTCTTTTACCAAGAGCGCGCGTAAGCGGTTCGCCACATCCAGCGTGAACACTTTCTCGCTCAAGTTGAACGGCTTGTTTTGCGTGCCGGTATCCTGGCCTCCATGACCGGCGTCGATGGCGATCACCCGCAGCGCCGGCGGAGGCTGAGTCTTCACGGACGAGGGGCTGAGAATGGGGCGGAAAAAAACCTCCGCATCGATGCGGCTGATGTAGAGCACGCTCCCGCGAAGCACGGCGGCTTCCCCCATCAGCATGCGCATCCCGTTAAAGGAAATTTCACGCTTGTCGTGCTCGAAATCGATTTTGTCGCCACGCGATTGAAACCGAACACTTCGGCCGCGCTCGATCCACGCCCACTTGAACCCTTGGCGGGTGAAGAACGCCCCGGCGTCCACATAGGTAACGCCGGCGATCTTGATGGAGGCCGGGGCCGTCGCGGCCGCCCCCTGGGATTTCGGCGAGGCTTCCGCCGAGGGACCCGCAACAAAAAAGAGCGCGGCCGAAACCGCGCTCAAAATGAAAACGTGCAGGAACCGTCGCATCAACGGCACGCGGCTCAGGCCTTCGCGGGCGCCTCGCCGTCGGGCGACTCTTCGGCACCCTCGTCGGAACCGGTGTCGTCAACAGCCTCTTCGTTAACTTCCAGCGTGTATTTACGCTTCCGCTTGTTGGTGGGCAGCGGGGTCAACATGACGTTGATCTGCTTGCCCATCAGGCGGGGCGTGGAGTCGGGGTGGCCCATGCCTTCGAGCTCGGTGAGGGCCTTCTTCATGACCTCGAAACCGATTTCGGTGTGGGCCATCTCGCGTCCGCGGAACTTCAGGCGAAGCTTCACCTTGTTGCCATGATCGAGGAATTCCTCGGCGTGGCGGATCTTGGTGAGGAAGTCGCCGGCGGCAATGCGCGGCGTGAACTCGATTTCCTTGAGCTTGGTGGCCGTGGTCTTGGCGTGACTGGCTTTCTTCTGCTCCTCGTAAACGTATTTGCCGAAATCCATGATACGGCACACGGGCGGCTTGGCGGTCGCAGCCATCTCGACGAGGTCGAGATTGAACTGCTGGGCCAGCGCGAGGGCGCGTTCCGTTTGCATGATCCCGAGCTGTTTGCCCTCGGGGCTGATGACGCGGATTTCAGGATCCTTGATCCGCGCGTTGCGACGGATGTGGGCGAAAGGGTCGTTGTTACGACGCTGATAATAACCGGGGCGGTTGCCGCCCGACGAAGGAAACGAGTTGGCCATCAATAAGGAGGTTGCAGGTGGGTCGACCAAAGAATTCGCCAAGGTCTCAAGGGAAGACAACCACGAAGTGGCTGCGCCCCAAAAAGACGGAGAATCTCCGGCGGCATCCTACGGACTATACGCTAAAACTTTCGCCACAGGAGCAACTGGCTTTGGCGTTCGGATTGGAGAACTTGAAGCCGCCGGCGATGAGTTTGTTGGAGAAATCTAAAACCGTGCCTTTAAGATAGAGCGCCGTCTTCGGATCGACGATCACGGGCACCCCGGACGAGCGCACAAGGATGTCGCCTTTCTTGGGCTCCTTGGCGAAACGCAGTTTGTAGCTCAAGCCGTTGCAGCCGCCCCCGCTGATCGCAACGCGCAGGAAATCCCCTTGCTGATCGCGGGAGATGAGCGCGCGCACCTTGACGCCCGCCGGCTCGGTGAGACGCACGAGGTTCTCGTTGCCTTCACGCACACCCTCCGGGAGCACCGGGACGGCGGCGGGCGATGAAACGGGGGCGGAGGCTTCGGCAACAGGCATGGGGGCAGTATTATCGACGGCGGAGGTTTATCAAGCGCCGCGCCACCGTCACCGCGTTGGCGAAACTCGTTGCGCTGGCCACGCCCTTGCCGGCGATGCCAAACGCCGTGCCGTGATCCGGGCTCGTGCGCACAAACGGCAGACCGAGCGTGACGTTTACCGCTTCGTCGAAGTCGATCACCTTCAGCGGCGCGAGCCCCTGATCGTGATAAAGCGCGATCACCGCATCGAACTCACCGCGTAGTTGTCGCGCGAATACCGTGTCGCCAGGCAACGCGCGGGAGAGCCCGGGGAACTCGCCGCGCAAGGCATCCAGAATCGGGTCGATAATCGAAAGCTCTTCGTCGCCGAGCAGACCGCCCTCGCCGGCGTGCGGATTGAGCCCGCACACCGCGATGCGCGGCTGCGCGATGCCTTCGGCCCGCACCAGTGCGTCGGTCGCGCGGATGGTGCGGGCAAAGTTCGTGTGCGTCAGCTGAGCCGGCACGTCGCGTAGCGGGATGTGCCACGTGAGCAACACCACGCGCAGCCGCCCGCCGCAAAACGCCATGACCGGCTCGCCACCCCACCGCGCCGCGAAAAACTCCGTTTGTCCGGGGAACGCATAACCCACGCCCGCGAGCTGCGCCTTGCTGATCGGTCCGGTGACCACGCCGCAAAACCGTCCTTCGCGGCAACCCGCCGCCGCCGCTTCCATCGCGGCGAGCGCGATGCGGGCGCCGGTCTCGTCGGGTTCGCCGAGCGTCGCTTGGTAGTCGGCCGGGCCGACCGCGATGCGTTCCGCACGCAGAGAAAGCGGCAACGTTGCCAACCACGTCGGCGCGCCGATCACCGCGATCTCGGCCGACTCGGCGGCGTGCGCGGCCAGCCAGGCAGCGATGATCTCGGGGCCGACTCCCGCCGGGTCGCCGCAGGTGAACGCCAGTTTACTCATCGGCATCTCCACGGATCACCACCCGGCTGGCGCGTGCGAAACCGCGTTTGCCGCCGGCGAAGAATTCGAGGAACTGGCGCGCCTCGGCCGTCGCATAGACACCACCCGCCAGCTCGGCGGCGGCGAGTTCACGGATGTTGCCCCGCCCAAAATACACGGCGCGGAAACCTGCTTTCAGTTCGCGAATCGCTTCGCGCGAAAAACCGCGGCGCTTCAGCCCGACGAGATTCAAACCTGAGACCTCATCGCGCTCGGCGTTGATCGTGAACGGCGCGAGATCGCGTGAGATGCGGGCGAGTCCGCTGACCATCACGCTCTCGCCGATGCGGCAGAATTGGTGGATGCCCGCGCCTCCGCCGACGAAGGTAAACGCGCCGACGGTCACATGGCCGGCGAGCATCACGTTGTTGGCCAGAACCACGTCGTTGCCCAACGTGCAATCGTGCCCCGCGTGGCTGTTGGCCATGAGGAAACAGCGTTCGCCGATCACGGTCGCATCGCCCGCGTGAATCGCGCGGTTGATCGTGACGTTTTCGCGGATAACCGTGCCGCTCCCCACGCGCACAAACGTGGGCGTCGCGCGGTCGAATTTCAGGTATTGCGGGTCGCCACCCACGACCGCGCCGGGGTGAACGACGACGCGGTCGCCGAGCACGGCGTGCCGGGTGACGATGGCATGCGCCATGATCTCGCAATCGGTGCCGAGTTGCGCGCCGTCTTCGACGACGGCGGTGGGGTGAATGAGCGTGGGCATGATATTTTGAAAGCGGCATGGGCATCTTGCCCATGGGATCGACGACATGGGCAAGTTGCCCATGCCACGTCGGACGTCAGGTCTTCGGTTTGCGGACGCCCGTGATGGCGCGCTCGGTAAGCAGGTCGAGCTGGGCTTCCTTGAGGAGGTCGTAGTTTTTTAAAATACGGATGACCTGAAGCGTATCGCTCTTGCCGTAGTTGCGGTTGATTTCGGTCTTCTCGATCAAGTCGAGCAACATGGAGCGAAACGAGATGATCGCATCGACCCCGCGCTCTTTGAGCAGGGCCACGCTTTGCGAGCGAAACGGCTCCTGCGTGGGCAGACTGGGCAACACGAGGATCTTCGTGAGGTCGTCGCCCTCCTCGTTCACATCGGCGGCCGGAAAAAAGCGCGTGGCCTCCTTCAGCACATTGTCTTCGAGGAAACGGAAAATCTCCGGCGAACTCTTGAGCATGTTCGGCGTAAATACGCCGGTGTGCCAGCCCTTCACCGCGATCATCGCGCGGCGGACCAGCGGCAGTTCGTTCGAGAAGAGGAAGAAATCGGGCTTCCGCGAACCGCGTTGCCACGACGGATTGTAGACGAGCAGATCGATCTCTTCGTCGCCGGTTTTTTTGCGCGCCTGCACCTGATACTTCCGCACCTGCCGCACGAGAAAACCGTTTTGCTCGAAATACTCGCGGACAATTCCTTCGTCGATGGCTGACATGGTCGGGGGTGCGGAGTGAGGGGATGTTAGTTCTACTTTGTTAAATCTAGTTTATCCCCGTAGGCCGCGAGCTCGCTCGCGCTCCGAACCGCGCCTGCAAGCAGGCTGCCTACCCTTAAAAAGATGAATCGTTTACTCAATTTAACAAAGTAGAGTTAGACAGCACCCACTTCGCAGAAACTCGCCTCGGCCAGCGCCGGATCGACCTCGCCTTGAGTGGCGGCCTTCCCGACGGACGTGAGCACCACGAAACGCAGCGCGCCGGCGCGCACTTTTTTGTCGCGGGCCATCGCGGCCATGAGCAGGCCAAGCGGCAACGGCTCGCGCAACCGCACGGGCAGCGCGTGCGCGACCAAGACCGCGTCGATGCGCGCGACCACCGAAGCATCGACGTGACCGAGTTCATGCGAAAGCCGCGCCGCCGCCGCGAGGCCGATGGCCACCGCTTCGCCATGCAGATAATGTCCGTAGCCGGTCACCTGTTCGATGGCGTGGCCAAACGTGTGCCCGAGATTGAGGAGCGCGCGTCCGCCTTCCTTCGCGGTCTCATGCTCGTCGGCTTCGACGACGCCCGCTTTGAGCGCGCAACAACGACGAATCACCGCGCCCAGCTCGGCGCTGGCGACTGTGAGCGGTTTCGCTTCGAGCTGCGCGAACAACTGCGCATCACCAAGTAGTCCGGTCTTGATGACCTCGGCCATGCCGGCGGCGAACTCACGCGGTGGCAACGTTGCCAGCAACCCCGTGCCGATGAACACGCCGCGCGGTTGGTGAAACGCGCCGACGAGGTTTTTGCCCGCCTTAAGATTGATGCCCGTTTTGCCGCCCACTGAGCTATCCACCATCGACAACAACGTGGTCGGCACTTGGTAGAACGCGATGCCGCGCTGGTAACTCGCCGCCGCAAACCCCGCGAGATCGCCGATCACACCGCCGCCGGCCGCGAAGAGCGCGCCGCCGCGATCCACCCGGTGTTCCGCTAGGAAATCGAGCACGCGCCCGAGTTCGGTCAACGACTTGGTTTCTTCGCCTGGCTCCAGCACGAGCATCGGTTGTTCGCCAAACATCGCGTGCAACGCATCGCGCTGACTGCGCGCGAGGTTGCGATCGGTGACGACGACGACCTTGCGACCGGCCGCCAGCAGCGCGGCGACCTCCGCCAGAACCGCCGGCGCGACATCCGCCCCGAAATGAATCGGATAACTGCGTTCGGCCAGATTAACGGTCAGCGTTTCGCTCATGGAGAGGCCGTTGTAAGCCCAGCCCGGCCACGTGGTCAACCGCCACGAAACAACGATGCGACAATTGATCTTGAGACTTGCTCTCAACGAAAACCCAAACATCGCTTCTGTCTAATCATGAAAAACCCCATCGCCTCTCTTCGCCTCCTCACCCGTGGGTGCGCCGTGCTGCTTGGTATCCTGGCCGCTCACCTGTCGATTGCCTCCGAAAAACCCGCCGCCCTCGCCGTCGAGAAGGTTGTCGTGGCGCTCAAGCCCGACAAAAACCCCGAGCTGATGCTTCAGGAGAAACGGGCGCTCGAAGCGTTTCTCGCCGCCGAACTCGGACGCCCCGCCGAAGTGGTGATCCCGTTGTCCGCCGCGACGATTTTGGAAGGCCTGGCCAACGGCACCATCGACCTCGGCTACCTGAGCGCCACCGACATGGTCAACGCCCGCGCCCGTAACATCGGCCACGTGCTTCTCGCCGGTGAGTTCGGCGACGGCCGCACCGCTTACGACAGCTATTGGGTGGTCAAAAAAGACGCGCCCTACCGCACCATCGAAGACCTGCGCGGCAAGCCCGTCGCCTTCGCCAGCAAGACGAGCACCTCCGGTTTTGTCATCCCCCTGCTCGACCTGCGCGGTCGTGGCTTGATTGGCGAAGACGGCAACGCCGAGGCCTTCTTCGGGCGTGGCAATCTCTACTACGGCGTCGGCTACGTCTCGGCGATCGAACGCGTGCTGGCCGGCGACGCCGAGGCGGCAGCAGTCAGCTACTACGTTCTCGACAAGGACAAACACCTCTCGGTCGAGCAACGCGCCCAATTGCGCATGCTCCAAAAACAAGGCCCCGTGCCCAGCCACGTCGTTGCCGTGCGCACCTCACTCGCCGACGCCGATGTCGCCACCTTGCGCGCGGCGATGCTCAAGCTCAACACCTCCGAGCACGCCGCCCTCCGCGACAAACTGTTCACGACACGCCTCGTCCCGGTCGATGAAGCCGCCCACCTCGCCCCGCTCGCCGACGGCCTCGCCCTGGCCGGACGCGCCCTTAAAAAGTAACGTGGCGTGACATCCCCCGGCCTCCCGCACTCCCATATCGCTGCCCGCGGACTCGGCCTCAAGCGCGGCGACCGCTGGCTCTTTCGCGGACTCGACCTCGATGTCCCGCGCGGAACTTTTGTGGCCGTGGTCGGCCCCTCGGGCGTGGGCAAATCCAGTTTTCTCGCCTGCCTCGCCGGCCTGCTCGAACCCAGCGAAGGCAGCGTGACATTTCACGACCGGGCCGGTTGCGCCCATGCGCCCGCTTCGGTGCGCGGAGTCACGGGTGTGGTATTCCAGAACAACCTGCTCGTCCCCACCAGCAGCCTGCTCGACAACGTGCTGTGCGGCCGGCTCGGTCGTCACCGGTGGTGGCAAACGCTCTTCCATTTCCCGCGTGCCGACCGCGAGGAGGCGTATCGCATCCTCTGCGACCTCGGCCTCGGCGATAAGGTCAACCGCTGGGTGTGCGAGACCTCCGGCGGAGAACAACAACGCACCGCCATCGCCCGCGCGTTGCTCCAGGAACCGGAACTCTACCTCGCCGACGAACCCGTTTCCAACCTCGACGCCTATCTCACCGGGCGCGTGCTCGGTATCCTCCGGCAAGAAGCTGCGCAACGCGGCCGCACGGTGTTTTGCGTCCTGCACAATGCCGAGTTGGTCGAGCGGTTCGCGGAACTGGTCCTCAGCTTCGACTCTGCCGGCGACGGCGCGTGGAAACTGCGAAAGGTGGCCCGATGAACTCACCCGCCTCCGGAACCCCAACGTCGCAGCTGCCCGCGCCCGGCGCACCTGCGCAACCCAACCTGCCGCCCGCTCCGCCGCAGCTGCCCGACCCGCGTTGGTATGAGCGGATGAACGTCCTCACCGTTTCGTTACTCCTGTTCATCGTCGCGTGCTTCGCATCGACCCCGGCCCTGCGCGGTTCGGGTCGCGACCTCGATTATGCGGGTAACCTCAAGCGCTTCCTCGGCTACTTTTTTCCACCGGATTTTTCCGTCTGGCCCGAAACCCTGCGCGCCCTCGGTGAAACCGCGCAAATCGCCATCATGGCGACGGCGTTTGCCATCGTGATCGCGCTGCCCCTCGGCGTGGCCGGCGCCCGCACCCTTGCACCCGGTTGGATGGTCGCCACCGCCCGCATGACGCTCAACGGCATCCGCACCGTGCCCAGCCTGATCTGGGCTCTAATCGGCGTCGCCATCGTGGGCGCCAATCCCCTCGCCGGCGTGATCGGACTCACTTTTTATAGCGTCGGTTACCTCGGAAAGTTCTTTAGCGACGCCTTCGAATCTGTGGACATGGAAATCGCCCGCGGACTCCGCGCCATCGGCGCCAGTCGCATCCAGGCGTTTCAACACGGCGTCTGGCCCCACGCAAAGCCGCTGGTGTGGAGCTACGTGCTCTGGATGATCGAATACAACCTGCGCTCCGCCGCCATCATCGGTTATGTCGGCGCCGGTGGACTGGGAGTGCAGCTCGCCGGTTACCAAGAATACTACCAGTGGGAGAAGTTCGCCACCGTGCTGCTCTTCATTCTCGTGCTGGTCACCGCGCTCGACCTGCTCGGGGAGTGGATCCGCCGCAAAATCACCCGCAAGCTGACCCGCGTCCGCTCGTAGAAGGGAGGGCCGACCTCCGTGTCGGCCGTGCATGCCGCGACGGACCGGACGGAGCCGGTCCCTCCCAATTAAGCCAAAAGCATTGGTGTTAAACTCACACGTTAAAGTATTTGGGACTCGATCTCATTAACCTTCTTGACCTGAGACTGCGTCTCATACTCATTCAATCCTGCCATGCTCAATTCCATAACCACTTTAAGGTCTCATGCGCTCGTAACGCTGATCGGCCTAATTTCCTCCACCCTACCTGCCGTCGCTCTGGCGACCGGGTCAGCCTCCGCTCCGGCACCCGCCGCAGCCGGCGACGCCGCGCCCGCTATCACGCTACCCGCCGTCACGGTGAATGCCGAAACCCAGGGTGACCGGGTAATCCAAGGGCCGTTCTTGCCCGAGGTCGCGGGCACCAGCATCTACGCCGGCAAAAAGACCATGGTCGTGGACTTTGATGCGATGCCGCAGATTCAGACGGACAACTACCGTCAGGCTTTCGCCAAGACCCCGGGCCTGCTGACCAGCGAGCTGAGCAACTCCTCACTCCTGTCGCTTTCCTTTCGCGGCATCGGCGACCCGCACGAATCGCAAAACCTGATGGTCCTCAAAGACGGCATCCCCTTCGTCCTCGATGTCGTCGGCTATCCCACGGTCTATTTCGCGCCGCCCTTTGAGAGTGTGGACCGCCTTGAATTTACCGCCGGTGGTGGTGCCCTGCTTTTCGGCGCGCAGCCCTCCGGTGCGTTGAACTACATCACCCACCGCCCTGACCGCTCCAAGGCCTGGGGCGTGACCACCCAACACATTTTCGGCAGCGACAATCTCTACTCGACCTTCAGCACGCTCGAAGGCGGCAACGAGCGCTTCGGCTACCTGGCCGACTTCGACCATCGCTCCGGCGACTCCTTCCGCTCCCAAAACAGCGATTTCGAACTCAACGGCGGCAGCGTGAAACTCGAGATGGACCTCGACGCTAGCCAACGCCTCACCTTCGGCTTTGACCATTACGAGGCCGATCACGGCGAGCCCGGCGGACTCACCGCCGCTGCCTTCGCCGCCAATCCCGATCAAGCCCTCCTCGCCCATGATCGCGTGCGCCTCGACCGCACCCAGGGTGTCCTCGGCTACGAGTTCGTCGGAGAAAAAGCCCTCTGGCAAACCCGCCTCTGGGCCTCCGAAGTCGTCCGCTTTAGCAAGCGCCAAACCGGCTCGGGCTTCGGCACCATCTCCGGCAACCAGCTCGACATCACCGAACACACCTATGAAACGGTCGCCGGAGACAGCCGCCTCCGCTTGGATTACGACCTTGCTGGTGACACCTCCACGCTGACTGCAGGCGTGACCTACATTCGCATTGACGCGCCGATCTTTACCGAACGCACCGCCGCCAACGACCTCAGTTCCGACCGCGGCATCACCACCCGTTACCGGGCGGTTCGCGACCTGGACTACGCTGCCGTGTTCGCGGAAAACCTTTTCCGCTTCGGCCGTTTTACCGTCACGCCCTCGGTTCGCGGCGAATTCATCCAGCAATCAGTAGATGAGGAAATCGACGTCACCAACGGCGTCTCTGATCGCAACGACAACACCACCAAGCCCCTCTTCGGCCTCGGCTCCAGCTACGCCACCACCGAGAAGACGGAACTCTACGCCAACGTGTCCACCGCCTATAAGCCGAAGACCTACGGCGATGTCCTCCCCACCGCCGCCAACACGGTCGCCGCCGATCTCGAAGAGGGCACCGTCATCAATTACGAACTCGGCCACCGCGGGCGCCCCGTCCACTGGGCCTCGTATGACGTCAGCCTGTTCCTCATCGATTACAACGACCGCTTTGGCAGCGTGACCGTCGGCCCTTTGACCAACCTCCAAAACGTCGGCCGCTCGATCAACCAAGGCGTGAGTGCCGCCTCCGAGATCGACCTGTATGACCTCTTCAAAGGCCCCTCCGACTTCTCCGTCTCGTGGCACGTCGCCTATCAATTTCTCGACGCCGCGTTCGTGTCCGGGCCCCTCGACGGCTTCACCCCGCAGTATGCTCCGAAAAATATGACCCGCACCGGCCTGGTTATCAGCCAAGCCCAGTCTTGGAAACTTGCCGCCCTATTCACCAGCCTGAGCGAACACTACGCAAACGACAACAACACCGCCGCGTTCAACATCCCGGCCTACACCGTGCTCGACCTCACCGCCGAGGCGCGCGTGTGGAACGGAACCGTCGCCGGCCGCGACGCCGAGTTCTGGCTGCTCGCAGGAGTAAACAACGTGCTCGACGAGTCCTACTTCAGCCGCGTGCGGGCCAACGGCATCGATCCCGCCGCCGGCCGCAATTACTACTTCGGCATCCGCGCCGAGTTCTGATCGCGAACACTCGGCTGAATTACTGGACTGCCCCCAAGCCCCGACTCATGTCGGGGCTTTTTTCGCGCCCGATTCCGAGGTCCGAAAGGTAGGAGCCCATTCATGGGCGATGTGGAGTAAGCGAATACCGTCAACCCCTCGCACGCCACTCATCGCCCATAAATGGGCTCCTACCTTTCGATCCACTCACCCGGCGCGCCGCACGTGGGTTGGTGGCTCTCCGCCACCTCGTCACCTCATCACTTCGACAACAACCACTCGCCGAACGAGCCTTGATAGAAACCGAGGACAATCGTCGCAACCGCGAGCGAAGCGAGCGTCACTCCCGCCGTGAGGCTCACCGGCGTGCGCGCCGGGCGCGTGTCGGTTTCGCCTTCGAGCACCGGGGCGGACCACGTTTCAAAATAGGCGGCCTTGATCCAACCGAAGTAGTAATAGATTGAGACGATCACACCTACGATGGCGACGGCGAGGAGCGTGTAGAGCCCGGCTTTGAACGCCGCGATAAAGATGAAGAGCTTGCCCATGAAGCCGGCCAGCGGCGGGATGCCCGCGAGCGAACCAAGTCCGATGGCCAGCACAGCACCGAGGAACGGGTGCGACTTGGCCAGCCCGGTGTAGTGGTCGAGATCCTGATCGGCATCGTTCGGGCCGGCGACATGGGTCATCACGCCGAAGACCGCAAAGGAGGCCAATAGGTAGGCGAACAAGTAGAAATAGACGGCACCGACCGCGAGCGGCTGGCTGTTGGCAGCGATCACCGCGATGAGCAGGTAGCCCGCGTGCGACACGCCGGAGAGACCGATCAGGCGCTTCACGTTGTGCTGCGTAAGCGCGGCGAGGTTGCCGAAGAGGATCGTCGCAATCGCCATCGCCGACAGCACCGGCACGGTCAGGTAATAGTAGGAACCAAACACGCGCTGCGTGAGAATGAGGAGCACCGAGAAACCGGCGGCTTTCGACGCGACGGCAAGGAACGCAGTGACCGGCGTAGGTGCGCCTTGGTAAACATCGGGAATCCAGATTTGGAACGGAACCGCGCCGATCTTGAAGGCCACGCCGGCGAGCACGAACACGATGCCGACACTCGCAAGGAAGTTTTCAGGATTGGCTTCGAGGAACACGCGGAGCGCGTTGAAGTTCATCGACTCGGCCGAGGAACCGGGGAGCGTCGGGTTGCCGGCTACGCCGTAGAGGAGCACGATACCGAACAACAGCATTGCGGAGCTCAGCGCGCCGGAGATCAGGTATTTCAAACCGGCTTCGAGCGAAAGCGGGCTGGTGCGGAAATAACTCACCAAGATGTAGAATCCGACCGTGACGGTTTCCAGCGCGACGAAGAGGAGGACGAAGTGATTGCTCTGCGCGAGGAGCATCATCGCGGCGGACACCACCATCACGATGTGGAAGAACTCGATCCGCGGCATCTTCTGCTTGGCGAGCGCGACCACGCCGAGGATGCTCACGAGCACCGACGACAGCAGGAAGAACACGCGCATAAACTGGCTTTCCTCCGTGTGACGTAGCAGGCCGTTGAAGCTCTCGGTGCCGAGGTAGGGCGCTTGGAAATTCAGGACGAGCCCGAGCAGCAAGCCGATCTGGCCGGTGATGGCCAGCGTGGGAATGAGTGCGTGCTTTTTCTTCGGCAGGAAAATCTCCAGCACGAGGAGAAACAGGGCGAGGCAGCCGAGGGCAATCTCGGGCGAGATCGTCACCCAGCGGTTATCGGCGGCGGCCTTGATGAGTTCGGGAGACATGGGCGAATTACGAAATTACTTCTGGCCGACGATGGTGATAATCGGACCCTTGGCCGGATAGACGACCTCGAGCGCGGCGTTGAGCGGAACAGAAAGAGACTTCGGCCAGAAACCGATGAAGAAGAGCGCGGCGATCAGGATGAGGGCGGGAACCTTCTCGGACCAACGAAGATCCGTCGCGGGCTTTTCGGCGAGCACCTTGGTGAGCGCCTCGGTGTGCTGTCCAAAAAACACCTTGGCGGCGGCACGCAAACCGTAGATCGCCGAGATAACCACACCGGAAATCGCCAGCACGGTGAGGGTCTTTGAGAACGCCCAGGCGGCGACGAAGATCGTGAGCTCGCCCCAGAAGTTGGCGAGGCCGGGGAGACCGATGCCGGCCATGGTGGCGGTTACGAAGAACGCGGCGAGGACGGGCGTTTTTTGCGCGAGACCGCCCATTTCCGTGAGATCGAACGTCTGCGTGCGGTGGTAGATGCTCGTCGAAAGGAGGAACAACAGGGCAACCGAGAACCCGTGCGCAACCATCATCAGAACCACGCCACCGGCACCCACCGCCGAGAGGGTTGCGACGCCGAGGAACGCATAACCCATGTGCATGACCGAGCTGTAACCAACCATCTGCTTCAGGTCGCGTTGAGCAATCGTCACGAAGCCGATTACCACCAAGTTGCCAGCGACGGCCAACCACGCGAGGGGCGTGGCCCAGTGGGCGGCACCGAGCGGGAGGAGCGGCACCGCGATTTGGACCAGACCGTAGAGGCCAAACTTTTTCAACACACCGGCGTGGAGCATCGCGGCGGAGCTAGGCGCAGCACCGTAGCCGAGCGGAGCCCACGTGTGCAGCGGCCAGAGCGATACCAGAATACCGAAGCCAAACATGAGCAGACCGAAGATATGGTTCTGCGTGCCGGCCTTGATGCCGCCTTCGAGGAGCGTTGCGCGCAGGGTGATGAGATCGAAGTTTTCCGCGCCGCTCTTATAATAAATGGCGATCAAACCGAGGAGCGAAAGCATCGCGCCGACAGTCAGGTAGATCGTCATCTTCATCGCGGCGTAACTGCGGTCTTTGCCGCCCCAGATGCCGACCATGATGAACGTCGGGATGAGCGCGAGTTCGTGGAAGAAATAGAAGAAGAAGATGTCCACGCTGGCGAACACCCCCATCAAACCGCCCTGCATGACGAGCAGGAGAGCGAGGTAGGTTTTGAGGCGTTCAGCGCCGGACTGGATCGCATAGAGTCCGGCGGCGAGACCGACCAGACCAGCGAGCACGAAGAGCGGGAGCGCAATGCCGTTGAGGCCGAGGGTCAGTCTGATGCCGAGGTCTTGGAGCCCGGTATTGTAAGCTTGGATGAACGCGTAGTCGGCACCGACCCCGGCGGGGAAGTGATACCACACGTGCAGAGCGATGAGCGCGGGGATCACGAAGCCGAGGGCGGCGACAATCTTAGCAACGCGCACCGAGAGACCGGCAGAGATCACCGCCGCGGCTAACAGCGGAGCCGCGATGGAGAGCAGAAGAAGATGGGAAAACATGGGACGTTGAAGGAAGTCGCGTTAGTTGAGCCAGCCGCCGGCGAAGGCCCAGAGAACGGCCGCGCCAAACAGGAACCAGTAGACGTAGGCATGCAGACTGCCGACATGCAGCGCCCGAGCGCCCAGCCCGATCAAGCCGACGCCGCCACCGATTACTCCGCGAATGAGGAGACCGGAGATGAAAATGCGCTCCAGAAACTCAAGCAGGAGCGCGAACCGCTGCTGGACCTTGGCGACATACCAGTTGTAGGCGCCATCGAAAGAAGCTTTGAGGACAACGAGAAATCCAAAGACTGCCGGCACGCTAGTCGCGAGAGAATCGGTCGGAGCCGGCTTATAGAACACGTAAGCCGAGCCCGCACCGAGGAGAAGAATCACCAGGCTCATCACATAAACACCCAAACCCTCCGGGTGGGGGATCTGCGACCAAACGTCCTTGAAGGCGTTTCCGTAGATCAACCCCGTGCCTTCGTGCGTCGTGTAACCGGCCACCACCGCGAGGATCGCGAGAACAACCAACGGGAGCGTCATGCTGATGCCGCCTTCGTGAGCGTGGGCGGCGTCGTCGCTGCGAGCCGTGCCGAGGAACACCAGTTTCCACATGCGCACCATGTAGAACGAGGTGAGAATCGCAGTGGCGAAGAGGATCGCGAACACGGCGAAGTTCTTTTCCTGGGCGAGGTGGAGAATCGCGTCCTTCGAGTAAAAGCCCGAAAGGAACGGCAGGCCAGCGATGGCGGCGACGCCGATCGTAAAGGTGATAAACGTGAGCGGCATCTTCTTGGACAGGCCACCCATTTTAAAGATATCCTGTTCGTGATGGCAGCCGTGGATAACCGAGCCGGAGCCCAGGAACATGAGGGCCTTGAAGAAGGCGTGAGTCGTCAGGTGGAACATCGCGGCGGCCGCGCCCGCGATCAACGGGGCGGGCAACGGCAAACCATCTGGACCGATGTCGGTGCGACCCAAGCCAAATGCGGCAACCATGTAGCCGAGTTGGGAGAGCGTGGAGTAAGCGAGCACCTTCTTGATGTCACTCTGGGTGATCGCGCAGAGCGCGGCGTAGAGCGCGGTGATCGCGCCCACCCAGGTCACCACTTCCAGGGCCAGCGGAGCAGCGGCGAAGAGCGGCTCGATGCGGCACAACATAAAAATACCCGCTGCCACCATCGTGGCGGCGTGGATCAACGCCGACACGGGCGTCGGACCTTCCATCGCGTCAGGCAACCACACATGGAGCGGGACTTGCGCGGATTTACCGACCGCGCCGCAAAACAAGAGCACCGCGATCAAATTGACGCTCATCTCGGTGGTCGCAGCCAGCGTGGAAAGCCCCGACAGGTTGACGGTGCCAAACGCGTAATAGCACGCGATGATACCGAGGAGAAAACCGAAGTCGCCGACCCGGTTAGTGATAAACGCCTTCTTCGACGCATCCGCAGCGGTCTGGCGGTGGTCGTAGTGGTTGATCAGCACGTAGGAGCTGAACCCGACCAGCTCCCAAAAAATGAAAATCATGAACAAGTTGTCCGCGAGCACGATGCCGAGCATCGAAAACATGAAAATCGAAAGTCCGCCGAAGTAGCGCGCCTTGGCCGAATCATCGTGCATGTAGCCGAGGGAGAACACGTGAACGCAAAGGCCGACCACGCCTACGATGGAGATCATCAAGGCGGAAAGATCGTCGAACTTGATGCCGAGCGAGAGCGTGAAGCTACCCAGCGTCATCCATTCCGCAGAGTCGGTGAAGCGGGCACCGGTGAAGGCCAACGACAAGCCGCCGGCCGCGACGATGGCGGCGGTGAGCGTGGAGATCAGCGAGGCGATCGAGCCCTGGCGGCGGAAGAAGAGCGCGATCACAGTGGCCGACGCGAGCGGCGTCAGCAGCGTGAGTAAAGCGATCAGTGTGGGCGAATAGCCGAAGACGGAATTAAGCACGTTGGAAAAAGAAAAAGTAGATTAACGATTGCCCGAGTGGAAACCGATTTTACGGGAACTTGCCTTAGTCGGAACGGGTTCGGCGAGCTGTCGAATCGCTTCGACGATGGCCGCTACGGAGCGCGAAGCGCGGAGATGGTCGCACGTCTTGCGTGCGGCCCCGGAGCGACGCGGAGGGGCGCTTCGCATGGGTGCTCGCCGCAAGGCGGGCAAGGCGGAGCGCAATTGTTCGTCGTGGGCGCCGACACGCGCGTCGAGTTCGGCGAGTTTGGCGCGCAGTGTCTTGTGATCGACCATCAGGGCGCGGAGCTGGACGAAGGCACGGATAACGGCGATGCTCATCTGTGCGGCCGCCGGGCTACTTAATATGTTGGCCGCTTGAAGCGCACCGTGCTCGGTGAAGGCATAGGGCAAGTTGCTTAACCGGCGGCGCTGCGGGGATGTGGTCGCATTTTGCGACCACATGTTTGTATCTCCCTCCCCAACAACGACCGAAGCCCTGGATGCAAGCACCGCAGACCATTCATCCCTCGTTAGCTGAAAAAGAAAATCCTCGGGAAATTTATCCGCGTTGCGCTTCATCTGCTCGATAAGTCGCTTGGTGGGCACCTCGTAAATCGCGGCCAAATCAGCATCCAACAGCACGCGCTGCCCCCGAAGCACGACGATGCGGCTCTGGATGCGTTCAGCGGGGACGATGTTGGCGGTGGTGCTCAAATCCAAAGACAATCAGTTTTTCAGCGCGTTGAGTTCCTCAACTTGGATCGTCTGCCTGCGGCGGAACAGCGCCACGATGATCGCCAAGCCGACCGCGACCTCGGCGGCGGCGACGGTGAGGATGAAGAATACGAAGACGTTGCCATCCATCGTGCGGTTGAAATGCGAGAACGCCACCAGCGCCACGGTGGAGGCGACCAGCATCAGCTCCAAGCACATGTAGATCACGAGCGTGTTCTTGCGGAGCAGCACTCCGAAGAAGCCGATGACGAAGAGCAGGGCACTCAAGAAAAGGTATTCGTTAAGTCCAACGGTC
Source organism: Rariglobus sp. (assembly GCA_031412735.1). GTDB lineage: Bacteria > Verrucomicrobiota > Verrucomicrobiia > Opitutales > Opitutaceae > Rariglobus. The sequence continues at coordinate 25,396 of JANODO010000067.1, read as the reverse complement.
ATTTTACGTCCTCCAGGCCATCAAATTTTTTACTGAGCACGATCACTCCGAGCATGGCGATCAGCAGGAGAAAACCGACAATCTGCACGGGCAGCAGATACGTAGTGAAGAGCTGTTCGCCGTAGGCGCGCAGGCTGGCGCCGATCGGGACGCCGGACACAGGGACTTCGGAGGCGATCGTCTCTTGCGACCCGCGCGATACAAAGCTCATAAGACCAAGCGCCAAAATCACGAAAGCGAAGGCGCTGGCCACGATGGTCGCTTTTTTGAACGGCTTGCGGTCGCCGCCGTAGCTGTCGAGCAACATCACGATGAAGAGGAACAACGCCACGACCGCGCCGGCGTAAACAAACACCATCAGAGCCGCCAAAAGGAAGGCGTCGAGGAGCACAAAGATCGCGGCGACGCCGACGAGGCTCACCAGTAAGCTAAGCGCGGAAGCGACGGTGTTCTTGGTGAACACCACCGCGAGCGCGGAGCCGGCGGTCAACGCGGCGAAAAGATAAAAGAAGATGTCGGAGGACATGAGGGAAAGGCTGAAAAGCTGAAGGACTGAAAGGCTGAAAGTTAGGAACGGGAATGGGCGACTTGGGATGTCTAGATGAGTGGACGGCTGATGGGCGTTTTTATCTTTCAGTTTTTCAGCCCTTCAGTCCTTCAGCCTTTTTAATGGCTGTTGCCGTGTTCTTCGGCGGCTTTCTTTTTGTCCCACTTGAAGTGCTGGTCGGGAAGCGTGCCGCCCAACTCGTAGAGCTTCTCTTTGTTGTTCACCATCTCGGCGCGGGTGTAGCCGGACAGGGAAAACTGGTTCTGCAGCCAGATCGCCTCCTCGGGGCAGACCTCTTGGCAGAGGCCGCAGTAAATGCAGCGGAGCATGTCGATGTCGAAGGCCTTGGGGCCTTTTTCGACGTGGGCGTTGGGCGCGTCGGCATCGATCTCGCCGGGCGTGATGCGGATAGCCTTGGGCGGGCAGACGAATTCGCAGAGCTGGCAGGACACGCACTTTTCGCGTCCGTTGGGATCTTTCACCAACGTGGGCACGCCCCGGTAGTTCTTGGAGATCTCGGGACGTTGCTCCGGATACTGCAGCGTGACGGTGGGCTTGAGGAGGTGCTTAAACGTGGTCTTTAACCCGCCGAGAATCTGCGGGATGTAGGTGCGCTCCGCGAAGGAGAGCGGTTTGCGTTCGACTTGAATGACGGCCATGGCGCGGGAAAGGGTTGGGCGATTACTTGTGCAACAGGGCAAGGCCGGCGATGCCGAGCGTGTAGAGAATCAGGTTGGCGATGGACAGCGGGAGGAGCTTTTTCCAGCCGATGGTCATAACCTGGTCGTAGCGGAAGCGCGGGAGCGTCCAGCGGACCCACATGAAGAAGAAGATCGAGAAGACGATTTTCCCGAGGAAGATCGAGATGCCGAGGAGACCCATGAGGATCGGTTGGTCAGCGATATGCAGCCAGCCCGCGAGGTCGCCGAGCGGCACGCCAGGAAGCGGATTCCAACCGCCGAAGAAAAGGAGGATGAACACGGCCGAGCCGACGATCATGTGGCAGTATTCGGCAACGAAGAAGAGCGACCACTTAAAGGCTCCGTATTCGGTGTGGAACCCGCCGACGAGATCGGACTCGGACTCCGGCATGTCGAAGGGCTGGCGGTTGGTCTCGGCGAAGAGCGCGACCAGGAAGATGAAAGCCGAGAGCGGGAAATAGAAAATATACCAAACGCTATCCCAAGCGAGACCCGAACCGGACTGGAGCTCAACGACTCGGAAAAGGCTGAGCGTTCCTTCGCCACCGGGAGCGTTGATCCAGAGGAACACGGGCAGCACGGAGAGCGTCATTGAAAGCTCATAAGAGATGAGCTGGGCCGAGGCGCGCACGCCGCCGAGGAACGGGTATTTGGAGTTGGACGCCCAGCCCGCGAGGATGACCGCGTAAACACCGAGCGACGACACGGCGAACACGGCGAGCAGGCCGATGTCGAGATCGGCGAGGACCAGCGGTTTGAGGACCTGCACGCCGTCAACAATCGCGAAGTAAGCGCCAAAAGGAACCACCACCACGGTCGTCAGCGCCGGGACCATCGCGAGGATGGGCGCAGCGATGAAGTAGAACTTGTTCACATGCGCGGGAACCGCGTCTTCTTTAAAAAGAAATTTGCCGCCGTCGGCCGCGAGTTGGAAGAGACCAAGGCGCTGGAGAACACCGATGCCGGGCACCCACGCGAGAATCGGGGCAAGCGTGCGGTTGGGACCGGGGCGACCTTGGAGCCATGCCGAGATCTTGCGCTCGGCCATCGAACAGGCGGCGGCGAGCGGAAAGAGCACAAGGATCACCACCGTGCCTTGAAGGACGAGGCGGAGCCAGAGCGGGAGGTCGAAGTAGAAGGAGAAATCCATGTCAGGAACGGAAAGAGGATCGAAGGTAGGAGCGCATTTATGCGCGATGGAATGGCAGTCGGATCAGTTGAGTGAGCGTGGGGCGTTCATCGCCCGTAAACGGGCTCCTACATTTTCGGATCAAGCGGCGGCGGTTGCGGCGGGTTTGAAGTGCAGAGTTTCGCCCTCGACGAAGGGCAAGCCAGCCCACGGTGTGGAGTCCAGCAAGAGGCCCGTCTCGGGGATATTCTTGTAGAGCATCGTAGCGAGCGCGGGCACCTCGGCGGCGATTGCCGGCCAGAGGGTGCCGATTTCTTCGGCGGGCGCAGGCGCACCGACGGCGGCGATCAACTTGGCCAGAGCAGCTAGGTCGTTGTGTGCGCCGGCGAGCGCAGGCACCGCTTGGATAAACTTCTGAATACGGAACTGCTGGTTCACGAAGGTGCCGGCTTTTTCAAACACCGTGACGGTCGGAATAACCACCTTGGCAGCCGCACTGGTCGCGTTGGCGTGGGTGCCCAAGTAGACGACCGAGACCTTGGCAAGCTGCGCGGGGGTGAGACCGGCGGCGGTCAGGTCTTCCCCGATAGAGACGACTGCCTTGATCTTGCCGGAGTCGATGTCGGCCGCGAGGGACGTGAGCTGCGCGGAGGGCAACGCGGAGATCAGGCCCGTGACGAGCGCGCCGCGGACGTTCGGGTTGCGGTCAGCGGAGATGAGGAGCTTGTCCCCCTGCCCTACCCGGCTGACGAGCGAGACAGGGGCCTTGAGCGCGGCGGCGAGTTTCTTGGTGAGAAACTGTTCTTCAACCGAGCTGCGGCCGGAGCCGACGAGGGCGATGGAACCGGCGAAGTCTTGAAGCGCGTGAGCCGCTTTAATCGCGAGATTTTCCAAGACGATGTCGGAGGTGAGACGATCGGCGGACTGCACCTGCTTGTAGAGCACGCGACCGGAGTCGGGCATCCACGTGTCGTTAACGTCGTCGTTGCGGCGCGGGGTGATGCGGTAGAGCGTGCCTTCGCGGGACCAAGCGACGGAGTTCACGCCAACCGACGATTCGGTGTCGATGGTGTTCGTCTGCTTGAGAAACCAAACGCGCATCTTGAAACGGAAATCCGTCGAGGTGAGCGCGCCGACCGGGCAGATATCAACGGTATTGAGCGAGTAGTTGTGGTCGAGCTTGCGGTCGGGATGGCAGGTCAGCGTCGAGTAGCTGCCGCGGTCCACGAAGCCGAGCACGTCTTCCTTGGCGACGTCCTTGGAGAAACGGATGCAGCGCGAGCAGAGCACGCAACGCTCGTCGTCGAGGGTGACGCGAGGTCCGAGCTGCGTGCGCTTGGGTTTCACGTTTTTCTGCTCGACGAAGCGCGAATAACCGCGCCCGTAACCGGTGGCCTGCTCCTGGAGTTTGCACTCGCCGGCTTGGTCGCAGATGGGGCAATCGAGCGGATGATTGATGAGAAGGAATTCCATCACGCCCTCGCGGGCGTCCTTCACCATGGGCGAGGTGGTCTTGACGTGGAGGCCGGGGGAAACGTTGGTGCCGCAACCGATCTGGGGGCGCGGGATCCAATTGATCTTCTGCTTGCCGGTGGCCGGGTCCATCACGGGTGCCTTGGTGGCGGGATCGACGGCGGGCATGCCCATTTCGATGAGGCACATGCGGCAATTGCCCACCACGGCGAGCTTCGGGTGGTAGCAGTAGTGAGGCACGTCAACGTTCACGAGGCGAGCGGCTTCGATGACATTGGTGCCCTTGGGCACGGCGATCTCCTTGCCGTCGATGTTAACGGTGACGAGGTCGGGTTTGGCAGGCTGGATCATTGCGGAGGAAGAAGGAGGTTTAGCCAACGAAACACACGAAATGACACGAAAGGTCGGATCGCAGATTGGACGGATTTTATTTCGTGTTATTTCGTGTGTTTCGTGGGCAAAAATTCGGGTCAGACGAGGACGGTGCGATCGGCGGGGAGGGTTTTCTTGACCTCGGAGTAGGCGTCGAACTCGTCTTTGAACTTGATGATGAAGCTCTGGGTCGGCCATGAGCAGGCTTCACCGAAGGCGCATATGGTGCGACCGGGAATCTGGTCGGCGACGCTCTTGAGCAGCGCGCCGTCTTGTGGACGGGCGTCGCCGTGCACCATGCGAGCGGAGATTTTCTTCATCCACAGCGAGCCTTCGCGGCACGGCGTGCACTGGCCGCAGCTTTCGTGGGAGTAGAACGCGTTGATGTTCGCGAGGGCTTCGACCATGTTCACGGTGTCGTCCATGACGATCACGCCGCCAGAGCCGCCCATCGAGCCGATCATCGCGAGCGAGTCGAAATCCATGGGCACGTCTTCGACGCCCCAATCGTAGTCAACCATGTCGGGACCGACCTTGCGCTTGCCCTTGTAGCGTTCGCCGAAGCGAAGAACTTTCGCGGATGAACCGCCAGGGATGACGGCTTTGAAAGTGCGGCCGGGAAGCGGGCCGCCGCAGACGTCGTTGAGGAGCACGCCCATCGTGATGGTGCCGGCGGGGAACTCGTAGTAGCCGGGGCGCTGGACGTGTCCGGAAACACAGAAGATGCGGGTGCCGGTGTTGCCTGGCGTGCCGATTTTGGAATACGCCTCGCCGCCGTGCTCGACGATATACTTCACGTGGCAGAGCGTCTCGACGTTATTCACGATCGTCGGGCACTGGTAGAGCCCGAGAACCGCCGGGAAATACGGGGGCTTGATGCGCGGATTGGCGCGCTTGCCTTCGAGCGATTCGATGAGACCGGTTTCTTCGCCACAGATGTATGCACCGGCGCCACGATGAACGTAGATTTCGCAGCTGTAGCCGGTGCCGAGGATGTTCGGTCCGACGAAGTTTTTCGCGCGGGCCTCGGCGATGGCTTTTTCGAGGATACGGGCACCTTCGGGCATCTCGCCGAGGATGTAGATGTAGGCCTGTTTAACGTTGTTCGCGAAGCAGCTAATGATCGTGCCCTCGATCAGCTGGTGCGGATCTTGGTGCATGATGTAACGGTCTTTGAAGGTGCCGGGCTCGGACTCGTCGGCGTTAACGATGAGGTAGATCGGTTTGCCGCTTTTGCGGTCAACGAGACCCCACTTCACGCCACACGGGAAACCGGCGCCACCGCGTCCGCGCAGACCGGACTTTTTGACCTCGTCGATGAGCTCTTCGGGTTTGCGGGCGACGGCTTTTTTGAGGACCTCGTAACCGCCGTGGCGAATGTAACAATCGATGTCGTTGGTATAACCAGGCTCGTCGATGTGCTTGAAGATGATGCGGAGTTGTTCAGGAGCGGGCATGGCGGGAAGGGCTGAAGGCGGGAATGACTGAAGGGCTGAAGGATGCGGGGTCGGCAGTGGAGACGGCGGACGTTCAGCTTTTCAGCTCTTCAGCCTTTCAGCTTTTTCTTTTTTGATCTGGTCAGAGATCTGTTTGGCTTTAGGGGCGTCCACGTTCTCGTGGAGCGTTTCGTCGATCAGGACGACCGGAGCGGTGCCGCAGGAGGCGAGGCACTCAACGAACTCGACGGTGACTTCGCCGCAGGGCGAGATTTCGCCGCGATGGGTGTGAAATTCTTTTTCGAAGGTTTCGCAGGTCTTGTAGCCACCCTTAAGAGCGCAGGAGAGCGTGCGGCAGACCTTCACGTGGCGGCGGCCGATGGGCGCGCGGCGAAACATCGGGTAGAAGGTGACGACCTCGAGCACGTTAATGAGCTCAAGCTCCAGCTTCTTGGCGATCTAGGCGATGGCCTCGTCGGAGATGTGCCCGGCGTCCTCTTGGATGAGGTGCAGGAGCGGCAGCGTGGCGCTGCGCTTCACCGGGTAGTGCGTAATGACTTCGTCGATACGTTGGAAAGTTTCGGGATTGAGATTCATCGAGACGGAAAAGGAAGGTTGCCCACGAAACACACGAAATGACACGAAAGGTCGGATCGGCGGCTTGGGCGGTTGGGTTTCGTGTTATTTCGTGTGTTTCGTGGGCTAAAACTCAGAGATCAGATCACCGGTCGCACTCGCCCATCACGAAGTCGAGGGAGCCGAGGATCGAGACGACGTCGGAGACCAAGTTGCCTTGGCAGACCTTGGGAAGGATGGAGAGATTGCAGAAGCTGGGACTGCGGATCTTCATGCGGTAAGGCACGCCGCCACCTTTGCTCACGATGAAGAAGCCGAGCGCGCCCTTCGGGTTTTCGGCCTCGAAATAAACCTCTCCGGAGGGCATCTGCGGGCCTTCGGTCACGATCATGAAGTTGTTGATCAACTCCTCCATGCTTGTGAGGACCTTTTCTTTTTTCGGGGCGAAGATCTTCTTCGCGTCTTCGGCAAAGTAGGAGCCGGAGGGGAAGTTTTTGAGGACTTGGCGCACGATGCGGACGGACTGGCGCATCTCTTCGCCGCGGCAAAGATAGCGATCGTAGCAATCGCCAGTGGTGCCGACGGGAATGTCGAACTCGTATTGTTCGTAACCCGAGTAAGGCTTGTCCTTACGCAGGTCGAACGCGACGCCGGAGCCGCGGAGGTTGGGGCCGGTGAGGCCGTAACCGATGGCATCTTCCTTAGAGATGACGCCAACGCCCTGCGTGCGGTCGGTGAAAATTTTGTTACGCGTGAGGAGCGTGAGGATCTCTTCGAGGATCGGGAGGAACTGGTCGCAGAATTTGCCGACGCGGTCGTTCCAACCCTCGGGCACGTCGCGGGCGACGCCACCGATGCGGGTGTAGCTGGTCGTGAAGCGGGCACCAGTAAGCTCTTCGAATAACTTGTAGAGCTTTTCGCGCTCTTCGAACGAGTAGAGGAACACGGACCAGGCACCGACATCGATGCCGTAAGCACCGAGACCGAGCAAGTGGGCGGAAATGCGGGCGAGCTCGCAGCAGATGACGCGGATCGCTTCACAGCGGGCAGGCACCTTGAGGTTGGCGAGTTTCTCAACGGCGATGGCGTAGGCAACGTTGTTGGCGAGCGGCGCGAGGTAGTCCAACCGATCCGTGTAAGGCACGAACTGGTTGTAGGTCATGTTCTCAGCGATCTTTTCGTCACCCCGGTGGAGGTAGCCGAGGATCGGGTCGCATTGCGTAACGACCTCGCCGTCAAGTTCGAGCTGAAGGCGGAGCACGCCATGGGTGGACGGGTGGGAAGGTCCCATCGCGAGGGACATCTTCTCGGTCTGGAACTCCTGCGCGGCGGCGTCGGCGGTCTTGGCGGCGTTGTCGGGAAAGGCGTATTCGGTGGCCATCGGAAAATAGTGCGTGAGCGGAGGCGGGAGGCTGAGGGGCGATGGGAGTTACTCGGACGCGGGTTTTTCGCTGCGTTCGGTCCAGCTCTCGTCTTTGGCGCGAGGCTCGGCGTCGGTCATGTTCATCTCGCCGGGCGAAGCGACGAACGGTCCGCCCATCATCGGGGCGGGTTTGACGGAGGCCTTGGTCAAGTCGGCGACTTCAAGATCGGGCAGTGCCGTCTGGATGCCGGCCAACGGGAAGTCCTTGCGAAGCGGGTGATACGGATAACCGTCCCACATCAGAATGCGACGCAGGTCCGGGTGGTTTTCAAACGTTATGCCTAACAGGTCGTAAGTCTCACGCTCGTGCCAATTGGCGGTAGGCCAGATATGCGAAACCGTGGGCGCAACGGGATTCTCGTCATTCGCGCAATCGGCTGCGAGGCGGACGTAGCCGTGTCCGGTTGTGGAGTAAACGTGCCAGACCGTGGTGAAACGCGGGGAGACATCGACGCCGTTGTCGATGGCGGTCACATCCACCAGAAAATCGTAGGCGAACTCGTCGCGCAGATACTTGAGACCCGCGACTACCTCGCTGATAGGAAAATTGAGGGCGGGATGGTCGCCGCTAGCGCGCAGGGTGGCGGCGGTGAATTTGGACTGGAGAGCGGCGGTGACGTCGGCGAGCGCGGTCATTGAAGGGATTTGCTAAAAATTAAGCCGAGGCGAGGAGCGTGGAGGCGGACGGCTCTTTTTTAATCTTCGATTGAAGTTTAATCAGGGCGTCCAAAAGCGCCTCGGGGCGCGGAGGGCAACCGCTAATATATACATCAACCGGCACGATCTGATCGACGCCCTGCAACGTGGCATAGCTGCGATACATACCTCCTGAGCTGGCACAGGCACCCATCGCGATGACCCACTTCGGCTCGGCCATCTGATCGTAGATGCGGCGGACGTGCGGGGCCATTTTGTAAGTCACGGTGCCGGCCACGATCATGCAGTCGGCCTGGCGGGGGGAGAAGCGGAACACCTCGGCACCAAAGCGGGCGATATCGAAGCGGGAAGCGGCGACGCCCATGAGTTCGATCGCGCAGCAGGCGAGCCCCATCGGCATGGGCCAGACGGAGGAGCTGCGCAGCCAGTTGATCACCGCATCGGCGCGCGTAACCACGATGTCTCCCTCGATCTTCGTATTGTAAGCCAGCTCGTTGTTAGCAGAAGCCATGGTCGTTTGGGTCGTGTTGTAAGGTCGTAAACCGCCGCAACGTAGCACCGGCCGAGGGTCGCGCAAGTCGCATTTCGGTAAACTCCCTCAGTATCAGCACCTGATGCGCCAAAGATCAGATTTTCGACATTGACCCGCGTGAAATGAACGCGCTACCTCAGCCCTTCGCCCAACCGACGAACCTCTTTTGAGGCGAGTCAGGAACATCAAACGGAGAGGTGGCAGAGTGGTCGAATGCGCTCGCTTGGAAAGCGTGTGTAGGGCAACCTACCGAGGGTTCGAATCCCTCCCTCTCCGCCAGTTTTCACCTCTCAAGAGGAGTATCCGCTGGCTAGGTTGCCCAGTTGACGTGGCAAATCTAGAATGGCCCAGGCCTCTCAGTTCGTCATCTCAGAATCCACGAATCCCTCCGGGGAGATCGTTTTTCGCGTCACCGGTTGGCTCGACGGTAAGCGCATCCGCAAAAACTTTCCGACCCGCGCCGACGCCGTCGCCGAGCGCCAGACCCGAGATGTTCAGCGCTCCAGTAGGAAACCGGCATCCGCACCGGCCGCCACCCGCCTCACCGCCGAGCAGCTCCACTATGCCTAGGCGGCTTTCCGTCGTCTCGCCGAAAAGCCCAAGTCCCTGTCCTTTTACCCCAATTACGCCCTCGCCAACTACCGCGCGCCCGAGCGTGCGTTCACCGACGACAAAGCCACGGCCGCCTACCTCGCTACCAAAAAACAGGAGCACGAGCGCGGGATGCTCTCCGTGTGCTTGCTCAAAGACATCCGCATCCGGCTCAAAAACCTCAACGAGACTATCACTTAGGCGCGCTGCGCTTTTAGCTCAAAATTTTTGTAGTCGGTCCGCCCTTTCTTTCAGATAAGTGACTACTCTTTTCATGGACGTCGAATCTGACCCTCGCGCCGCCCGGGCGCTTTATCGCATCAGCAGCCTCACCGGCCGCGTCGACGATCCCCACGAGGCGTTGCAGGCGATTCTGGCCATCTGCATCGAAACGCTCAACGCCTCCTCCGGCTCCGTTTCGCTCCTCAATCCCGACACCGGCAAGCTCGAGATCGACGTCCACCAGGGCCTTTTCCAAGACGCCGATGAGGTGAGCCTTCGCCTCGGCCAAGGCATCACCGGCTGGGTCGCGTTTCACGGACGCCCCCAACTCGTCACCGACGTCAGCGCCGACCCGCGCTACATTTCTATTCGCAAGGAGGTCCGCAGCGAAATTGCCGCGCCCATGGTCGAGGCCGGCGGACAAATCCTTGGCGTCGTCAACCTGGATAGCGACCGGCTCGGTGGCTTCAACGACACGGACCTCGCCCTGCTCGTTCGCATCTGCGACGAGGCCACCGCAGTCATGCAACGCCTTTGGCAACTGCGCCACCTCAGCGGCAAGGCCCGCCAGCTCGAATCGCTCATCACCATCGGCCAATCCCTCGTCGGCAAACTAGAGCAACAGGAGCTCTTCGACACCATCACGCGCGACGCCCGCATCATCACCAACACCCGCGCCTGCGCGTTCTACCTTTTCGACGCGCCCCGCCAGACGCTGCGCCTGATCTCACTCACCAACGCCTCGATCATCCCGCTCCCCGAGCCCCATCTCCCCATCGCCTCGTGCCTGGTATCCTCGGCGATTCACACCCGCCGGCAGGTCGAATACCTGAATATCCAGTCGCCCGAATACCTCGACGTCGTCGACCTGCCTCGCGACCCGTCGCTGCGTTCGTTGCTGGCGGCGCCGGTGGTCTACGAGAACGAAGTCATCGGCGTGCTCGCCGTCTTCACCGACCACGTTCACCGCTTCAACAACGACGAGAAGCGCCTCCTCGCCGCCCTCGCCTCGCTCGGCGCCGTCGCCCTGCAAAACTCCCGTCTCTACTCCCGCGTTTTCCAAAGCGAAGAATCCCTCCGCAAAAACGAACAGCTCACCACGCTCGGCCTGCTCGCCGCCGAGATCGCCCACGAGATCCGCAATCCGCTCACCGTCATCAAACTTCTCTTCGGCTACCTCGACCTGGACTTCCCGGTCGACGATCCCCGCCGCACCGACGTGCGCGTGATCAGCGAAAAACTCGACCAACTCGAAGCCATCGTCTCGCGCGTGCTCAATTTCGCCAAAGCCCCGTCGAGTCTCCACTCGCGCTGGGGCCTCGCCGACATGGTCGGCGACACCATCGTGCTCATCCGCCTCAAACTCGCGCAAAGCAAGATCCAGCTCCGCTTCGAGCCGCCCGCGCGCCCGCTCGTGGTCGATGTCCACAAGGGCCAGATCCAGCAGGTGCTGCTTAACCTGCTGATCAATTCCACTCAGGCGATGAACGATGGCGGCACGATCGTTATTCGTTGCACGACCGAGAAACGCTCCGAACACGACTTCGCCCTCATCGATATCAGCGACACCGGCCGCGGCATTCCCGAAGAGCTGCGGGCGCATATCTTCGACTCTTTTTTGTCGGGCCGCTCGGACGGCACGGGCCTAGGCCTAGCCATCGCCAAACGGATTCTTCTATCCCACCATGGCGACATCACCTTGCTCGACTCCAACCCGGCCGGCACGACGATGCGCATCGCTCTCCCGTTGGTCAGCTAACCCCCGCCCGTTCCGCTCCATGTCGTCACCTCCCGAAAACCCCCCCGTCATGATCATCGCCGTCGTCGGCCTGCTCATTGCCGCGACCGTGGTGCTTTGCCTCGTTCGCCTGCCGCTCCCGCTGCGGATTGCCATCGCCGGAATCGACGTGATCGCGGCCCTCGTGGTCTTCGCTCTGAGCCGCCAGCAACGATGAAGCGCTCGCTCTGAAACCCGACGGCGTTCGTGGCTTTGAATTGAAAAATTACAATCTTATGGAATCGGCTCGGTTGTAATTTCATGCGTGGGCGATCAGGGTAGGCTTACCCCCACCCCGTGTCATGTTGCCCGCACGTATCATCGTGTTCGCTTGGACCGTTGCTTTTGTCCAAGCCGTGCCGTCGATCTTCGCGATCATCGACCGCGACGCCAATCAACTCAGCGATGTCTGGCAATTGAAGTTCGCCACTGGCACGACCGGCGCGGTCCCCGATTCCGACAACGACGGGTTGACCAACCTTCAGGAAAACATCGCCGGCACGAACCCGTTCGACGCCACTTCGCGTTTCGACTCCCTCATCAGCTTCCCGACGGCCGGCGTGGCCAACGCGTCCTGGCAAGGCGAAGCAGGAAAACGCTACGTGATTGAAACGTCCACCGACCTCACGACGTGGACCGCCTCGCCGGCGACCGACGGCGCCGGGGCGCCCCTCGAAGCCAACCTCTCGACGGGCAACGCGCCTCGTTTCTTCGTGCGTGTCCGCGTCGCCGATGTCGATTCCGACGGCGACGGACTCAGCGACTGGGAAGAGCGCCAGTCCGGCTTCAACCCACAACGCATGTTCACCGAGGGAATCGGCAACACCTCGACCATCCCCGCCTCACGCGTGACCGACTACGAACGCGTGCGCGACCTGCTCGCCGGCACCGCCGCGCACACCATCACCATCGCCGCCTCCGATCCGGCCATGGCGGAAAACTGGCCCGACCCCGGCACCATCGTCATCCGCCGCACCGGCCGCCTCGCTCCGGTCACCGTCGCCTTCACCTTGGGCGGAACCGCTTTATCCGGGATCGACTACGCGCAACCACCGCTGTTCACCGCAACGATTCCACTCGGTGCGGATGAAATCACCGTTCCTCTGATCCCGCTGGCCGACGCTTTGACTGAAGGCGACGAGACCATCGTGGTGACGCTCCAACCGGGCGTCGGCTACACGCTCGGCTCCGCCACCAGCGCCACGCTCACGCTCACCGACGCATTCGACGGCAAACCCGCCGCCAAAGACGCCTCGCGCTTCCTCACGCAGGCGACCTTCGGCCCGGTTGCCGATGACATTGTTCGCGTGCGCGACCTCGGTTTCGCCGGCTGGCTCGACGACCAGTTCACCCGCACGCCCGCGCTCCACCTGCCCATCGTGCACGCGTGGCAAACCGAACTCGGTGCCGTCGACAGCACGCCGCTCGTCTCGACTGAACACCGCCTGGAAGCCTTCTGGCGGCAAACGATGCGAAGCGACGCCGCCTCCGATCCGCTCCGCCAACGCCTCGCCTTCGCGCTCAGCCAGATTTTTGTAATCTCCGACCGCATGGAATCACTCGGTGCCGACCAACGCGGCATGACCGGCTACTACGACCTGCTTTTGGAAAACGCCTTTGGCACCTACCGCGGACTCCTCGAAGCGGTCACCCGCCATCCGTGGATGGGCCTTTATCTAAGCGCGATGCGCAATCGCAAAGCCAACGTCGCCGCCAACCGTTTCCCCGACGAAAACTACGCCCGCGAGGTCATGCAGCTCTTCGCCATCGGACTCTGGCGCCTCAACCCCGACGGCACGCAACTCCTCTCCAACGGGACCGATCTCGACCCCGATGGCGCCGTCGTCTCCGCCGGCCAACCCATCCCCACCTACGCCCAAACCCAAATCGAGGCCCTTGCCCGCGTCTTCACCGGCCTGAGCTACGGCACGCGTTTCACCTCGTCGACTAACCTCACTGAGATCCCGACCACGCGTTTCTACGACAGCAGCAACGTCGGCTGGCGCCCCATGCGCATGTTTGACGTTGAGCACGATGTGGCCGCCAAAACCCTCGCCTTCCCCGGTCTCGCCCCGCTCAACCTGCCCGCACGCACCGCCAGCAATCCCGACCTCGGCACCGCTGGCAACGCCGACCTCGCCGCCACGCTCGACCACCTCGCCAACCACCCCAACGTCGGCCCGTTCATCGGCCGCCTGCTCATCCAGCGGCTCGTCACCTCCAACCCCACGCCCGCCTACATCGGCCGCGTTTCCGCTGTGTTTGCCAACAACGGCTCCGGCGTGCGCGGTGACCTCAAAGCCGTCATCAAGGCGATTCTCCTCGACCCCGAGGCCCGCGACCCCGCCCGGCTCGCCGTCGTCACCCACGGCCTCGTGCGCGAGCCCTACACGCGCTACGTCGCCCTCGCCCGCGCACTCGGTGCCGCGCCCGCCGACCCCGTTTCGTCCGGCGGCCGTTATCGCGGTTTCAGCGGCCTTGATGGTGACTTCCTCCAACGCCCGCTCAGCGCGCCCAGTGTATTCAACTTTTACTCACCCGACTACCGCCCGCCCGGTGCGGCCCGCGACGCCAACCTCGTTTCCCCTGAGCTGCAGATCATTAATAGCGTCACCTCGATCAGCGGACCGAACCGGTTCTCCACCGCGCTCGCCGCCACCAGCACGTCCGCCTCGGTCACGCAGTTCAACCCCTCCGCTCAGTCCGACAACGTCGCGACCGCTGGCGTAAACGAGTCCACCTGGAACACCCGCGCCGACGAGGCTACCTGGCTCCCGCTCGCCACCAACGACCCCGACGGGCTCGTCGCCGCGCTCGATCGCACGCTGTGCTACGGCAACATGTCACCCGCCACTTTCCGCGCGACCACCCGCGCGATCCGCCGCCTCGATGATCCGCTCGCCAACGGTCTCACCACCGATGTCCGCGATCAACGGGCCCGGGCCCGTCTCCGCGTCGCCATCCACACCGTCACCGTCTCGGCGGACTTCAGCGTCCTCAAATAAACTCCCCACCGCCCCATGCCACGCTCCATCACACGTCGTGACTTCATCGGCCAGGCCAGCTGCGCCGCCGTCGGTTCCCTCGGCCTGCTCTCGACGCTACTCAACCTGCGCATGGCCAACTCCGCCGTCGCCCAAACCCTCCCGCCGGGCGACGATTACCGCGCGCTGGTGTGCCTCTTTTTTGCCGGCGGAATGGACTCTTACAACCTGCTCATGCCGGCCTCCGGCCCCGCCCACGCCACCTACGCGGCTACCCGCGGCGGCATTTACGACGCCGCAACCAACGGCGACGGCCTCGCGCTCTCCCAAGCCGAGATCCGCGCCCTCTCCGCGCACGCGACCGATCCCTTCGGCTTCGGCGTCCACCCGCGTTGCGGCGACCACGCCGGCGCTCCGGGCATTCAATCGCTCTACAGCCAGGGTCAGCTCGCGTTTGTGGCCAACGTCGGGACGCTCGCCGAGCGCGTCACCAAAACTAACTACAACAACTCCACCGCCAAGCTCCCGCGCGGCCTCTACTCGCACTCCGACCAAGTCCAGCAATGGCACACGTCCGTCGCCACCGAGGCGCGCGGCATCGGCTGGGCCGGCCTCGCCGCCGACCTGCTCCACGCCGGCAACCTAGATGCCCGCGTGTCGATGAACACCTCCATCAGCGGCAACAACGTCTGGCAAACGGGCCAAAACCTTTTCGCCTACAGCATCAGTTCCACCGGCAGCGCGTTGCCCAGCGACTACAATTCCCCGCTCGCTACACCGATCGTGGCATCCACCTCGAGCCAAACCGCAACGCGCTCCGCCACGCGCACCGCCGCCATCGATAACCTCCTCCAGCAGGAATACCAAAACCTCCTCGACCGCACGTTCAGCCAAAACCTGCGCGACTCCATCGAGGCCAGCGCCGTCTTCACCGACGCCTTCAACGACTCGCTGTTGACGACCCTCTTCCCCGGCGATCCCGGCTACGTCCCTCCCGCGCCCTACACCGCGCCCGTCTCGACTTCCAGTCGCGGCAACGACCCGGCCGTCAACCTCGGCCAGCAGTTCAAGGCCATCGTGCGCACGATGAAGATCCACACCGACCTCGGCCTCCGCCGGCAGACTTTTTTTGTGAACTACGGGGGCTGGGACCATCACGACGAGGTCATCAATAGCATGGACCGCATGGTGGATGTTGTGAACCGTTGCCTCGTTTCCTATTGGGCCGCCCTCGGCGAGCTCGGGATGCAAACCCAGGCCACGCTCTACACCGCCTCCGATTTCGCGCGCACGCTCACCTCCAACGGTGCCGGCTCCGACCACGCGTGGGGAGGCAACGCCTTCGTCCTCGGCGGCGCCGTCAACGGCGGACGCGTCTACGGCAGTTACCCCGACCTCGCCCTCACCGCGCCGTCGGTCGTCACCAACCGCGGCGTCACGTTGCCAGCCGTCTCGGTGGACGAGTATTTCGCCGAGTTCGCCCTCTGGCTTGGCGTCGCTCCGGGCCGGTTGGCCGACGTGCTCCCGCGCATCAACCAATTCTATATCCCGGGCGTCAGCGGCCCGCTCGGTTTGATGCAGGCTTGATATGGTCCGCGTCCGTCAGTTGCTGATCCCGCTTCTGCTGCTGATCGCGGTGGCCGGAATCCTCTGGCTCATACGCGGCCCCGTGGTCGTTCCTCCGGCTACGACCAGTCCCGCGCCCCCCGTGGTCGTCATCGCACCGGCGCTGCTCCCCGCGCGCATCGCCACTCCGGAGAACCCGCTCCACTCGTGGGAACGCCTCCTGGTGGCCGACGGCTCGCCCCGCGAAGACCTCGCCGCTCTCGTCGATCTCACGACCAACTACCTGCAAGCTGTCCCGTCCTCACGCCGCCCCGCGCTCGGCTTCAACGAAGACCTCGCCCGCGCATTGGTCGACCGCGACGCGCTTGGCGACGCCGCGCTTCCGGCAAATCACCCCGCGTTGATTGAGGGCAAACTGGTGGACCGCTGGGGCCGCCCGTGGCAGGTCCACCCGCTCTCAGCCAACGTGCTGCAACTCCGCAGTGCCGGCCCCGACGGCCGCCTCTACACGCCCGACGACCTGGTCGCGCCGCCCTCGCCGCCCGGATCCGAGTAAAGTAGCGCAGGCCTTCTAGCCTGCCGTCCCCCGAAAGATCACGCATGTAGGGCCTGACCTTGGGTCAGGCCGGTTGGGCGTGCGCACGCCGAAAGACTACCCGGCCTGACGCAAGGTGAGGCCCACCAATCCGAAAATTTAATCATTACGGGCTACTAGGGGCTAGGTTGGACGCTCAGCGCAGGTCGCACGCGCCGCCGGCGCAGGCGACGATGTCCTTCAGGCTGGTTTCGTCGGTGTGTTCGTGGAGCTGCGTGTAATCGGCGTGGCGCGGGCGCAGGGCGTTCCATTTGGCGATGTCGGTTTCGGTGGACACCTCTTCGCGCGGGGCCTGCAGGTAGGCTTTGTCACCCGCATCCTGGAGCAACGACACACCCGTGAAGAGCGCGCGGTTGGACCAAATAAAATCCGCCACCGCATCCCACTCGTCGGCACGCACCGTGCAGGTGTTGGACACGTTGTGATGCAACCCCGCCGAGCGTGACGCGGGATCGCCACCGGGAATCACCCACGCCTGCTGCACCAGCATGACGAGTTGGAGGAATTGGAGCGCGTTGAGATCCTTGCGCAGGATCGCTCCGTCGGGGGCGGACACGGGAAACGTGATCACGTCGTCGGTGTGCGGACTGTAAACGGACGGCTCGGTCATCTGCGGGTTGATCGCCTTGAAAAACGCGTAGATCGGCTCCTTGCGGTTGGCCTGCACGCGGCGGAAATAGTGGCGCGCATGGTGCGGGTGGATGCCCGACGCGGCATCGAGCAACAAAGACGCAGTGCCCTCGGGTTTGCAGGTCGTAAGCTTGGCGGCGGGACGAATGCCAATCGTCTCCGCCACGAGGCGGTTGGTCGCGCGGCAGAGGTTGGCTCCCTTGCGCAGGATCTCGGGGTCGAAGAGGACGCTGGGGTTGTCCATGAACCCGCAGATGGACACGCCGAGGAGAGCATCGTGTTCGTTGATGAGCCGCGTGACGGCGCCGAGATAGGGCATGTCGGTGTAGGCGGCCTGCAACGTGCCGATCACGGTGGCGGAAATGCACGCTTCATAAAAACGCTCCGGAGTGGTCGCGGCGCGTCCGTTGATCGTGGTGAGATTGCAGTGTTGAAAACCCGAGAGGCGCGCGGTGCCGGGCAAGTCGCCCTTGTAGCCCCAAGCGAAGAGCTTGCTCAGCTCTTCGCCGGAGAGCTCCCAGTCGATGACCGGCAGCAGGTTGATCTCGGCGCAGGGATTGCAGCCCGCCTCGGGGTGATCGCAGAAGAAGAATCCCGGTTCGCCGAACTCCTTCTGCGCCTTGAAGAGACGACGGAAGTGCTCGGCGTTGCGTCCGTCGCGGGCGAGCACGGCGGAGTTGTTGGAGGCGGCGCGCTGCGGGTTGGTCTCGAACCAGTTGCCGGTCTTCGCATCCATCATCTCCTCGTCGTCGGGCGAGAAGAGACAGATCGTAGCGGAACGGCGGATACCGCCGGCGAGCACGGCTTTGGCCGTAAACATGTTAATGTCGTAAACCTCGATGGGTCGCAGTGCGCGACCGGCCGCGTGGTCGAGGAGCGTCTCGATGCGCGCGAGCGCCTGCTTGAGCGGGAGGTGGCCGGGCGCCTTGCCGCCGGAGGTGCGCAGGGGCGCGCCCCGGGAGCGGATGGCGGAGTAGTTGAATTCGATTTTTTTGCCTTCGTAGAACGATTGGAAGAGCGCGTGCAGCGAGTCGGCCCAGCCCTCGATCGTATCAGTGATGGTGAAATGCCAGACCGGCAGGTCGTGCGCGGGGGCGCGGGTTGGCAGGGCCGGGAGCAGCGCGATGTGGTGTTTCTGCACCGAGAAGCCCACGCCGCAGCCGCTCAGGAGAAGGAAGAAAAACTCCCGAAAGAACTCCACGCGGTCCACGTTGGAGAAACTGCAATTGAACATGCGGCTGTGGTTTTTGAGGATCGCCTCGCCGCCGAATTGCATGGAACGCATGCTAGGGAGCACGCGCTTGGTGCTGACATCAACGAAGACGCGCTCGATGACGTCGCCGAGCTCCCGATCGCAGAGGGTTTTGACGAGGAGGGACGCGTTGTCGCCGGCCAGAGCGGAAACGTGAGCGGGCAACGCGGCGGGGAAGCGCGTGAGCAGTTTGGGCGCGAAAAATTCCAAGTGCATCTCGGCGACGCGTTGCACGCCTTCGGGAAACGTTTCGCGGCGTCCGAGCTCGGCGCGGTGGCGGGAGTATTTGGCCATCGCGATGTAGTCGGCCAGACCGCTGTCGGCGTAGGTGGCGAGGCGGGTGAGCGAGCGGCGTTCGCGGTAGAGCATGTAGGCGCGCGCCACTTCCCAATGGCCGGCGGCAGCGATGGCTTTTTCCACCGCGTCCTGAACCTGTTCGATGGTGGGGTGCGTGCCTTGGCGATAGTAGAGCTCCAGCATCTGCGACACCGAGTCGGCGATTTTCGTCGCATCGATGAAGCGGTCGCTCTCCAAACCGAAGCAGGCGAGCATGTCGTCGCGGTAAGGGTTGGCTTGGTTGCCCAGATGGACCTCGCGAAACGCGAGTGCGATGGCCCGGGTGATCTTGTTTTGATCATAACGCACGCGGGAGCCATCGCGCTTGCTAACCTGGCGGTCGGCAAAAGCGATGTGGCGCTGCAGGAGTTGCGAGCCATGACGTGGCGTGGTCGCTGCGAAGGATTGAGAGGAAGGGAGGTCGAGAGACATGGGGAGTGGCACAGACATTCCTGTCCGTGGAGAGGGCGAAGGTGGTTAAAGCAAAGGCCGAAAGGCCTTGGCCGTGGTTGGGTCGCAGGCCGTGAATTCGCTAGAATAAAGCGGCGGCGCACAGAACTCAAACGCACAAGGGGTTGTGCTTTGTGCGCCGTCAATACACTACGGGTAGTGGTTGGAGCGCTATTACGAACACTGCTAACGAGCTTCAGAATTCGCTGAAACCGCAGGCCGGGGGCCACAAAAAAAGCGCAGGCGTGATCGCCTGCGCAAAAAACCTACGTCCGGTGGACGCCTCTTATAAGCGCTGCAAATGGAAGCCCCCATCCACGTCGAACACCGCGCCCGTCGAGAACGGGAAACGGTCATCGGCGATGGCGCTGACGGCGCGGCCGATGTCCTCCGGCTTGCCCCAACGACGGATGGGCGTGATGCCGCGTTCATCCTGGATGATGAGCTTGTCGTATTTCTCTTTCACGCCGCCGGTCATGTCGGTGGCGATCACGCCGGGGCGGATCTCGTAAACGTTGATAGCGTCGTTCGCGAGGCGGTCGGCAAAGAGCTTGGTCATCATGGCGAGACCGGCCTTAACCATGCAGTAATCGCCACGGTTGATTGATGCCGTGTAGACGGAGATCGACGTGATGTTGACGATGCGTCCGCGAAACCCTTCGGCATCGGGAGCCTGCGCGATCATCTGTTTCGCCACGAGCTGCGTGAGAAAATACGGGCCTTTGAGGTTGATGTTATAAAGGCGGTCAAAACTCTCCTCGCCTGCATCAAGCAGGTCGGCGCGCACCTTCGGCGCGACGCCGGCGTTGTTCACGAGCAGGTCGATGCGCCCGAATTGCGCGACCGTCTCAGCCACTAAGCGCTCGCGATCCGCCGCCACCGCGACGTCGCCTTGCACGATAAATCCATCGCCGCCCGCCGCCTTGACGAGCGCAAGCGCCTCGGCGGCCGCCTCGACATTGCCCGCGTAGTTGATCGCTATTCGGTGGCCGGACTTGGCCAGTTCAAGGGCAATACCACGGCCGATGCCGCGCGACGCTCCGGTGATAAGGACGGATTTGGGTAACATGCGCCGAGGCAACCCGCCGCGCCCGCGAGCGGCAAAGGCAAAACCCTCCGCAGGCAGCACATTTCCGCTCCAACCTAGCACGATCCCGCTTCGGCAGACCGTGGTCGTGGGAGGGACCGGCTCCGTCCGGTCCGTTGCGGCCTGCACGGACGACACGGAGGTCGTCCCTCCCTCCCTATGACATTTGGGGATTGGGTATCATTCTAACACCCAATCCGGCAAATCTGCCCGCATCGGCTCCGGGCGTTCACACGTGCTCGTGAGCGTCACATGCATCCCTCGGTCACTGGACTCGTGGATCGCCTGCATCACATCGAGCGCGTGCATGGCGATCGCTTCGTTCGCGCGGTGCGTTGTTCCCTTGGCGATGGCGATTGCCATGTCCGCGACACCCACGCCACGAGAACCTTCCGCATAGGGATGCGTGTGCCGAACCTGCACCCAGTCTGTGAACTTCCCCGTGCGCAGCTTCACCGGACCGCCCGTGCCATTAGGATCCGGCACCGACAACGATCCCTCCGTCCCGTAAATCTCGATCTGGGGGCTGTTGTGCCCATGCTTCACATCGAAGGAAGTCGTGAGCTGGCCAATCACCCCGTTCACGAACTCCAGCGTGGAGACGATGTGCGTCGGCACTTCCACCTCGGTAACCGTCCCACGCTTCGGCTGGCTCGTGATGGTGCGCGTAGCGAAACTGGTGCGAGTTAGGCCGCTCACGCGTTTCACCGGACCGAGCAACGTGATCAACGCGTGGAGATAATACGGTCCCATGTCGAACATAGGCCCGCCTCCGCGCTTGTAGTAAAATTCCGGTGACGGGTGCCAGGTTTCGTGACCGCCGCAGATCATGTTGGCCTGAAATGCCACCGGCGTCCCGATGTCGCCGTCATCGATGATCTTCCGGCAAGTTTGCACCGCAGCACCCAGACACGTGTCCGGCGCGACGCCCACGCGCAACCCCAGTTCCGCCGCCCGTGCTACCACCGCTTCACCCTCGGCGCGCGTCAGCGCAAAAGGCTTTTCGCTGAACACATGTTTGCTCGCCGCCAGGATGCGCAGGTCGATTTCCGCGTGCGCCTGCGGGATCGTGAGATTGATGACGATGCGGATGTCCGGATCAGCCAGCAACGCCTCCACGGTCAGCGCACGACAACCGAACTCCGCCGCGCGCGCTTCCGCCGCCTCCATCCGCATATCGGCACACGCCGTCACGCTCATGAATGGGAAGCGCTTGCACGCCGTGAAATAGGCCTTGGCGATGCTGCCGCAGCCGATGATACCAATCGCGATGGGTGAAGAGGGTGTCATGGGATAAACTTAAAAATAAAACGATTTCAAAGCCGCTGTGCTCACAACATCCGCGCCGCCCACAGGACGCCGCGCACGGTCAGTTCCTTCGCCGCCGGATACGTGGTGAACTCCTCAGGCGCATGGCCGAGAGCCGAATAAAACACCCGGCCTTCGCCCCAGGTTTTCACCCACGCCACCGGCATGGTGCAGGAACGGCCTTCATAAACGTAGGTCGTGTCCGCCAACACCTCGATCGCCGGATCCACCATCAGGTAGTATTGCTCCGACTGATACGCGAAGGATCCCGGCAGGCCCGCGATGATCGGATTCGTCATCGCGCGCACGTTCACCGTGTAGTCGCCCACGTGCGGGTGCCCGACAAAATGCCCGCCCGTCATCCACTCGTAATCCAGATTGCCGCGAAACGCATCACCCATGCCGCCGTGAATGCCCGCCAACCCCACGCCGCCCCGCACCGCGGCTTGCAGTCCCTGGCTTTGCTCCTTGGTCAGCGTCCCCATCGTCCAACACGGAAAAATCACGGCAAACGTCTTTAGCCGCTCCACGTCGGCCAGCACGTCGAGCGACGTTTCCACCACGCCCTCGAACCCGTGCACGGCCAGAGCCGAACGGAAAATCTCCACGATTTCGTGAGGCTTATGGCCATCCCAACCACCGGACACAAAGAGGACTCGTTTCATAGATAAGAGGGTTAATTGTTAAATTAATCTCAACATAACGTAATCATTCACCTATGGGAATGGACACGTTTCCCAATTTTATGGATTTTCGTATCAAGCACTGGCTCGGCTACACCCGACGTTTTCCGGCGCCGTTCCCCCTGGCCTCCGCCGATTTCATTGAGCGCAAACGCGACTGGATCCGCAGCACCTTCGACACCTGCAACTTCTCGCTTATCCTGAAGGGCAGCGGGCGGTTTCAGCGCAACGGCGTCACGCACGAAGTCGTCTCCCCGTGCGTCATCACCCAGTGGCCGGGCGAGCGGCTGGACTACGGCCCGGATCCTTCCGGCGCGACTTGGGACGAGTTTTACCTCATCTACGGCGCCGAGCTCATGCCTCGTTTCGAGGCAATAGGGCTTGTTGATCGCGCCCGCCCGGTGTGGTCCATCCATGACCCCGTGCGCGTGCGCGCCTTGGTCGACGAGTTTGTCGCGCTCACCGCTTCGACCCACCCCGAGCGAATCATCGACCGCGTGGACCGCATTGCCGAGCAGATCGTGATGGAAACCCTGCTCGCGCCCGACTCAAACCCCGCTGCCGCCGACACCATCGACCGGCTCCTCGCAACGGTCCGAAAAAACTTTGCCGCCCCGATCAACTTCGATGCTCTCGCCGCGCGCCAAGGCATGTCGCGCGCCACGTTCCGCCGCCGCTGGGCCGAACGCATGTCGGTGCCACCCGCCCGCCATCTTCAAGAGCTGCGCATGCGCGAAGCTTGCCGACTGCTCGCCGAGACCACCCGCCCCATCCGAGAAATCGCGCACGCTGTTGGCTTCACCGACGAACTCTATTTCTCCCGCCGCTTCCATCGCGAACACGGCCTGCCTCCCGCCCGCTACCGAAAGGTCTACGCCCTAAGCACCATCGGGCGCGCGTAATTTCACCGCTCACCCCTGCCGGCTGTGCTTCAGCAATTCGCTCGGCGCCACGCCATGCACCGTTTTGAAGCACCGTGAAAAATGATACGGGTCGGCGAACCCCACGCGTTGGGCGGCCTCCTTAACGCGGCCTCGACCTTCCACCAAAAACGCCGCCGCCAGGTTCATTTTTCGCCGCAACAGATACTGATACGGGCTCGTGTCCTGATACTTTCGAAACAGCCGGCATACGCTCGACTCCTCCAGCCCGGCGGCCGCCGCGATTTCACGCAACGTGTGCAGCTTCTCCGCTTCCGCGTCGATCAGCGCCTTGCATCGCAAAAAATTTTGCTGCGCCGGGTCGCCCTGCTCAATTCCAGCCGCCGCCGCGTCTTCAATCTTTAGGAGCAACAACTCGAAGAACTGCGCACAAATCGCCCGCACCAGCGGGCACGCGCGCTGCCCCTCTCGCACAAGATCATCCATCACATCGCGGATCTCCGCATGGGTCGCCAGCGTGCACACCGTGCCGGGCGCAACGCCCGCCTGTTTCAGGCGCCGGCCCGCACCCGCACCCGTGAAACAGACAAAATACTTCACCATGGGCCGCGCCGCATCGGTGCGCAGCTCGCACGCCGTCGAGGGCGCATAAGCGAACACGCTGCCCGGCCTCAGCTCGTGCTTCACCCCGTCCAGCCAGACCTCGCCCGCACCCTCGGCCACATATTCGAGTCCATAGTAGGAATACGCGGGACGCCGGATTTCGTAATCGGGATTACAACGCTCCCGCCCACCCAAGGTCACCGCCAAGCCCTTTCGCCCGGTCGCCGGAGCGAGGTTGAGGAAGAAATAACGCGTCCCGGTAACCTGCTTCGAGAGCAGCACCTCCGCCGAATGGGGGCCGATTTTATCCATGTTTGATCTAATTTTATCCATTCTCGACACGACTTATCCAGAGTATAGTCACCATTCCTGCGAAAACTCGGCTCGGTGCCGATTATCTCTAGGTCCCCAAAAACAACCCCCATCGTCACTTCTCTTACCATGCCAAAAGCTCCCAAGAACACCGTCACCCTCATCGCCAACGGCGACCTCCGCCACACGGCCAACGCCGTCTGCTGGGCCGCCCAGGCCGAGATGGAGAAAACCCTCACCGCTACGCTGGCCACGCTCGGCCACAAGCTCGTCCGCGCCCACGGCTACAAGAAGGATGTGAAGCACGGCTTCATCTCCTCCCAAAAGGAGGGCATGGAGGTGTTCGCCACCATCGATCCCGATGCGCCGATCATCGTCGCCGAGGCGGTCTGGCAATACTCGCACCACATCCTCCACGGTCTCATCTCGCACCGCGGCCCGATCCTCACTGTCGCCAACTGGTCCGGCACCTGGCCCGGCCTCGTCGGCATGCTGAACCTCAACGGTTCCCTCACCAAGGCCGGCGTGAAATACTCCACGCTTTGGAGCGACAACTTCGACGACGCCTACTTCCTCTCCAGCCTCGCCACGTGGCTCAAGACGGGCGTGACCAAGCATAAGATCACCCACGTCAAATCCCTCGCCAAGGCGGCCGTGCCCGCGAAGGCCAAGGCCCTCGCCAAGAAGCTCGCCGACGAGCTCCGCGCGAAGAAGTCAATCATGGGCATCTTCGACGAAGGCTGCATGGGCATGTATAACGCCATTATCCCCGACGAGCTCCTCTTCCAGACCGGCGTCTACAAAGAGCGTCTCTCCCAATCCGCTCTCTACTACGGCGCGACCCAGGTCAGCGACGAAGACGCCCAGGCCGTGTTCGCCTGGTATAAGAAGAAGGGCCTCAAGTTCCACTTCGGCACCGACGAAGCCACCGAGCTCACCGAGGCGCAGGTTCTCTGGCAGTGCAAAACTTACATCGCCGCCGTCCGCATCGCCGACGAATTCGGCGCCGAGACGATCGGCATCCAATACCAACAGGGCCTCAAGGATCTCCTGCCCGCCTCCGACCTGGTCGAGGGCACGCTCAACAACAGCGACCGTCCTCCCGTCAAAAACGCCGCGGGTAAAGTGGTGCGCGACGGCGAGCCCATTCCGCACTTCAACGAAGTCGACGAGTGCGCCGGCCTTGACGGCCTCTTCACCTACCGCGTGCACAAGGCCCTCGGCCAGCCCGTCGAAAACACGCTCCACGATCTCCGTTGGGGAGCTTACGATG
>JANODO010000066.1:0-18211 GCA_031412735.1 Rariglobus sp. | reverse complement strand
TGCTCTTCGACGATCTGGCGGGCGACGTCGCCCACGTTCTTGTAACCCACGCCCGTGTAGTAGGGGCCTTGGGGGCCAGGATAACCGCCCTCGGGGAAGCCGAGCGGGCGGCCATCTTGGTAAAGGAAATATTCCTGCTCGAAGCCAAACCAAGTGCCTTCGTCGTCGACGATGGTGGCGCGGGAATTGGAGATGTGCGGGGTCTTTCCGTCCGGCATCATGACTTCGCACATCACGAGCGCACCGTTCTTACGGGTGGTGTCGGGATAGATCGCGACGGGCTTTAGCACGCAGTCGGAACTGCGGCCTTCGGCCTGCTGGGTCGAGCTGCCGTCAAAGCCCCACAGGGGGAGTTCTTCGAGCTTCGGGAAGCTGGCGAAGTCCTTGATCTGGGTCTTGCTGCGGAGGCTGGCGGCGGGCTTGTAGCCATCGAGCCAGATGTATTCCAATTTGTATTTGGCCATGTGTAGGTAGTTTGGTGCGAGTCTGGAAATGCGGTGTCTGGAAGGCGTTAAGGTTGTTAAATTGCCCAGCCCAAAACCGTGCTCTTGCATGAGCACCTGTCATGCCAGTGGCAATCGGAACTTGGACAATGGATGAATTTTTTTCACGCGACCAAGTCCTCGACGGGAGCCTGCTCTTGCCAGCGCCCGCCAACCCACCGATGGTGCGGGCCTTCCCCATGCACGAGGTCAAAGACACCGCCCGGGCCCTGGTCCGCATCGGCTACGACGGCCGGGTTCACAAAAGTTTTCGAGGCCATCAGGCCAAGGAGCGCTTCGAGAACGAAGTTCTTGTCCTCAAATATCTTGAGAAGCAGGGCTGCTCGTTTGTGCCCAAGCTTTTGGAGGTTGATGCGGACGTTTTGAAGATCGTCACCGACAACTGCGGCACGCGTGTCGACCACATCAGCGACCAGCGCATCAAAGAGATTTTCGCCGAGCTGGATCACTACGGCGTGAGGCATGACGATGCGTTTATGCGCAACATCACTTACCGGGCGTCGGACGGGCGTTTCTGCATCATCGACTTTGAATTCGCGACGCTCCTGGACGGCAGTAACCACCCGCCGATGCCGGATGCGGATAATCGTGGCTAAATTTGCTCACTTCCGCGTTCTCCCTATCGCCTAAGTCCCGCTTTTCGCCTCACGCCCAATGGCCTTTCCCCCCGATCCCCATTCGCCTCCGCACCCGACCATTCGTTGGTCTGGCATGACCCATGTCGGGCGTGTTCGCACCAACAACGAGGACTCGTTTCTCGGCACCACGGTCGATGGTCACGAGGTGCGCTTTTTGGGCAAAGTCGGCGAATCTTCGATGGCGTCGTCGGATTTCGTGTTTGCGGTGAGCGACGGAATGGGCGGGGAAAAATCAGGCGAATTCGCCAGCCGCATCGCCTTGGACAAAATCACCAAGCTCCTGCCCAAGGGCTACCGCCTTTCCGCGCGCGGCATGGCCAGCGGTTTCTCGGACCTGCTCTCGGAACTGTTCGACTCCATCCATTATGAATTATTGAAGCTCGGCTTCTCCTACGAGGAGTGCGCCGGCATGGGCGCCACGTTGAGCCTGTGTTGGTTTACGCCCGAGTGGATGTATTTCGCCCACATCGGAGACAGTCGGATTTACTACCTCCCCAAAGAAGGCGGCATCACGCAAGTTTCCCACGATCACAGCCAGGTTGGCTGGATGCGCCGCGCCGGCCAGATCAACGAGCGCGAAGCGCGCGGTCATCCCCGCCGCAACGTCCTCCAACAAGCCCTCGGCGCGGGCAACCAATTCGTCGATCCCCACCTCGGCGCGGTCGGCTACCGGGCGGGCGATCGTTTCGTCATCTGCTCCGACGGGCTCGTCGATGGTCTCTGGGACCACCACATCGAAGAACTCCTGCGCACCCCCGACGCCCGAGGCGCCGCCTTGGACGCCGCGCGTTACCTCGTCGAACAGGCCGTCGAAAACTCCGGTCGCGACAACACGACCGCCCTGGTGATCGAAATCCGCGACCCGGCGGATTGATCCGGCACGCCCGCTGCACTCCGCCGACTCGCGCCATGACTCACCTCTTTATTTACGGCACGCTCAAACGCGGCTGCAAAAACCATCACCACCTCGCCGGGCAATCCTACGTTGGCGAAGCCCGCACGGCGGGCGGTTACCGCCTCTACGATTTAGGCGATTATCCCGGCATGGTCGCCGATGCCCACGACACGGCGGGCGTGACGGGCGAGCTCTGGTCGGTCGATGACCGCACCCTCGCCCACCTCGACAAGTTTGAAGGCCTGACGGAAGGCCTCTACCACCGCGAGCCCGTCAAGTTGGTTGCGCCATTCGACCAAATCACCGCGCACACCTACCTCTACGCCCGCGACCCCGGCGTGCGCCTGATTGGCGCCACCTGGCTCGAGAGGTAGGAGCCCATTTATGGGCGATCTAAAGCTTACGCACGCGGACCGCGTTTCGCACGCCGCTCATCGCGCATAAATAATCCCCTACCCGCCAAAACTCACCCGCCGAATGCGGGCACAAAAAAACCTTCCCGGCCAAGGAAGGTAAACTGGTGGTGGAAGCCGGAGTCGAACCAGCGAACGCGTGAGCGGGAGGATTTACAGTCCCCATCCTTTGGCCACTTGGATATTCCACCAAACAGAACGGACAAAAAGCCCTTTCCCCGAAACGAGTTCAAGTCCCAATTTGGGTAATTTCCGAGGGTGTGCTTGCGACATAAACCTTTCCAGCGTGAGCACCCTCATGGCACGGCACGCCTTGCTTAAAGCTTTGTCCGCTACACCGTAAACCCAACTGTCCGCCCGCACCGACCCTCGCATGGACCCGCAAATGACCGAAGCCGTAGGCACCAGCCTCTATACCCACCTGCTCACGGTGGGCGGCTTTGTCTTGGCGATCTTTGCCATCGCCCGGCTCGTCGGCGAGAAACGCCCGCCGAGCAACACCGTAGCGTGGCTGCTGGTGATCATCCTGATCCCCTACGTGGGCGTGCCGCTCTTCTTGCTCTTCGGAGGACGCAAACTCAAGCGCCTCGCCAAGCGCAAACGTCCGGTCGCCCCTCGCCTATCCGGCGTGCCCGCCGTCGCTCCGGAAATCGCCAACCTGCCCACCGCGCTCACCCTCGCCTCCACCGGAGCCGGCTCTCCGTCGGGCGGCAACACCGTGCGCCTCCTCACGACCGGCGAGCAAACCTACGCCGAGTTGGAAGCGCTCATCAAAGGCGCACACCACTCGATCCACGTCGCCGCGTTTATCCTCGGCCAGGACGACACCGGCAGACGCCTCGTCAAACTGCTCGCCAAGCGCGCCCGCGAGGGCGTGAAGGTGCGCCTGCAACTCGACGCCATCGGGTGTTTCTTCTCCAGCCGCTCCTTCGTCGATCCCGTCCGCAAGGCCGGCGGCGAAGTGGTGCGTTTCATGCCGGCCATCCCGCTTTCGACCCGTGCGTGGGCCAACCTGCGCAACCATCGCAAAATCGCCGTCTTCGACCAACACACCGCGCTGGTCGGCGGTCACAACCTCGCCCGCGAATACATGGGCCCGCTTCCGTGGAAAAAGCGCTGGAGCGATTTCGGAGCGGTCATCACCGGCCCCGCCGCCGCGCTGCTCAACGAGGTGTTCCTCGCCGACTGGGCGTTCGCCAGCCGCCAGTCCATCGACACGCTCCATGCCGAGCTCGACCCCGCCGCGGTTCGCATCGAGGGCGAGAGTGCGGTGCAGGTGGTCGCCAGCGGTCCCGACGTGGCGGGCGATGCGCTTTACGAGGGCATCCTCGCGATGATTCAAGAGGCCGCGCACAGCATCTGGATCATCACGCCCTACTTCATCCC
Source organism: Rariglobus sp. (assembly GCA_031412735.1). Classification (GTDB taxonomy): domain Bacteria; phylum Verrucomicrobiota; class Verrucomicrobiia; order Opitutales; family Opitutaceae; genus Rariglobus. Next base: position 14,376 of record JANODO010000066.1, on the reverse strand, counting down.
CGACGAAGTGTTGTTGCGTTCGCTCATCGTGAAGGCGCGCGCCGGCACCGACGTGACCTTGATCATCCCCGCCACATCCAACCACCCGATCACCGACTACGCGCGGCGCCATTACGTGAGGGAATTGCTCAAGGCCGGCGCGCGCGTGCAACTGCACACCGGGAAGATGATGCACTCCAAAGCCATGATCGTCGATGAACGCATCGGCCTGCTCGGCTCGGCCAACTTCGACCTGCGCAGCCTGTTCGTGAATTTTGAGATTGGCGTGTTCCTGTATTCGGAGCCCGACGTGCGCGCGATGCGCGTGTGGGCCGGCGAACTGTTGCGTCACTGCGTGGCTCCGAAGCCCGAGGTGCGGCCGCGTTATCGCCTGCTCGGCAACATCGCCGAGGACATCAGCCGGCTCTTCGCGCCGCTGCTGTAACGGACCGGAAATGTAGGAGCCCATTTATGGGCGATCAGCGACCTACGAAAACTTCATCACCACCCCACGCCCGACATCGCCCGTAAACGGGCTCCTACCTCCCCATCCTACTCATACCGCAGCGCCTCGATCGGATCGAGGCGGGCGGCTTGCAACGCCGGATACGTTCCCGCCAACACTCCCGCCGTCACGCTGAAACCAAAACCGACCCAGAACGCCGAGCTCACGAGCAACGGTTGACTGCCCGGCGGCATCACCGTCTGCAACGCCTGGATGACGCCCACCGCCACCGCGATGCCGAGCACGCCGCCTAGCAGGCTGAGCGTCACCGCCTCGGCGAGAAATTGGCAAAAGATGTTGAACGGCGACGCCCCGACCGCCTTGCGCACACCAATCTCGCGCACCCGTTCGTTGATCGACGCCAACATGAGGTTCATGATTCCAATGCCGCTCACCAGGAGCGACACGCCCGCGATGGCCGCCCCGCCCAACACGAACGCGGTCTTCATCCGGCTGTAACTGGCGAGCTGCTCCTGCTGCGTCCTCACCTCGAAATCCAACACGCCGCGGTGCCGGTGATAATACAGGTTGTTCAACGCATCGACCGCCTGGTCGATCCGCTCCACGTCGGCGATTTTGAAGTTCAGCCACGAGAGCTTCACCGTGTTCTGGATCTTCGTCGCCATCGTCGCCAGCGGGATGAAGGCGATCTGATTTTTCCGGTCCATCGCGTTGTAGGTTCCGTAAAACAACTCGTAATGCTTGAGCACACCCACGACGAGAAACGGGCGTCCGTTGACGTTAACATAGTGCCCAATCGGGTCCTCCTGCGGCTCGAACAATTCCTCGGCCACCTTCGTCCCGATGACAATCACACTGGCGGCGTCCCGCTGGTCCAGATCGGTGAACGCGCGGCCGCTGACGACTTCGTAGCGATTGATCTCCAAAATGTCGTTCTCCACACCCTGCACGCGGTGCACCGAGCGACGCGTGCCGCGCGTGAGTTGCGCGTTGCTCAGGTCGATCTCCGGCGACACGAAACGCGAACCGGGGATCAAGTTCCGCACCGCCTGCGCGTCGTCCAGGGTCAAACCCGGCGAGAGACTGGCCAGCGGACGCTGCCGCTCCGGCACCGGGACGGGGCCGGTGGTGAGTTTTTCCAAACCGCCCTGCTCTTCAATCGACACGCGCCAGCCATCGAACAGCCCTTCCATAAACCCGGTCGTCACCACCATCGAGGCGACGCCCATGAGCACGCACGCGATCGTCAAAGCGGAGCGGAGCTTGTGCGCCCAGACTTCGCCGAGCCCGTTCAAGACGCCGGTGAGCCAGTTCATGTATTACGTTCCTCGATACGACCGTCCAGCACGTGCAGGCGGCGGGGGAAATGCGCGGCGATCTCCGGCGAATGCGTCACCAGGATGATGGTGCGGCCCTGCGCGTTGAGCTCTTTGAAGAGGTTGAGAATCGAAGCGGCGGTCTTGGTGTCGAGGTTGCCCGTCGGCTCGTCGGCGAGAAGGATGAGCGGCTCGTTGACGAGCGCGCGGGCGATGGCGACGCGCTGGCGTTGGCCACCGGAGAGCTCGCCGGGTCGATGGTGCGCGCGGTCGGTCATGCCGACGCGGGCGAGCGCCCGCTCGACGCGTGCATCGGCGTCGGCCGGCGGGTGCGGGTGATACGAGAGCGGCAGACGCACGTTGGCGCGCACGGTGAGGCGCGGGAGGAGATTGAACGCCTGAAACACGAAGCCGATCTTTTCGGCCCGCACGCGTGCGCGACCTGTTTCGGTCAGGACGGAGACCGGTTTTCCCTCGAAGAGAATCTCGCCGTCGGTCGGCGAATCGAGGAAGCCGAGCAGGTGCATGAGCGTCGACTTGCCGGAGCCGGACGGACCGAGAATCGCGACGAAGTCCCCCTCGTAAATCGTGAAGCTGGCGTCGGCGAGCGCGTTGACGTTGTTTTCGCCCATCCGGTAGCGCTTCGACACGCCGGCCAGCCTGAGGACCTCAGCGGGCATCGGCGTTTGCAACGGCGGGCTTCGCGACGGGCGGGCGCTTGGTGGACACCTCGTCGTCCTCCTTGAGCCCCTCGGTGATCTGGACGAACTTATCGTTGCGCACACCGACCTTCACGACGGTTTTCACCGGCTCGCCGGCGGGTGGCGTCGGGCGCACAAAGACGAACGTCTCGTCGGTCTTGGGATCAAAAAAGACGGCGGTGGTTTCCAGCGACAACGCCTTTTCGGCGGAGGCGACCTCAATGTGCACGCGGGCGGTCATGCCCGGCTTCACGCGCGGGTGGGATTTTTCGATGCCGATCTGCACCGGAAAATCGCGCGTGCGCGCGTCGCCGGTGGCCTTGGCGGCGGCGGGCGAGATGAACGTGACGCGACCGCTGGCGCGCGCCTCAGGGACGGACTCAAAAGTGATGTCCACAGCCTGGCCGAGGACGAGGCTGGCGGCGTCGATTTCGTTGAGCGACAGCTCGACGCGGAGCCGCTTGAGGTCGGCCAGCTCGATCAAGGTGACACCCTCGCGACCGGCATCGGCGCCGGTGACCACCATGCCAGGACGCGCGGCGACGCTCAACGCGGTGCCTTCATACGGGGCGGCGATGGAGGTTTTGGCGAGCGAACGCTGCAGAAGGCGCAAGCGGGCGCCCTGCGATTCGAGGTCGGTCTCGGCAAGACGACGGGCGATGTCGGCCTCTTGTTGTTCCTTGAGGTTGACGAACGCCTGCGTGGCGAGGCGGTCGATGCGCTTGAATTCCAACGTGGCGCGCTCGACGCGGAGTTGCGACGAGGCGATGGCGAGCTTGGCCTCGTCGATCTGCACCTGGAGCGTGCTCTGGTCGAGTTCGATGAGCGGCTGGCCGGCGAGGACCGTGTCGCCGGGGCTTACGAGCACGGTTGCGATCCGGCCGCTGACCTCGGAGCGGATGTCGGTCGACAGGATGGGCGTGATCGAACCGTTGGCGGTGACCTTTTGAACGAGGTCGCGACGCTCGGGCTTGAGGTAGGTGTAGACGGTTTTATCGGACGCGGCGTCACCGCGACGCACGAACCAAACGATGCCGGCCGCTGCGACGGCGAGGGCGATCAGGATGAGCAGGGCGCGTTTCATAAAAGTCCGAACCCGATCAATGCGCCCGTAGAACGGTTCAATCTTGGAGCAGCTTGTAGATCAACGCGTCGGTGAGCGCCTCCCACGAGGCGTCGATGACGTTGTCGCTCACGCCGACGGTTCCCCAGATTTCCTTGCCGTCGCCGCTCTCGATGAGGACGCGGGTGCGGGCGTTGGCGCCGTTGCGGCTGTCGAGGATGCGCACCTTGTAGTCGCGCAATTCGACCTGCTTGAGCTGTGGGTAAACGGACTCGAGCGCGAGGCGTAGGGCCTTGTCGAGGGCACCCACCGGACCGGTGCACTCGGCGACGGTGTGCGTGGACTGGCCGTTGACTTTGATCTTCACGGTGGCCTCGGAAACGGACTCGGTGCCGCGGCGTTCAACGCTCACGCGGTAGCCTTCGACTTCAAAAAACGTCTTGGCCTGGCCGAGCGCGCGGGCGATGAGAAGCTTGAGCGAGGCATCGGCGGCCTCGAATTCATAGCCGCGGAATTCGAGCTCCTTCAGCTCGTCGATGAGTATCTTCATCGCGGGCGATTTCTCGTCGAGGTCTAGGCCGAGTTCCTTCGCCTTCATCGCGATGCTGGAACGACCCGCCATGTCGGAGACGAGCACGCGCGTGCGGTTGCCCACGAGCGCCGGGTCGATGTGCTCGTAGGAGGATTTTACTTTTTGCGCGGCGTTGGCGTGGAGTCCGCCCTTGTGAGCGAAGGCCGACGCGCCGATGTAGGGCGACTTGCTGTCGGGCTTGAGGTTGGCGAGTTCGTCGAAGTAGAGCGACAGCTCGCGGAGCTGGCCGAGGTTCTTCGCGCAATTCGCGGTGCGGTCCATCTTCAAGAAGAGGCTCGGCAGAACGGTGAAGAGGTTGGCGTTGCCCGTGCGTTCGCCGTAGCCGTTGGCGGTGCCCTGCACGAGCGAGGCTCCGGCACCGATGCCGGCGAGGGTGAGCGCGACGCCGAGGCCGCTGTCGTTGTGGCAATGCACGCCGACCTTGTCGCCGCCGAATTCCTTCACGACGCGGCCCACGACGGTTTTGAAATCATCGACCAGTGTGCCGCCGTTGGTGTCGCACAACGTGAGGTTGGCGGCGCCTCCGCGCAGTGCGGCGGCGAGGGTCTTGAGGGCGTAATCGGGATCGGCCTTGTAGCCGTCGAAAAAGTGTTCGGCGTCGTAAACGACCTCGCGGCCCTGGGACGTGACGTAGCGGATGGAGTCCTCGATCATCGCGAGGTTTTCATCGAGCGTGGTGCGCAGGATCTCGGTGACGTGGAGCGTCCAAGTTTTGCCGACGAGGGTTAGGACGGGCGTTTCGGCGTCGAGGAGAGTCTTGAGTTGCGCGTCCTCGGAGGCCTTGGTGCCGGCGCGGCGGGTGGAGCCGAACGCGGCGAGACGGGCGTGCTTAAGCTTTAGTTTTTTGGCCTCGGCGAAGTAAGTGATGTCGCGCGGGTTTGAGCCGGGGTAGCCGCCCTCGATGTAGTCCACGCCGAATTGGTCAAGTTTCTCGGTAATCAGGAGTTTGTCGGTGACCGAGAAGCTGATGCCTTCGCCCTGGGTGCCATCGCGCAGGGTGGTGTCGTAGATTTTAACGGCGGAACTCATGGGAAGTCGCTAGGTTTGTGCGTGTGGCGGGCTCTGGCAAGCGGGGGTTTCTAAAGCTCAATTCACGAGCGGTTTCGCGTTGCCCCGGGGAAAATGCACCGCATCCCTGATGTCACGATGAACAAGCGGATTGTAAACTTCCTGAGAGAGCAACTGGTGCCGGTGGTCATTTGTTTTGTCCTGGCTTTCGCGCTCGGTGCCACCTCGTGGTTGCAACGCCTGGAAAACACCACGCAGGACGTCTTCACCCAGTTCCGCGCCTCGCCCGACATCCGCAAAAAGTTTTTTGACGATCAACCCGCCGCCGATCCCCGCGTGATCACAGTGGGAATCGATGACGGTAGCATCGAGATGTATGGCCGGTGGCCCTGGAGCCGTGACAAGCACGCCAAATTCATGGAAGGCGTCTCCTTCGGAAAACCCTCCGTGATTGCTTGGGATATCCTGTTCACCGAGTCCTCCACGGCGGAGCTCGACGGCGCCATGCAAATCGCCGCCCAGAAAATGAACGACCGCGTCATCTTCGGCGGCTACACCAGCGACGACGACCCGAAGCAACCCGAGCCCATCGCCAAAGCTAACCAGCCGTTTACGCGCATCGAGGGAGATGTGTCGAAGCTGCCGACCTCGGCCTTCGCGTTGCGGCCCGTCCCTGAACTCCAAAAGGCCGGTCTCGTCGCGTTCTGCGATACCCCTCCCGGCGAGGATGGCGTGCGACGCACCGTGCCGATGCTCCAGCAGGTCGGCGGCAAGGTTTACCCGAGTTTCTCGCTCCAGACGATCATGACCTACGGCAACGTGCGCGCCGAGCAGGTGCGCATCGTTCTCGGCGAGGCCATCCACCTTGAAGGCGATTCATTCCGGCGCAGCATTCCGATCAACGAACGCGGCCTCTATTTCGTCAATTACCGCTACGCACTCGACGGGTGCAATGCCCTGCCTTTCGCGCCCATCACTGAAGATTTTTACGACAAACACGTGAAACGCATGCAGCTCCAAGGAGAGCTGCCGTCGCTCGACGACACGATCCTGCTGGTCGGACAGCTTTCCACGGGCCTGAGCGACAATGGCGTTACTCCCTTCGGCGCCGAGACCCCCCTCGTGCTGGTTCATGCCAACGTCATCGATAACATCCTCAACGAAGACTACGCCTCCGTGTGCCCTCCCCTGCCCGTTCTGCTGGGCGGCATCCTCATCGGCACGTTCGGTCTGCTTTATTTCGACAAGCGCTCTCTCGTCCAAAAATGCGTCTACGCCATCGGTCTGTCCGTCGTCTATGTGGGCGTGGCCGTGGCTCTATGGACCCTAAAAAGCTTCGCGCTCCCGCTACTCTGGCCGTTTATCGGATTCATCGGTCTGCAGGTCTTCATGATCGGACGCCAAGTCGTGCGTGAACAAAAGGCCAAGCAGCAGATCAAGGGTATGTTCGGCACCTACGTTTCACCCGAACTGGTCAGCCGCATGATCGACTCCGGCCAGTCGCCCGAGCTCGGCGGACACGAGGAAAACATCACCGCCTATTTTTCCGACATCCAGTCGTTCTCCTCCTTCTCGGAGAAACTACCTCCCGACAAACTCGTCGTGCTTATGAACGAGTATCTGTCGGTGTGCACCGACATCATCCAGGAGGAAGGCGGCACGCTCGACAAATACATCGGCGACGCCGTCGTCGCCATGTTTGGCGCGCCGATGCCCCTACCCGACCACGCCTTCCGCGCCTGTGTCGCCAGCCAGCGGATACATCTCAAGCTGCTCGAACTGCGCTCCAAATGGAAAGCCGAGGAGGGCCAGTGGCCCCAGATCGTGCACGAGATGCAGTCGCGTATCGGCATGAACAGCGGCCCGGTCATCGTCGGCAACATGGGCAGCCGCACGCGGTTCAATTACACCATGATGGGCGACAACGTTAACCTCGCCGCCCGCATGGAATCCGGCGCGAAAAGCTGGGGCGTTTACTCGATGTGCAGCGACGCAACTCGCGAAGCCTGCCAACGCGAGGGCGGCGATCGCGTCGTGTTTCGTCCGCTCGGCCGCATCATCGTGAAAGGCCGCAGCACCGCCGTGCCGATCTTCGAGATTGTCGGGCTCAAGGAAAACGTCTCCGAAACCACCCGCGAATGCCTGCGACTCTTCGAGCAGGGTCTCGCCTCCTATTATGCTCGTGATTGGGACAACGCGCTCGCCTTCTTCGCCGCGAGCGAAAAGCGGGAGCCAAACCAGCCCGGCATCACTCCGGGTGTGGAGAGTAATCCGTCGCGCGTTTACCTCAAAATCACCGCCGCCTACAAGATCGCGCCGCCACCCGCCGGCTGGGAAGGCGAATATGTGATGACGGTGAAGTGAGGGCGGAACCGGCTCGGAAGGTAGGAGCCCGTTTACGGGCGATGTTGGGTATTCGAAATACGGAAAGACTTCGCACGCCGTTCATCGCCCGTAAACGGGCTCCTACCTTTCGGGCCGCGGACTCACTCCGCCGCCAGCGCGGCGATACGCGTCAAGTTGACCTCCACCGCATCCAGGTAGGGATTGCGGCCATCGGGCTGAGTCAACACGCGGTAGATGCCTTCGTAATCGTTCTCCAGCTTGGGCAACGCGAACCCCTTCCAAAAGCCGGTAGTCTTCGCCATGAGCTCCTTGGCCGAGCGAAAAAGACGCTTCTCAAACGGCACGCGGCTGAAATTATTGGACTCCTCAAATTCCTCAAACAACGCCGGCAGCTTCGTCGGATAGTCCGGATCCGCCATCTGCCCGAGATAATCGGCGGTCGCGACCATACAACCGATCACGCGTTCGGTCTCGTTGGTAAATGGGATCTGGCTGATCTGGCTGGTGATGCCGGTGCAGCAGATAGCGTTCTTCACGCCGTCGATCTCCGCCGGCGTGCACCCCAACGCAGGCAAGGCAGAGGCCGCCAGCCCACAACTGCGGACCACGTGCGACGAGGTGTATTTTGCACCGGTGCCGGTAAGGTCGTCCCGGGTTTTCAGATATCCGCTGTCGTGCAACAAAATGGCCGCGTAACCCAAGCAAAACTCGCGCGCACTAAGGACCGGGGTTTCCGCCCGTCGCACACGGCCTTCGGCTAGGTCGATGAAGCACTGGGTCGCCAGGACGGTGTGGTCGAGGTTATGATACTTGAGATCCGCCTCTTGGTAATCCGGATGCTTTCCCGTGAAGAGCTCTTCCACCAAAGCCGCGACTCCCTCGATCAAAGCGTCCGGAGCCCCGCTGGATATTCTCCGCACATGCGCCTTTGCCGCAACCGCAGTCGAACGCACCGTGCAATCAGTAGATAGCATATGGGGATAGCTTGGGAGGGGTTACCGACCTCAGCCGCAGGTCGTCGGGCAAGAGAAAGTTCCAAGGCTCAGGCGGCCGCAAGACCATTTCGATTCACGTCCTCACGCAAAACCGAGCCGAGACCGCTGAACGGCAAGGAATTATCGGTCGCCCACTAGCTTGCTATAATGAAAAGGACTTTAGTTAAATCAGGAAAGGCCGATACCGAACTGCGCTTCAATCGCACATTCCCGGCCCTCCATCATGCCACCCGCCCTTTCTTACCGTTCCGCAGCCTTCGCGGCGTTCCAGGTCATCACGACCTGGGCGCTTGCCGGGCGTGGGGAGCCGGCGGATCTCGCCGGCCTGGATTTTGAAAAACTCGTGGAATTGCCTGTCGAGTCCGTGTATGGAGTTTCCAAATACGAACAAGCCATCCGCCAGGCTCCCGCCGGCGTCACCGTGCTCACCGCCGCCGATATCCGCAATCACGGCTGGCGCACCTTGGCCGACGCCCTGCGGAGCGCCCCCGGTTTCCACATCCGCAACGACCGTTTCTACGACTACATCGGCAATCGTGGCTTTACGCGCCCCTACGACTACAACTCCCGCACGCTCGTCCTGGTAAACGGCCATCGTATCAACGACCCGATTTATCAACAGGGATCGGTCGGGACCGATTTCCTGCTCGATCTCGATCTCATCGACCGCATCGAGATTATCCGCGGTCCCGGTTCATCGGTTTACGGCAGCAGCGCCTTCTACGGTGCCATCAACATTATCCCCAAGACGGGGCGCGACCTCGCCGGCGGCGAGGCTTCGGTTGCCGTCGATTCCACCCCGGGGGCCAAGGGCCGCGTCTCCGTCGGCAACCGCACGCTCTCCGGCGTCGAATACCTGGTATCCGTCACTCGCTTGGAATCGCGCGGTGAAGACAATTTCAAGTTACCCGCTGCGTGGCGCGCCGCCACCGGCTCCACTGCGGAACGCGCCACCGACGACGACGGGGTCAACCAGCGCCAACTCTACGCCCATATCGCCTGGCGCGGCTTGGAAACCGAGGCCGCCTACGGGCGCCGACACAAGGAAATCCTCCCGACCGTTTACGACACGCTGCTCGACCCCACCACCCGCGCCGTCGACGAGCGCGGCTATTGGCTGTTACGTGCCTCCGGCCAGCCGCTCCCCGATGCCACGCTGGAAGCCAAGACCTCCGTCGATTACTATCACTTCGACGGAGAATTCCGTCCGGCGATATCCGGTTTTGATCGCCGCCACTCCACCGCCACATCGCTCTCCCTCAATCATGAAGTGCGCTGGCACCAGACCTCGTCCGCCGGCCACAGTTTGCTCCTGGGCATCGAAGCGCAGAACAACCTGCGTCAAAAAACCAGCAACCCCAACCTGGATACCCCGTCCAGCTCCGCCACGCCGGTCGACGTGACCTCTTATTATTTCAGTCCCTTCGCCCAGCTCGATTACCAGCTCATAAAACCCCTTCGCCTGTCACTTGGAGCCCGGTATGACGACTACAGCACCGGCGAGAGCCGACTGACCCCGCGCGCCGGCCTGATCTGGGACGTCGCCCGCGACACCACCGTCAAATTGCTCTACGGCGAATCCTTCCGCGTGCCCAACTTGGAGGAACGCTACCCCACCGAGCCCGGTGGTTTCGCCAACACCGCGCTCAAGCCCGAGACCAATCGCAGCTGGGAGCTCGCGATCGAACACCGGGTGTCGCCCGTGTGGTCGGTTGACACGCGCTTTTACCGCACGATCTCCAGCGGCCTTATCACCTACGACGATACGATCCCGGGCACGTTCACCTACGTAAACAATGGCGAATACGCCACCACCGGAACCGAGCTCGGCGTCGCGGCGCGCTTCAACTCGGGCGTTCAGCTGCGCGCCTCGACCACGCTCCAGGAGACCGATGACGAAGCGACCTCGGACACCGTTTCCGACGCGCCCCGCCTGCTCGCCAAGCTCAACGCGTCCGCCCCGGTGTTCGCCGACTGGCTCCGCGCCTCGGCGGAGCTGCACTACGTGGGCCGTCGCCACGACTTCAGCACGCCGCGCGACCAGTTGCCCGACTACCTCGTCGCCAACCTCACCGTCCGCGCCGCCCCCGTCTGGCGTGACTGGGAGCTCGCCCTTTCCCTTTATAACGTGGCCGACTCGCGATGGTCGGACGCCAAGAACGTCGGCCAAATTACCAACCCGCCCCGGACCGCCGTGTTCAAGGTCACCCGCGATTTCTAATGCTTCGCATTGCTGCACGATTCCGAAGTATCCCGCGTTTGTGCCTGCTCCTCTTGCAGTGCGCCGTGCTCCCGACGTGCGTGCTCGATGGCCACGCTCAAAGCGCGCGCGCGCAGGGTCCGATCGACTCCCCCACCGCGACCGCCGCCTACATTCTCAATTTTATTCGCTTCACGGAATGGCCCTCCCGTCCCGGCGAAGACCCGGCCTCGCCTTACCTGATCGGTGTATCCGGAAATCGGGCACTGCTCGACTCGCTCATCACCTTGGTCGATGGTCAACGGGTGAACGGACATCCCCTGCACGTGGTGCGCCTCAGGAGCATACCCGATATCGCCGCCTGCCACGTCGCGTATCTTGAACCCGTCGGGAGCGCACCCGATTACGAAGGCCTGCGCATTGCCGAAGCCCTCCGTTACGCAAGCGGCCGCCCTATCCTCACCCTCTCGCCCGCCCCGGGTTTCCTGGAGCAGGGCGGCATGGTAGAGCTTTTCCGGGAAGGCCCGCTGCTCCGTTTCTCGATCGCCGTCGAATCGGTAAAAAGCACCGGCCTCACCATGAACTCGCGCCTGCTGGCACTCTCTCGCACCGCCCCCGTCGCACCGTGAAGCTGCACACCCGATCCATACAACAACAGGTGATGGGCTTCGCGCTTCTGGTGTGTCTCGGCGTGCTGCTGCCAGTAGGCGCGGGGCTGTTTTTCCACCATTACGACCAAACCAGGACGCGACTTGCCGCCTCGCAGGAAGCCATCACTCGGATCACCGCCGCCAATGTCTCGGCCGCCCTTGTTTTTCGAGACGCCGAATCCGCCGGCGAGATCCTGAGCGCGCTTCGCAACGAACCCCTCATCAGCTCCGCCATAATCCGCGACTCGCAAGCGCGCACATTCGCCGTCTACTCCGCCGCCAGCCACGATCCGACTAAACCTGACTCGGGACACAAAATCACCGTCGATATCGCCCATTCCGGCGAAACCTATGGACGCCTCATCACAAACGGGAATATCGCCAAGGAACTCCGCCTTACGGCGACGACCTGGATCACAGTTTACGCCCTTGCGGTGATTGCCTCGGGATTTGCCGCCTACTTTATCGCCCGACGCTTCCAACTCGGCGTCGCCACTCCACTGGTGACTCTGGCCAACACCGCCCTGCGGGTGATGCACGAGCGTGACTACCGCACCAGCAGACCTGTCGGCGGTTGCTCCGAAGTTGCCGATCTCTCCAAAGCGCTCAACGCCATGATCTCGGAGATCGGCCGCCGCGACGCCCGCCTGGCGTTTCAGGTGGAAGCGCTTAATCGTGAGATTGGCGAACGCAGGACCGCCGAACAAACCCTCCGTGACAATCAACACGCCATGATCCGCCTCTCCCGCGAGGCCGGCATGGCCGAGGTCGCCGCCGGCGTGCTCCATAATATCGGCAACGCCCTTACAAGCATCACGGTTTCTAGCGACCTCATCGACTCGCTCCTAGCCAACTCCCGCCGCCGGCCCGTCACCAGCCTGCGCAAGCTTCTCGATGCCGACTCGTCACACACCGGGATTGTCTTCTCCGCCCATCCCGACGGCCCGGAGTTGCGAGCCCTGCTCGACAACATTGCCGGGACCATCCAGGCCGACATCGACGAGACCGCCGAATTAATGGCCATGATGCGGACCGGCATCGCCCACCTCAAACGCATCGTATCCAGCCAGCAATCGCTCGCCCGCACCACTCATGTGAGCGAATTGATCCTTTTGAGCGATCCCCTGCACGAGGCGATCATGCTCGCCCGCACCATTTCCCCCCACGCCGCACCGATCAACGAATGCCCCACCGACCCCATACAGGTCTACGCGGACCGCAGCATGGTGGTGCAGATTTTGCTCAACCTGCTGATCAATGCCCACGAAGCGCTGGTGGGCCAAACCTCCCCCCCCGCCAGTATCCGCGTCTCCATTGGCGCTCCCGACGAAGACCATGTCCCCGTTTCCGTCACCGACAACGGCGTCGGTATCGCCCCTGAGAAACTTGTATCCATTTTCAGCTACGGCTACACCACCAAACCCGACGGCCACGGGTTCGGCCTGCACAACGCCGCCAACGCCGCGCGCCTGATGGGCGGCAGCCTCGCCGTGGAAAGCCCGGGACTCGGGCTCGGCGCGACCTTCACCCTTAGACTCAGGCTTCATCGCCCTGAAACCCACCTTCATTCAGCATGAAACCAGAGAGCTTTCGTATCCTCATCGCCGACGACAACCCGGCCATTCACGCCGCGTATCGCAGCATTTTTTCTTCCGCAGGACAGGAGGAGCAAACATTTCCGGGTGCTCAAAAATTTGCCCCCGAACTGGCCACCCCTCAGATCCATCACACCTTTGCCTTCGAACTCACCTCGGTCATGCAAGGCGAGGAGGCTATCACGGCGGCCGCGCAAGCCAAAGCCGAAGCCGCCCCCTTCGCCCTCGCTATCCTCGACGTGCGCATGCCACCGGGAATCGATGGCGTGCAGACCGCCCGCCGCCTGCTCGCCGATCATCCCGGGATGCAGATTGTGCTCTGCACCGCCTATTCCGATTACGCATGGGCCGATCTCGCCGCCGCGCTTCCCGAGAAAGACAGCGTGCTGCTCCTCAAAAAGCCCTTCGATGCGATCGAAGTCCTGCAACTCGCCCATTCACTCTGTCGGAAATGGCGCCTCGCCTTTGATTACGCGGCGCTCGTCCGCCAGCTTGAATCCCGCGTATCGGAGCGCACCGCGCAACTCGCCCTCGCCAACGCCCAACTGGAACTCGCCCTCGATGCAGCCCAAGCCGCCAACCGCGCAAAACACGCCTTCCTCCGCTGCGTAAGCCACGAGCTCAACACCCCGCTCAATGGTATCCAAGGCGCGGCCTACGTGGTCGGCGAATCCACCGATGAGCTGGCCCGGCAGATGGGTCGTATCATCATCGATTCTGGCGAGCGCCTGAACCACCTCTTCAAACGGATCCTGCTCTTCCTCAACCTCGAAGCCGACCTCAACGGGAAAGTGTATGCGATCAACCCGGCCGCCTCACTCGCCAAAACCATCGAGGCGCACCAAACCGTCGCTCTCGCCAAAGGCCTTTCGCTCACCTCCCGTGTCAACACACCCGCCCACCTCAACGCCCAAGGCCCGGCCGAATGGCTGGAAGCCGCGCTCGATAACCTCGTCGATAACGCGCTCAAATTCACCGCCTCCGGCTCGGTGGACGTCCGCCTCACCTATGATTCCGGCCCGTCTCGGCTTATTCTTGAAGTGACCGACACGGGACCCGGCCTCGACCCCGCCCGCCTCAACGAACGCACCGCCCTGTTCAGCCCGGGCGATGACAGCCTCACCCGGAAAAACGAAGGCATCGGCATCGGCCTGGCCTTGGTCACGCGCATTACCCGGCTACTCGGCGGCACGCTCGAAGCCAGACCCGGCATACCGACGGGCAGTGTGCTCCGGCTTATCATCCCCTGCACGCCGACCACTACCTGAAAAGCATAACGTCGCCCGGTAGAGCCTTTTAAAGGATGTATTTCCGAACGTAGGCCGCCTGCTCGCAGGCGCGGTTCCCTTCCGCGTAGGCCGCCTGCTTGCAGGCGCCGTTCCCTTCCGCGTAGGCCGCCTGCTTGCAGGCGCCGTTCCCTTCCGCGTAGGCCGCGTGCTTGCAGGCGGCCGACGGTCGGAAATAC
>JANODO010000065.1:0-2851 GCA_031412735.1 Rariglobus sp. | reverse complement strand
CTCTGAAATGCGCTCGCCAACTCGCCCCGCAACTCCGCCTTCAACAGCATCGTTACGGCTCAGGGCTGCGGAGAGGGCGGGGTGAGTTTGAGGAGGAGGGAGGCGTGGGGGGGGAGGGGGAGGTTTCCGATCTGGGCGAGGGGGCCGCGGGGCTGGCGTTTCCACACGTCGCGGGCGGTCCAGTCGCCGGGGAGGGCGAGGGCGGAGGGGTCAAGTTTCACGTCCGCCGGGGTGTCGGCGCGGTTGAAGAGGCCGAGGATCTTGCCTCCGTCGGCGAGGTCGCGGAGCCAGATTTCGGTTTTGTCGGGGTTCTGGGCGACGCGGCGGGCGGGCTGGCCGAGGGGATCCTGGTTGATGGCGAGGACTTCGTCGTGGGTGAGGGTGGCGAGGGTCCATTCGTCGTTGTCGGGCAGGCTCATGCCGAGCATGAGGGGAGAGGGCATGAGGGCGAAGAGCGACATGAGGGTGACTTGCTCGTCCTTGGTGAAGCGGGTGGTGCGGTCCTTGGCGTGGAAGCTGCGGATATCAATCCGGCCAAGGGGGATCATGTCTGCGTCGGGCCACCGGCCGGGGCCGCCAATGCCCGTCTTCTGCCAGGTATCGGCGAGGTCGAAGGTGCGGTTGAGATCGCTCCACTTGTCCCAGAAGTCGGGGGAGACGCGCCACATGTTGGCGTGGGCGGCGAGGTGTGCGGACTTACGTGCCGGGGAGGCGCCGGGGGAGGTGGAGAAGACGATGGGGCGCCCGCAGCGGTCAATGGCGCGACGGACGGCCTCGATCTCCGCCTGGTGGTAGGGGTGGGAGAGGTCGTCCACTTTGACAAAATCAATCTCCCAGGAGGCGTAGAGGCGGAAGAGGGAGTCGTAGTAGTCCTGCCCGGCCTGGGTGGCGGCGTTGACGCCCCACATGTCCTTGCACCAGGAGCAGGTGCTTTTGGTGTCGGCGGCGTCGGCGGCTTTGAAGGTGGAGCCTTCGATGGGGGTGTTGGCGGCGACGGACTGGCGGGGGATGCCGCGCATGATGTGGATGCCGAACTTGAGGCCCATGGAGTGGATTTTGTCGGCGAGCGGCTTGAAGCCTTTGCCGTCGGCGGCGGAGGGGAAGCGGTTGGGGGCGGGGATAAGGCGTCCGAACGCGTCGGCGTGGAGGGGGCCGCCGATGCCGCTGGTCTTGTAGTTCGCGGCGGTGGCGTCGGCCCAGCGGTAGTCCACGACGACGTATTGATAGCCGTGGGGGAGGAGTTTTTCTTTAACGTAAGCGGCGTTGGTGAGGAACTCGTCTTCGGTGACGCTGGAGCCGTAGGTGTCGTAGCTGTTCCAGCCCATCGGCGGGGTGGGGGCGAGTTTCCAGTGGGGGGGATTTTCTTCCGCGCGGAGGGCGGGGGCGGAGCAGGCGAGGAGGCTGGCGAGGGCGGCGAGGAGCGTGACGCGGAGGGGGCGGGGTGTGGTTCTCATGGCGGGGGTTGGTTTAATGATAAAAAGAGATCAGGGAGCGGTGATTTTTAAGCCGAGGAAACGGCGGGTAGTGGCTGGAACGGCTTCCTGCTGGGCGAGCACGAGGTTGCCGTAAAACGCTTGTCCGAAATCCACGAAACATACGTTGCCGTGCAGATCGGTGTGCACCGGCGGCATCGTCGTGGTGTTAAACGGGACGAGCGGTTGGGCCATCAGCGGGCCACAAAAAAACAACGCGAGGCCAAGTGGGCGGCAAAGAGGTAAAAGCATGATGGGAGGACTTTAGGTTTCGCAGCCAGCGTTGTTTCAGGGCCGGGAAGAGGTAGAAAACAGGACGACATAATCGAGCGTCACGCCGGGCAGGTTGAGGTTTTCGCCGGGTGCGACGGGGCGGCTCCAGAGCGCGGCGTCGGTCAGCAGGAGGTCGTGGTTGCGCCACACGACGGGTTGGGCGGCACGGAGGAAACCGGCTTTTTTAAGCGCGGTTTCCAAATCGGCGGCGGCGGTGGCAAGGGCGGCGTTGCGTGCCTTGAGCGTGATGAGCGGATGAGTGCCGGTGGAGAGCAGGACGTGGACGGTCGCGCCCTTCGATTTTGGATTCACGGTGAAGGACAAGTCGGTCTTGAGAGCCGGGTCGCTGAGTCGACGCGTGACGAGCGACGTGGCGCCCTTCAACTCGGGCGGGAGGCGGTCGAAGGTGTTGTCGGACGAGCCGTTCACATCGAGATACACGGGGCCCTGGGCTTCGACGGCGCGGTCGAGGTAATAGGCGGGACTGGCGGGGTTGGAGCTGCGCACGGCGGTGACGAGGGCGTCGGGGTCGGCGGGCAACGTGCCGTCGGGCGCGCCTTGAAAAATCACCATCTGATCGCGTGCGCCGGAAGGGGCGCGGACTTCGACGAGGTGTCGTCCGGGGGCGAGGGTGGGCGTCCAGAAGAACACGTTGTCCACGCGTTTGCCGGGGATGAGTTTGACGGTGCCATCCTTGGCTTTTTCAGGCTCGGGCGGGCTGACGTAGGCGCCGTTGTCGAGGAGGCCGTTGCTGACGCCATTCAAGAAAAGCGCGAGCGAAGGGGCGTTGGAGTAGGCCTTGATGCCGTTGTTAGGAGCGAAACGGCGCACGACATGAGTGCGGTCGGCGAGACGGACCACAGGGAAGTCGGGGCGCATGAACGCCTGGAAGAGGAAATACAAATCCTTGGGAGTGCCCGCCAAGGTGACGAGGCCCTTGGTGTTGCGGTTCTGCTTGAACTTGCGGTCGTAGAACTCGCGGAAATTCCACCAGAGAAACATGGGGTGTTTGGCGGGCGCGTCTTTGAAAACGCGTTGGAGACGAGCCTCGGTGAACAGGCCGGCGTATTCCTCGGGCTCGAACTTATCGACCTTCCACTCAAAGG
>JANODO010000064.1:0-12272 GCA_031412735.1 Rariglobus sp. | reverse complement strand
AGCCCCGCCACCCGCGGCGTCTGGGCCGCCCCGGCGGTCATCCTTGATAACGTTGCCCCGGGCGGCTCCGCACCCGGCGTCACCTTCACCGGCACGTGGAGCACCTCCGGTATCGCTGGCTCGCACGGCACCAGCTCCGTCTTTGCCCCCGCCGTCGCCGGCTCCACCCCCACGGCGACCTACACCTTCACCCCAAACCTCCCGGCGCGCAGTCGCTACGACGTTTATCTCCGCTGGACCGCCGCCGCCACCCGCGCCTCCGCCGCCCCGTTCGGTTTCCAAACCCACGACGCCACGCAGATCCTTGCGTTCAACCAGACGCTCAATGGCAACGCCTGGGTCTTCGCCACCGCACTTGCCTGCGACGCCGGCTCGTCCACGTCCGTCACGCTTCGCAACCACGGCACGAGCAACAACGTCGTCGCCGACGGGGTTCAATTCGTTCCCCGCTACGCCCCGCTCGCCCCCGACTCCGAGCGCCCGCAGGACTACTCGGTCCCCGTCCTCCACGAGCCTTTTGATGGCACCGCCATCAACCCGGCGCTCTGGAAACAATTCCAAGATCGCCCGCATTTCTCCGTCGCCGACGGCAAGCTCCGCCTGCGTCTCGTCTGGAGCGGCCCCAACCCTCTCGCCGGCTCTACCGCCGCCGAGATCGGCAGTGACGTCAACTGGAGCGAGGGCGGCATCACGTCGCAGCATTCGCAGAAATTCGGCTACCACGAGGCCCGCTTCCGCCTTCCGCCGCCTTCCGCCAAAGGCGTGGACACCGCCTATTGGCACATGCCCGCCGACGCCGTCCTCAACGGCTTCGAGATCGACGCTCCGGAGTTCTTCCATATCGACGAAACCGGAGCCAATAACGACTTCGGCTTCGGCGTCTGGGACCACTACCTCCCGACGCGCGAGATCCCCGGGCTTCGCTACGGCCGCACGTGGGACTACACCGCGAAGAACTCCACGCTCGCCTCCTTTGCCGACATCTCCGGCTTCATCACCGTCGGCCTCGAGTGGCGCACCGACAACACCCAGGTCGTCTACATCAACGGTCGGAAGCTCTATGAAGCCCCCGCCTCGGGCATCAACGACGTCGAGAGCATGCTGCCGACCAACATCATCCTGAGCACCAAAATCCTCAACTGGATGGGGCCGACCGCCGGTCTGGACGGCGCCGAGGTCGCCTGGGACTACGCCCTTTATTACCAGAAACCCGGCTGGCTCGGCACTGCCTCCACCGACTGGACCGACCAGGCCAACTGGGGTCCCGAGGGCGTCCCGGGCCCTGGTCGAGCGGCCGTGTTCAATGTCCCTCCGCCCAACCCGGTCGTCACTCTCCCTTCGGACCAAAGCCTCGCCTCCCTCTCGCTCGATGCCGCGACGCTCCCCGCGCTCACCTTCTCCGGCAGCGGCGCGCTCCGCCTCGGCGCGTCCCCCGACGCCAGCCTCACCCATGGCGGCATCCTGCTCAACTCGACCATCGCCGCCGATCAAACGTTCACCATCCCCATCGTGGGGGTGCAACACCTGCAATTTGCCAACCTCAGCCGCACCCCCGGCGTCACACTCCGCCTCAACGGTTTGATCTCCGGCGACGGCGTCACCCCGCGCGACGTCGATTTCGCCTCCAGCACCGCCGCCAACGTCAACCTCGGCCCCATCGTGCTCGGCCAGCCCCTCGGCCCCGGCCTGCGCCACGTCAACCGCGCGGGTGACAGCGAGTTTACCTTGCCCGCCGGCAGCCGGCACACCGGCGAACTCCGCCTCGCGCGCGGCACCCTCATCCTTCCCGACGCCACCGCTCTCGGCCTCGGCCCAACCGCCGCGATTGTCTTCAAGCCCAACTTTAAACACTCCGAGGCCCTCCGCCCGCGTCTCCGCTTCCTCGGTCCCGCCGCCCGCCTCGACCGGCCCATCCACCTCACCGGGTGGGCGGCCGACGCCGTGATTGAGTCCAACGGCAGCGGCCCGCTCACCTTGAACGGCCCCTTCGTGCTACAACCGGCGTCGCCCGATCCGCTCAAGGTTCTCACGCGCGACCTCCGCCTGGGCTTGAACGCCCTCGCGAGCTCCGGCGAAAACATCCTGGCCGGCCCGCTCTCCGATGTCGGCCTCGTCGTCGCCTACACCAACCGCGACGAGACCGCGAACACCGGCCCGGCCACCCTCACGCTCACCAAGAGCGGGGCCGGCACGTGGGTGCTCACCGGCGATAACCACCTCGCCGAGCCGGTCACGATTTGGGGTGGCCGCCTCGTCATCGGTCAAGGCAACTCCGGAAGCCTTAACCTGCGCACCTCTCCACGCACCGACGCCAGCCCCGCCGTCACTGTGCAGTCTGGCGCCGAACTCGTCTTCGGTCGCGACAACGCGGCCTCCTTCTCCGCGCCCATCGGCGGTGCCGGCGGCGTCCGTAAACGCGGCGCCGGCACCCTTACCCTCGCCGGCTCCCATGCTTTCACCGGCACCACCGCGGTTGAAGCCGGCACCCTCCGTCTCGACGGGACCCTCACCGGTCGCGGCACCCTCAGCGTGTCCGCCGGCGCCACCCTCGCCGGAGCCGGCTCCAGCGCTGGCGCCGCCAACATTGACGGCACCCTGATCGTCTCGTCTCTCACCCTCGGCGGCGCCCTCAATCTTCGCGCCACGTCCGCTCTCCGCGCCGCCTTCTCGGCCAACGCCGCCCCGGCCAGCGCACCGGTCACCTCCGCGAGCCTGGCGATCACGGCCGGTGCCAAGGTCGACGTCTCGCTCAACGCCCCCGGCTCCACCGCCGACCTTCGCCATGTTTTCTGGCGCAGCGCCCGCATGTTCCCGCTCGCGTCCGCCGCTTCCCGCAGCGGCACCCTCGCACTCGGCACCATCACCGCCGATTCCGCGGGCAACGCCGTCGCGACGTTCGGCTCGTTCTCGCTCCAGACCACCGCCACCGGCGTCAACCTGCTTTGGACCCCGCTCCCCGGGTATCCGGTTTATGACTACATATCACTCGACCTGGCATCGCCCGCCGCGCCGGTCGTCAGCCTGCCGGACGCCGCGCACGCCCTCCGCCTCTCCGCCGTGCTCGGCGGCGGCGTCGTCGACACCCTTGCGTGGACGCTGGTCTCGAGCCCCGGCACCGCGACGTTCGCCTCCGCCACCTCATCCGACACCACAATCACCTTCTCCGCACCCGGCACCTACGTCGCCCGCCTGAGCGCGAGCAACGTCCTCGGTTCCGTCACGCGCGACATCACCGTCAACGTCGCCCCACCGACCACGATCGCCCTCCGCGAGGCGGTGGTCCCGTCCTCGCTCCACCCGGCCACCTTGGTCCGCAGCGACACCCCCTCGTGGAACTCCGGCTCGCGAGACCAGCTCCTCGTCGGCCGCAACAACGCCGCTTTTCGCACCGTGCTCGCCTTCACACTCCCGTCGCTCCCGGCCGGGGCAAGCCTCACCGCCGCCCAGCTCGAGCTTTGGGCCGCCGGCCCCGGCGTCGGCACCTCCGTCGGCCCGCTTGATCTTCACCGCCTGCTCGTCGCCTTCACCGAAGGCACGGGTGACGGCGCCAGCGCGAGCAACGGCTCCGGCACCGGCGCCGATTGGACCCACCGCGCCCCCGGCCTCCCTTGGACCTCCGCTGGCGCCTCCTCCGACTCAGACCACGCCGCCGCCCTGCTCCAGACCCTCCCCTCCATCAACCCGACCGCCTCGGACATCCTCGGCACCCGCTTCCACTTCGCCTCCACGCCCGCGCTGATCGCCGCCACCGAACAAGCCCTCATCGCCAACGAGCCGCTCCGGTTGCTCCTAAAAGCCTCCACCGACACCTCGGGTGCCAACGCCTTCGTCCGCGTCGCCTCCGACGACCACGCCGACTCCACTCTGCGTCCACGCCTCACGCTCACCCTCCAGCACGCCTTCGCCCCGACAGTCACTCCCGGCACCGCGCCCCTCGCCATAGCCGGCCAGCCCGCCGCGCTCACCGGCTCCGTCCTTAACGCCACCACCGCCCGCTGGACCTTCGCAAGCGGACCCGCCTCGCCCGTCTTCGCCGATCCGAACTCGCCCGCCACGACCATCGCGTTCACCGCACCTGGCAACTATGTGCTGCGACTCTCCGCGACCAACGCGAACGGTGAAAGCTCCCGCCTCCTCCCTGTGTCGGTCCTGCCGCACCGCGCCGCCTGGCGGCAGGCGCACTTCGGCACCACCGCCGGCACGGGTTCCGCCGCCGACCTCGCCGACGCTGATGGCGACGGGCTGCCCAACCTCGTCGAATACGCCCTCGCGCTGAACCCTCTCGCCGTATCGGCCCAGCCTGCGTTTGCCCCTCAGCTTTCAAGTCTCAATCTTCAGGTTACGTTCATCCGCGCCCGCGCCGAACTCACCTACGTGGTCGAGGCCTCGTCCGACCTGATCGCCTGGAGCGCAATAGCCACCAACCCCGGCGCGGTCAGCCTCACGCAGCCCGTGACGGTGGTTGATCCCCAGTCAGTATCTACCGCACCAAGACGCTTCCTCAGGCTCCGCATCGGCGCACCTTAAGCCCGCGCCCCCCGCTCCCTGTCGCAATTCTCCACATTTTTTCCAAGTGTTCAGGTAGCCGGTTCCAGGTGGTTTACGCATACTAAGTTACGCCACACCCCATGCGTTTACCAATTCGTCACTCCTCCTGCCTGATCTTTTGGATGGTCATGTCGCTTCCCCCCGTCCTCGCCGATTCCTCCGATGACGCCGTCATGAAGCGCAACGCCGCCGAGCAAGCCGCCGCCCTCCGCCAAGACCCCGGCGGCGCCGACCGCGCCGGCCTCATCGACGCGAAACTCCGCCAGGCCATCCGCGCCGGCGTCCCCGGCGTGCGCACCACCCATCCCGACGCCCAATGGTTTGGCTCCGCCAGCCTCGGCCTGTTCATCCATTGGGGCATCGCCTCGGTTGACGGCGGAATCGACCTCTCCTGGCCCATGATCGCCAACATGGGCTCAGGCAAAAAACTCCCGCCCGCCGACTACTGGCGCCTGGCCGAAAACTTCCGCGCCGAGCGCTACGACCCCAAGCTCTGGCTCCAAGCCGCCAAAGACGCCGGCTTCGACTACGCCGTGCTCACCGCCAAACACCACGACGGTTACACGCTCTGGCCTTCCGAAACAACCGACCTGGGCGTGCGCACCCACCTCGGCGGGCGCGACCTCGTCGGCGAGTATGTCGCCGCCTGCCGCGCCGTCGGCCTCCGCGTAGGACTCTACTTCTCCGGCCCCGATTGGTGGCACGTCCAACGCCACATGTCGTTCAATTACCGCAGCGTGAGCGGCGGCAATTCCAGCCTGCCGTCCCTTCCCGACCGCCCCGATTTCGACATCCACCACCAGCCGACCCAGGTCACTCCGCTGCCTCCCGAGGAGCGCACCCGTGTCAGCGCCCTCGCACGGCGCCAGCTCACCGAACTCCTCACCCGCTACGGTAAAATCGACGTCCTCTGGTTCGACGGTGGCAGCGGCTCCGATATCACGCTCGATGAAATCCGCGCCCTCCAACCCGGTATCGTCATCAACAATCGCGGCGACTTGCCCCTCACTCGGGCCGATACGACCCGCTTCCACGGCGACTACTTCACCGTCGAGCACGGCGACCAGCCCACGCGCCCGCCCGGCTGGTGGGAACAGTTGCGCATCTGGAACTCGCCGACTTGGGGCTACCAAACGCGCAACGAGGACCGCTATACCGCCACCGCCAACATCCTCCGTCTCCTCGCCCGCACCAAGGGCTGGGGAGGAGCGCTCATGGCCAACGTCGGTCCCCGCCCCGACGGCACCCTGCCGCCGCCTTACTACACGGGCGTTCAGCAGCTCGGCGATTGGATGCGCGTCAACGGCGAATCCATCCACGGCGCGCTCGCCGTCCCTCCCGAGGCCGAGGCCAACGTCCCGGTAACCGTGCGTGGCGACACCTGGTATTTGCACGCGGTCAGCGGCACCAAGGGCATCCTCACCGTCAAGCCCGGCGTGTCCGTCGCCGGCGTGCACTCCGCCCGCGTCCTCGGCTCCGACCAAGCCCTCGCCTTCGACTGGCGCGACGGTGTGCTCACGCTCACCTTTCTCGAGCCCGTGCGCGATCAACCGCATGCCGTCATCGCCGTCCGAGTCCTTCCCCGCTAACCCTGTTTTGCCCCCATGCGCGCTTTGCGGAAGGGGCGCTTCTTTGCGGAGGCGGTCTTGGCTAGGTGGCTCTCGATCTCGTCGCGGTCGGCTTCGAGGAATGCGCGAAGTTTTTCCACGGACGGCAAGGCAACAAGGTAGCGGGAGACAAAAAGTTTTTGGTCCATGCCGGCGGTGGCGAATTCGACGGCAGCTTGGTCCCGGTCGCTGCACAGGAGAATGCCGACCGGCGGATTGTCGCCCGCGGCCATCATGTGGGTTTTGAACCAATTAACGTAAAAATTCATCTGCCCGGCATCGGCAGGCTCGAAGGTGCGGACTTTCAGGTCGATGAGCACATGGCAGCGGAGCAGGCGGTGGTAGAAGACGAGATCGACCCGGTGGTGCTTGCGGCCCTCGGTCATGCGGAACTGGCGCGCCTCGAAGCAGAAGCCCCGGCCTAATTCCAAGAGGAAGCGCTGCACGTGGTCCAGAAGGGCGGACTCCAGTTCGTCCTCCGAGTATTCGGGGCGGTCGGCCAGGCCGGTGAATTCCAAGATGTAGGGATCGCGCAGCAGGTCCGCGACGCTCTCCTGCGTCTCCTGTTTTCGCGCCCGCTCGATGACGGCCTTCTTGTTTGAGGAAAGCCCGGTGCGCTCGTAGAGCAGGCTGCCGATCTGCCGCTGGAGCTGGCGCACGGACCAGTGGCCGCGCAGGCATTCGATCTCGTAGAAGGCTCGCTTCCACGGATCGTCCACGCGGATGAGTTCCTGAAGCTGGCTCCAGGAGAGGCGCAGGATTTCCTCCGCAGCGATAGGGGTGGGCAATTTGCGGGACGCTGACCCGCGAATTCGCCCGACAGTGTCGGGCGAATTCAAACGTATTTCCAATTCGGCAGACAGTGTGTGCCGAATCTGCGGATATTCGGAGTAGAGGAGCCGGCAGTTTCTTAGATTCCGCAATTCCAGTCCATTGACGCCTTTGGCAGCTAGGTCGTCGGCCAGTTTTTCCAGCAAGCGCTCACCATACTTCGCTCGGTCCGCTCCCTTCTGCTCAAACTCCACGAGATAGGCGCCGACGATCCAATTGCGCCGCACCAGCGCTTGATTAACGGCCGTCGCCGCCCGCCATTGGAGCTGCGTGGTGGCGGACTGGATGGCTTTGATAAGGGCGGCGTAGTTCATGCGGCGATATCTTGGATCAACTCGCGTAGATCAGAGAGCTGGGATTTTTCGGAGAATCGCTCGGAGGGGGCGAATATCTATGGTTCCGCAGATGCAATACGTAAAAACGGCTTACGGAAGATAAAATAACCGAACCGACCACCACCCGCACTTCGCCGGCCCCATCCCATTGCCGCAAAAAGCCATAAAATCCGCGCGCGTTCGAGCGATGGCGACGGCAGTGCCGCTTGGCTCCGCCGGCGGAAACCGTTCATTATCCCTAAAACTCCATGCGCGCCCCCGCTACTCTACTCCTCGCCGCCTTTCTCGCCCTGGCCGCGACTGCGGTCGCCGCCCCCGTGCTCACCGTCGAGGCCGACGCCCGCCTCGCCCTTGTCGCCGGTCCGCACACCGCCGCCGAGATCACCCGCGACCGCTACTTCCGGCTCTACCATTTCCCCGGCATGTTCGACGACACGCTCGCCGCCGAGCTCCGCGCCTTGCGCGCCGCCCCCGCCCGCGGCACCGGGCCTTACCTCAAAGACCACGGCGGCGACACCGAGCGTCTCAACTGGACCACCGACGCCGCCGCCAGCGCCGACCGCTACGCCGAGCTCTACCGCCGCGCCACCAATCAACACCCCGGAGCCACCCACGCCATCGCCGGCGGCTCCTACCCGACTTGCCAGCCCATGACGAAGCCGGGCGCCGCCAACCAGACGACCGACGCCACCATGCACGTCAGCTACAACCGCGCCGTCGCCCCCGCCGACTTCGCCGCCAACGCCGATGTCATCGCCGCGTGGTTCGACCGCCTCGCCGCCGCCGGCGTATCCAAACCTCGTTACTTCGCCCCGTTCAACGAGCCCGATGTTTCTTGGAAATCCGGCCAGAACCTCGCACTCACCCACGCCGCCTTCGCTCGCAGCGTTGCGCTGCGCCTCCGCGCCGACCATCCCGACGTGCTCGTCTCCGGCCCCTGCACGTCCTGGCCCTACCCCGGCGAGAAGTGGACCCGCTGGCAGGCCAATGGCTGGGAACGCGCCTTTATCGAACAGGCGGGCGACGTCGCCGGCGCCTACGATTTCCATTTCTACACCAAAGAATTCTGGGCCTACGGAAAAGAATCACCCGGCTTTAAACCCGAGCTCACCCAGCCCACGCCCAACCTCCACGCCAGCCTGTGGAACGGACACCATCAGTTACTCGATTTCGGCAAAGGCGAAGCGCTCCTTGATCTCACGCAAAGCCTTCACCTCGCCAAGTGGGGACGCCCTTCCCCGCCCGTCATCATTTCCGAATTCGGCCGCCAGGGCATCACGCCGCAGCTCGGCTCCTGGGCCAACGACTACCTGTCCTACCTCTACGGCACCACCGTCACCCGCCTGTGGATGATGTTCATGGACCGCCCCGAGGTCGCCCTCACCGTGCCGTTCATCCTGCCGGTGAGCGACGCCGGCTACGGCGCCAAACGCGGCCAGGCGCTCTACACCCGCCCCGGTGCCCCGGCCGATATGACGCCCCAGGTCACGCCGCTTCGTGATTTCTACGGCTTCTTCCGCGAACTCGAAGGTGAACGCGTGCCCGCCGCCTGGTCGGGCCTCGATCCTCGCCAGTCGGTCGGGGTCTTCACCATCGCCGCGCGCCGGGGCGACACGTTGTTTGTGCTCGTCCACAATGCCTCCGCCACGCCGCTCGCCTTCGACCTGCAACTCCCCGCCAACGCCGCGCCGGGCGGCACCATTCAACGCATGCGCTGGGAGGGCCCCGTCCCCGCCGACCACCGCGCGCCCACGCCCGCCGACGGCCGCTGGCGTCGCGACTTGGCCGGCACCGAGCGCTTCACCGGTCCGCGCCTCGCACTCGCCGCCGAGGAAACCGCCTTGCTGCGCCTCATGCTCTCCGCGCCCGCCTCGCGGCAGGTTGTAGTTTCTCGCCACTACGCGCCTCAAAATCTCCAGCCCATCGCCGCCGGCCAGCCCGCCCCGTTTACCTTTACGCTGCCCGCCGTCGAAAAATCCACTGCCGCCGAGATCGTCTTCACCTTCGCCGCCCCCGCCGGCGGCAAACCCGGCCAATCCCTCGTGCTCGCTCTCAATGGCACCGCGCTCGTCGGTCGCGCCGACTTGGGTCTGCTCGCCGGCTGGCGTCACCCGGTCCATCCGTTCCGCGTAGCCGTGCCGCCCGCGTTGCTCAAGGCCGGTCTCAATACGTTCACCGTCTCCGTCGGGGAGAGCGGCGTCCCCGCCGACTCGCAGATCGTCAGCGCCCGGCTCGAACTCCGCCTCGAAGCCCCCATCCCCGTCCTTTAAGTCCGATGTTTATCCTCCGCTCCGCCGCGCTCCTCGGCCTCTTCGTCGCGCCCTTCATGGCCGCGCACGCGTCGTCCGCCTCATCCGACTCCGTCCCCCCCGGCGGCGCCGCCGCCTGGAAGCTCGTCTGGCAGGACGAGTTCGACGGGGGTGACGGCGACCTTGATCGCCACTGGCATTCCCAAAACGGACCGAGCACCCACATCCTCTCCAGCCGTTGGCGCGAAAACGTCGTCATCGATCGCGGCACCGTCCGCCTCGTCAACGCCAAGGAGGAGCGCGGGGGCCAGCAGTGGACCTCAGGCAACATCTGGACGCGTGAGAAATTCCAATACGGCTACTTCGAGGCCCGCTACCGCTATGCCGCCGCCGAGGGCACCAATAATTCCTTCTGGCTCATGAACGGCGGTTCCGCCGTGCCTGCGCGCGGAAAAAAGTTCGAGATCGATATCAACGAGGGCCACTACCCGAACGAGGTAAACACCAACATCCACAACTGGTCCGACGTCACCGTGGTCGACGGCAAGCGCACCAACCCCCGCTCGCCGCGCGTCCACGTCTTCGGCGTCCGCCCCGATGTCACGTTTCAGCTCGAAGCCCCCATCCGCACCCGCCGCGTCCGCTTCAGCTCCACTCACGCCAGCCACTTCCACCTTGGCGAATTCCGCATCTACGCGCCCAACCCCGCCGGCTACCCCGCCGACCCGTTTTCCGCGACCGCCGACAGCGACGTCCGCGGGCTCGTCAACCACGCCTGCGCACCGTCCACCCGGATCACCGTGAGCGGCCATTACCGGAACGACGGCCGCACCTCCGCCGCGCTCATTGACGGCAATCCCAAGGCCACCTGGATCTCCCAAAAGGAGGGCGAGAAATGGGTGGAGTTCACTTTCGCGGACACCCGCGAGATCGGCTGCATCCAGTTTCTCAACGGCTGGGACAACAAAGGCACCTGGACCGGCCTCCTCGACCGCTACCGGCTCGAATACCACGACGGAGCCCGCTGGAGGGAGCTCACCGCGTTCGACACCATCGGCGGCCAGCACGACTTTGCCCGCGACTTCCAGACCTACGGCCTCGAGTGGACGCCCGACGAGTTGGTCTTCTACCTCAACGGCAAAGAAATCCGCCGCGAGAAAAACGAGTTCTGCCACAGCCCCGCGCCCATCTATCTCAGCCTGGCCATCATCCCCTGGGCCGGCCGCGTCAACGACACGATCGACGGCACTTTCATGGAAGTGGACCACGTCCGCGTGTATCAACTCAAATGATACGTAACCTGCTCCTGATTTTGACCGTCGCCCTCCTGCCCGTCGCCATGTGCGCGGCCCCGCACGAGACCACCGCCGAGCGCGACGCCCGCATGGCGTGGTGGCGCGAGGCCCGGTTCGGCATGTTTGTCCACTGGGGGCTCTACTCCGGCCTCGCCGGCACCTGGGAGGGGAAACCGGCCGCGACCTCCGGCGGTGTCGAGTGGATCCAGCGCATGGTCAAGGCGGACACCGCGACCTACGCCGCCGCCGCCTTGCCCCGGTTCAAGCCGGTCCCCGGCTTCGCCGCCGCTTGGGCCCGGCTCGCGAAGGATGCCGGCTGCCGCTACCTCGTCTTCACGACCAAGCACCACGAAGGCTTCGCGCTCCACGACTCCGCCGTCACCGCCTTCGATGCCGGCTCGGTGCTCGGCCGCGACCTCGTGCGAGAGATCGTCGA
Source organism: Rariglobus sp. (assembly GCA_031412735.1). Taxonomy (GTDB): domain Bacteria; phylum Verrucomicrobiota; class Verrucomicrobiia; order Opitutales; family Opitutaceae; genus Rariglobus. The sequence goes on along the minus strand of JANODO010000064.1, from coordinate 971 downwards.
GGCCTGCCGCGCCGAGGGGCTGCGCGTCGGTTTCTACCACTCGCTCATCGACTGGCACCACGCCGACTACGACTACCCGCGCGCCAAGGGCCTTCCTTACCCGCTCGCCGACCGGCCCGAACTGGCCGGCCCGCGCGACCACGCGCGCTACATCGATTTCCTCCACGCCCAGGTCGATGAACTGCTCACCCGTTACGGCCAGGTCGATCTCCTCTGGTGGGATTTTAGCTCCCAGGAATTCCAAGGCGACGAGGCCTGGCGCGCCACCGAACTCCTGAATCGGGTGCGGTCGCGCCAACCTGCCATCATCCAAAACAACCGGCTTTTCGCCGCTTCCACGGTGAAGGTGACGTCCGGGGCAGAGCACGCCGAATTCGACGTCGCGCGCGGCGATTTCCTCACGCCCGAGCAGCGCGTGCCCGCCGACGGCATGCCCGGCGTCGACTGGGAGGCCTGCATCACGCTTAACACCACGTGGGGCTACAGCGACCACGACCACGCTTGGAAAACGCCCGTTACGTTGATCCGCAATCTGGCCGACATCGCCAGCAAGGGCGGCAACCTCCTCCTCAACGTCGGTCCGCGCGGCGACGGTTCGCTCACGCCTGAGACCGTCGCTTCGTTCCAGGCCATCGGCGCGTGGCTGCGCGTCAACGGCGAGGCCATCCACGGCACGACCGCGAGCCCTTTCTCGTCCTCCCCTGCGTGGGGGCGCGCCACGGTGCGAGGCCACGAGCTCTACCTGCATGTCTTCGCCTGGCCCGCCGACGGCCGCCTGCTCGTCCCAGTAAAAAACACCGGCCTCGCCGCGCGGCTCCTCGCCTCACCCGGGGCGCCCTTGGTCATTGAGCCCACCGAAGCAGGGCTGCTGGTGCGCCTGCCCGCCAACGCGCCCGACCCCGCAGTGTCCGTCGTCCGCCTCACCCTCGACTCCACTCCGGTCCCGCGCTGAGCGGGAACCGTTCGGGGCC